>NZ_JBIRJC010000016.1:0-180005 GCF_044329365.1 Kitasatospora sp. NPDC017646 | reverse complement strand
AAGACGGCGTGGATCAACGACCCGGCCAAGCGCAGGGAACCCGCACCACAAACCTCATAACGTCACGACCGTCTCACTGGACTTGAAATCTTCCGTTCACCCCGAGCCCCTCGCGGAGCCGCACATGGACGTGGTCACTCATGGTCCACCAGCCTTCACTTCGTACTCGAAACAGGACCCCCATCATCCACGGGCGACTGCGGGCAGGGAAGGGACGGCCCGGAAGCGTCCGCTTCGTGAGATCGGAGTACCCGGGTAATCGCCACGCGTGGACGGGTCGCACGGGTCGGGCTTTCGGCGGGAGGCACCGCCGCGGTCACGGTACCGGCCGAGTTGCCGGTACCGGACTCGAACCGGCGGGCGATCACCCCGCAGTCCCCGACCCTGGCAGCCGGAGGTTGAACCGATGTCGACAGTCCAGGTCACCGATCTGTACGAGGTGACGATGGCGCACTCGTATCTGCGGGAGCAGATGACCGCCCCGGCGACGTTCGACCTGTTCGTGCGCAAGCTCCCGCCCGGCCGCGGCTTCCTGGTGGCGGCCGGCCTGGAGCCGGTGCTGGACTTCCTCGCCGAGCTGCGCGTGGACGAGGAGGACGTCGCGGCCTTCGCCGCCGCCCTCGGCCGGCCGTACCGGGACCTGGAGCCGCTACTCGGACTGCGCTTCACCGGCCAGGTGCGGGCCGTACCCGAGGGGCGGATCGTGCTCGCCGGCGAGCCCATCCTGGAGGTGACAGCGCCGCTGCCCGAGGCGCAGCTGGTGGAGTCGTTCCTGCTCAACCAGGTGTGCCACCAGACGGCGGTGGCGTCCAAAGCGGCGCGGTGCGTGCTCGCGGCGGCCGGTCGGCCGGTGGTGGACTTCTCGCTGCGCCGCAGTCATGGCGTGTCGGCGGGCGAGCAGGCGGCCCGGTTGGGTGCGCTGGTTGGCTTCGCCGGGACGAGCAACGTGGCTGCCGCGCGCCGGTACGGTCTGCGGGCGGTGGGCACGATGGCGCACTCGTACATCGAGGCGTTCGGCGACGAGGCCGAGGCGTTCCGGGCCTTCGCCCGGGCCCACCCCGGCCCGGTGACCTTTCTGGTGGACACCTACGACACGGAGGCCGGCGTGGCGGTCGCCGCCCGGGTGTTGCGCGAGCTCGGGCTGCACGAGGGCTGCGCGGTGCGGCTCGACAGCGGCGACCTCGGGTCCCTGGCCGTCTCCGCCCGGCGGATCCTGGACGAGGCCGGGCTGCCCGGGGTGAGGATCACCGCGAGCGGTGGGCTGGACGAGTACGCGGTGGAGGAGCTGGTGCGCACGGGCGCGCCGATCGATGTTTTCGCCGTCGGGACCCTGGTCGGGGTGGCCGCCGACGCGCCGTACCTGGACGCGGCCTACAAACTGGTCGCTTACGACGGCCGGCCTATGATGAAACTCTCCACCGGCAAAGTGACCGCCCCCGGTGTCAAGCAGGTTCACCGAGCGCCCGGATTCGCCGACACCGTCGCACTGGTCGACGAGCCTGCGCCGACAGGCACCCGGCCGCTGCTGGAGACCGTGATGGCGAACGGCCGCCGCACCTGCCCTGCCCGGTCACTCACCGAAGCCCGCACCATGTTCGACGCCGATCTCGCCGAACTCCCGGACGCCGCCCGCCGCATCGTCGACCCGCAGCAGCCGCCGGCCGTCATCTCCGAGCGGCTGCGTGCGCTCACCGACAGCGTCCGCCGGTCGATCGAGGCGCGGCAACGAACGGTTCGCGACCGGGGCGGCTGAGCGGGCCCGCCCCATCCGTCCGCGGGGGCGACGGTGGAGCCGTCTCAGTCGGGTGCGACGAGCCTGACGTCGGCGTCCACCACTCCGGGGACGGCGCGCACCAACCGTTCCATCACCGGCAGTAGCGAAGCGTCAGGCAGCGTCCCGCTCAGGGTGATCCGTCCCTCCTCCGCACGGACGTCGACGGCCGAAGCGTGTTCGGGCTTCAGTACGGCGAGGAGTTCGAACCTCACCTGGTGGGCGAGGTCCTCGTCGGTGCGCAGATGGACCTTCAGGAGGTCGCTGCGGCTAACGATGCCGATCAGACAGTCCTCGGCGTCGACTACCGGGAGCCGCTTGAAGTGGCCGCGAGCCATGGCCCGGGCGGCCTCGGCGGTCGGACTGGTGGCATGGACGGAGACGGCGGGCGCCGACATCAGGCCAGCGGCGATCAGCCCGTCGGTATTGCCCTTCTCGCGGTCCTCGGCCGCCAGCAGGTCCGCCTCGGACACCACGCCCACCACCCGGCCGTCGCCGGCCAGCACCGGGACGGCGCTGACCTTCCACTGCTGAAGGGTCTCCAGGATCTCCCGGAAAGTCGCGTCGCGGCCGACCGCGACCACCGCGTGGGTCATCACCTCACCGACGGTGTTCCACTGACTGGTCATAGTGTGCTCCAAGAGAGTGAATCGGGGGCGTTCGGCGACCGGACCGCGCTCGCGGAGCGCACTCCCACGAAGCCGGGTCGGCCGGGCTTCCGAAGCGGATCAGGGCGGATCAAGGGGCGGAGGCGGTCGGGTCGACGATGGCGCGCTCCCGTGCCCGCGCCGACCGCCGAGGTTCGCCGGCCCGCGCCGGGCCGGCGCCTCGAACAGCGCGCCCGGGCCCTGCCTGGTCCACCTCAGCGGTCGGCGCGGTAGGCACGGGGGTGTTCGGGGCCGTTCGGTCCGGCCGCCAGGGCCGATGCAGCCCGCGACGGCCGAGCCGCCACTCGCCATCATGGGAAGTGACCACTCCCCTGGGAGGTCGCCATGACGACGGACGCCACCGCCCCTCATCCGCAGCCCCGCCCGGGCCTGCTGACCTTCCTCGGCGGCGTCGGCACCGTCACCGGCAGCAAGTTCCTGGTCGAAACCGACCGCGCCCGGGTCATGGTCGACTGCGGCATGTTCCAGGGACTCGCCGAACTGCGCCGGCTCAACCGTCGCCCACTCCCGCTCGACCCGGCCGACATCGACGCGGTGGTTCTCTCCCACGCCCACCTGGACCACTGCGGCTACCTGCCCAAACTCGTCCGGGACGGCTTCCGCGGACCGGTATTGACCACCCCCGACACCGCCCGCCTCGCCGAGCTGATCCTGCGCGACAGCGCCCACCTGCTCCGCGAGGACGCCGACCACGCCAACCAGCACGGCTGGTCCAAACACCGCCCTGCCGAACCCCTCTACGACGAGGACGACGTCGAGAACACCCTGCGCATGTTCGACCCCGTCCAGCTGGACACCGACGTCGAGATCACCGGCGGCATGGTGCTCCGGCTGCACCACGGCGGACACATCCTCGGCTCCGCCTGGGCCCACCTGACGTTGGAGGACTGCCACACCCTCGCCGTCAGCGGCGACCTCGGCCGACCGGTCCACCCGCTGCTGCGCCCGCCCGAACCGTTCACCGGCGCGGACGTCCTGCTGCTGGAGTCCACCTACGGCAACCGCCACCACGAGGAGACCGCGGCCCGCGAATGGTTCGCAGCCGCAATCAACCGCACCCTCGCCCGCGGCGGCACCGCCGTCATCCCCTCCTTCGCGGTGGACCGCACCGAGGTCGTCCTGCACCAACTCGCCGAGCTGCGCCGGGCCGGACGGCTCCCCGCCGGCGCGCCCGTCTACGTCGACAGCCCAATGGCCCTGGCCGCCCTGCAGATCTACCGCGAGGCCTTCGCACGGCACTCCGGCCAGCTACGCCCCGAGATCCTCGACGAAGGCGCCTCGGCCCTCGACCCCGAACCGTTCACGCTGATCCACTCCCTCCAGGAGTCCCTGGCCCTGGAGCACTCCAGCGTGCCCTCCGTCCTGGTCTCCGCCTCCGGCATGGCCACCGGCGGCCGCGTCATCCACCACCTGCGCCGACTGCTGCCCGACCCGCGCAACACCGTCATCGTCGTCGGCTTCGCCGCCGCAGGCACCCGCGCCCGCGACCTGGTGGACGGCGCCCGCGTGCTCAAGATGTACGGCACCTACGTCCCCGTACGGGCCGAGGTGGTCAACGTGCCCGCCTTCTCGGCGCACGCCGACGCCGCCGAGATCATCGAGTGGCTGCGCCACGCCCCACCTCCGAGCGCCACCTACCTCGTGCACGGCGAGCCCGACGGATCGCAGGCCCTGCGCGACCGCATCGACCGCGAACTCGGCTGGACGGCCGTCGTCCCGCGTTCCGGCGAACGCGTCCTGATCCACTGAGCGCTCGCGGGCGGCCCCAGCGGCCGCCATCACCCGACTGGCTCCCGAAGACCCTCTCGCCGATCCGGATCCAGCCTCGCGTGGCATCCCCAGTGCGCTGTGCCGGTCGGCTGACGGGCGCCCGTCTCACCAACCACCTGACCGAGGGGACACCCGATGAGTACACAGGATGCGCGGCAGCGGTTCTGCCGGTCCGTCAGAATGATGTGGCGCCAGGCAGCGCGCAAGACACATCCGGGCGTGTCGGTGCCAGCGCGGCGGCCACCAGGGGTCACCCGGTGCGGCGGGGTGCTGTCAGTCGGGTGCCATGCCGCGGGTCGACAGCCCGGAGAGGGTGAACTCGGCCGGGGTGGGCGTGCGGGCGACGGCGTGGACCCGGACGACAGGTGTATCCGGCGTGGCAGGTAGTCCCTCGGCCGTGAGGAGCCGTACGTTCGCCGGCCCCTCCAGCTCCAGCAGTGCGATGAGACCCATACCGCCACGGTGGCCCGGACCGGCGCTGTGTGCATCCGGTCGTCGGCACGCGGATGCGCTCGGCAGGTGTGAGCCCCTGCCAGCTCGACCGCACGGAAGCCGCCCAGCGCGCAGCCCGTGCCAGCCTGCGGTGTCCGGCGAAGAGGGGCGGAGACGCAGAGGCACCCCGCACACGGGTACGTGCGGGGCGCCCGCTCATGCGCTGTTGTCAGGCGGGGCGGATGTGCTCCGCCTGCGGGCCCTTCTGGCCCTGCACTACGTCGAAGGTCACCTTCTGGCCCTCCAGGAGTTCACGGAAGCCCTGGGCGTCGATGTTCGAGTAGTGGGCGAACACGTCGGGGCCGCCGCCGTCCTGCTCGATGAAGCCGAAGCCCTTTTCGGCGTTGAACCATTTCACGGTGCCGGTAGCCATGCGCTTCTCCTTCGTGGGAGCTGATCGGGTCCCGCTGGTGCGGGCCCGGAGGTGATCGCCTTGGTCCGGAGAGGCGTTGAACAGCAAGAACGCCCACGGCATGTCACCGCGGGCGAGAACTTCGGAACCACGACTGCTTGATCAAACGCTACACCGCAGAGGATCCCGCAGCCAGGGCGCCGAACAGGACACGAAGCGGCGCGGCTGTGACGCCCGTACGTGCTTCGGTCGTGTAGAGCCGCCGGCGATCGCGAGCAGGAGCGGCACTCCCCTGCTGAACGGATGCGGGGGGCCTCGCGCTGGCAGACCCTGGGAGAGGAGCCGACCTCGGAGGAGAGCGATGACCAGTACCAGTGGCTCACGGGAACCGAGCGCCATGGTGCACATGTCGATATCCGGTGCACCACCCACGGCCAACGTGGTCGCCGACACGGTGGGACAGTCGTACCGGCTGATCACCGTCCCTGGTGCGAGCACAGCAGGGAACTACGTCTCACCGGCCGATCAGGTGGTCCGAGGCCGCTGGCAGGTGGACACGTCGGCGCCGATCGAAGAAGCCGCCGCACAGCCGGTCGCCCTCGCCGATGCCGACGCGGACCCGGTGAAAGTGGAACTCAGCGGTCAAACCGATGCCGTCGTCAAGGTCGATGCGCTGATCCGCGCGCGTTTCCGCGCCGGACCACCGGCGGGGATCTCACAGGCATTCGAAGTGTGGCCGGGGAGTCCGCCGCTCCCCACGGGCCGGCCATGACCGAAGCGGCATGAACTCGCGCTCGGCGAGGCCCGTCGGACGCTGCGCCGTCCCTCGTCGCCGTCCCGTCGCTGATCGCGTCTTGCAGCAGTGTCGTGCGGGCAGACGGAAACCTGCAAGGTGGGCTCCCTTCGCCGGCATTGTCCGGATCAGGTGGTGGAGGTCGCCTTCCGGTCTCACAGACCTTCCAGCCTCTCAGCCCGACCGTCGACAACCGCCCCGCGCGGAGCCTCCGCCCATCGCCTGGGGCCATCCGGCCGAACTCCCTCGCTCGCCCTGCAGGCCAATTTCCACGGTACTCCCGCCCCCGCCCGGCACCAGGGCCGAACGGCCCCAGCACTTGCCCGGGTGACCAGGCGGATCCACCGAGCCGAATAGCACCTCGGTGAATCCGCCATGTCCCTACTGCCCACTCGCGGTGGTCCCCTATGGCTGATGTTCCGCGCCGACGGCGCCCACGGACTGTGTCCGACCGCCGCCTCGCATAGGGCCGGGCGGCCCATGCCCGACGTCTCGGCCCGGTTCACGCCGGAGACGCGGACTTCAAACGAAGAAGGTGGTTCCCGCGCCGAATTTGGGCGTCGCGATCGCTCGGCAGTACGAGCATGGGGTGGTGTTCCGTCTGGGCCGGCTGCGCGGGGTACGCGACCCCGGGATCCGGTTCATGATCCCGCTGGCGGACCGGATGTCGAAGGTAACCCTGCGCACGGTGACCATGCCCATCCCGTCCCAGCAGGTCGTCACCCGCGACAACGTCTCCATCGGCGTCGCGGCCGTCGCCTACTTCCGTCGGGTCGACCTGGTGAAGTCGATCGTGGAGATCGAGGACGTGTCCAGTGCGGTCGGGCAGATCGCCCGGACCACCGTCCGCAACCTGGTCGGCAGATCCCTGCTCGACCAGGCGCTCACCGACACCGAGACCCTCAACGAGCGGTTCAAGGACATCCTCGACGGCCTCACCCAGCAGTGGGGAATCCTCGTCCTGGAGGTCGAGCTGAAGGACATCGAGCTCCCGCAGAGTATGCAGCGGGCGATGGCCCGACAGGCCGAGGCCGAACGCGAGAAGCGCGCCGAGATCATCGCCGCCGAGGGCGAAGCCATCAGCGCCGGACGCCTCCCCGAGGCCGCCGACGTCATCGCCGACCACCCGATCGCCCTCCAACTGCAGAACCTCGCCGAGATCGCCGCCGAGAAGAACTCCACCATCGACTTCCCGGCCCAGTTCCTGCAGAGCGCACGGGCGCTCACCCGCTTCGTCGACCAGGAGAGCCGATCCGTGACGACTGCAACAGCGGTCCCCGCGCCGACCGGCCCCGACGGCAGCCCACTGCCCCGGCCCGACTGGCCGATCCCCCAGGACGAAACCCTCACCGGCCCCCTGAAAGGACAGGTCTGGACATGAACGAGCAGACGACGAACACGCCGATGCGCACCAAGACGTGGACCCTGCGCCTGGATCTCTTCGAAGAGGGCGACGTCACCTGGGTGCACGCCGTTCTCGACACCGGCGACAACCGGCTGGAGAGCCGCACCGACGCCCACCGCAACCCGCACGACCCGCCAGTACCGGAGATCGGAGACGAATACGCGGCCGGGCGCGCCCTGGTCGACCTCGGGCACCAACTGCTCCGCGCCGGCACGACCGACGCCGACGCCAACGAACCACCACTGCGCAGCTGACCGCCACGGCTCCGGCCTATCGGCAGCGGCCTGTCCGCTCGTCGCAGCGGCGTCCGACCTCGCGGAGGGAATGGTGTTCATGAAGCATGCAGGCGGCAGGACTGCCGATCCCCGCCGGGCCCAGCTCGGCGAGACCGGCCGACGAGTGGCGCGGCGCAGGCAACTGCTCGGGCTCAGTCGCAGGCACCTGGCCGACCGGGCGGGCATGGCGCCGGGGTACTGCTTGAGGCGTGCGAAGCATCGCTCGACCACGTTGCGGTCGCGGTAGAGGACCCGGTCGAAGGTGTGCGGCCGACCGCCGAGGGCTCCGCGCCGTCGGCGATTGTCCACCTGGTCGCGGCGCTCGGGGATCGTGACGGCGATGCCACGGCGCCGCAGCAGCTGGCGGATCACCCGACTCGGGTCCCGCCGGCTCTTCGGCAGGAACGAAATCAGCCACTGCCCGGGCCGCGGTGCTGGCCCCGGATCGCGAGGTGGGTCACCGTTGATCCGCCGTTCAGCGGTCCGTTTTCACCCGACGCCGAGAGGTCCAAGCTCCCCGCCGGCCACTTCAAAGCCGCACTCGGTGCCCTTGAGCGTGAGATGGAGCGCGAGAGCGCCGACCGGACGCTCGCAATGCGGCTCCGGTATCGCCACCAGATGACTGGAATGGTCATCGGCGGCATCATCGCAGTGGGATCGCTGGGTATGACGGTCTACCTAGCCAAGGTGCAACCTTGGCTAGCGGGCGTCACCGGGCTCGGCGGCACCGCAAGTATCGCCACCGTAATCGCGATCTTCGTTATCCGCCGATCGCCCAGCGCGGCTGACCTGCGAATTCTCACCCAGCAACCGCAGTTTGCCCCTGTGCCGCCGCAGACGGCCGCTCCGACGACCGCACCGCAGGACCTTGCCGCGGATGGTACGACCCCGGCAGGTCCGTAGCAGACCGGGCGCGATCGCCGCGCGCTTCGACAAGCTCGTCGGCCGCTACCGCGCTGGAATCGCCCAACCCTCCTGATCCTCTGGCTCCTCGAACCGGCCAGAGGATCATTTATCAGACAGGCCTTAGAGGCCCTGGGCAAGCAGGAGTTCGTGGGCGAGGCGGGCGGCGCGGGCCGGACGTTCGGGGTCGGGCTCCTGGTCGGGGATCTCCTCCATGCCCTGGACGAGGGCGCGGATGGCCTGGCCGAGGGCCCGGACCTGGGCCTCCAACATCTCCACGCGTTCGACAGCGCTCTCGAGGTCACGGCCGGGAGGGTGGAGGCCGGTGGTCGGGGACTGCGGTGAGGGGTGCTGGGCCATGATCGAACTCCTGTGGGATAGGAATTACGCGGCGGGGGTGATCAAGCCGTAGTGACCGTCGTAGCGGTGGTAGAGGACGTTGCCCCGCCCGGTGGATTCGTCGGTGTAGAACACGAACGGCTGGTCGAAGGCATCGATGCGCCGTCGCGCGACCGCGGGATCCATCCGCGGCGCGGGGGTGGGGCTGACGGTCAGTGGTGCGACGACGGGGCCGAGCCGGTCGGAGTGGGGGTGGACCTGGGCGAGTCGGTAGCCAGTGGGCGCGGTGCGGTAGAGGACGCTGTCCTCGCCGGTGTTGATCTCGGTGAACAGGTGGAAGTCGTAGTCCATGGTGTCCATCTCGAAGGCGGCCTCGTCGACGCTCTCCTGGGCGAGGGAGAAGGATTTGTGCCGGATGATCTCGCGTTCCTCGGGCGGGCGGGGGAAGTAGTCGGGCCGGTGGGCGGGCTCGTCGCCGTGCCGCCACTCGTGCTCGCCGGCCTTCGGAACACTGCCGCGTCTGGCCTCCCAGTGTCTGCGTAGCCGGGCCAGTTGGAGGGCGAGGCGCTCGCGCAGCAGGGCGATGGCCTCGGTCATGGTTTCGGCGGCGACGTGGGCCCGGGCGGCGCGGCCGTTGACGTCGAGGTTGGCCTGGGCGACGAACGGGCGCTCGGTGGCGGGGTTGTGCGTGCGGGTGAGGCGGATGCGGACGGACAGGACGGGCTCGCGGACCTGGTCGAGGAGGGTGAGGACCTTGGTGCGGGCGAGGTCCGCCGCGTCGGGCGGAAGGTCGCCCTGGGCTTCGATCTCGACTTCGGGTGTCTGGCCGGCCACTGGTTCGGTTGTCATCGGATCTCCTTCGTTCACTGCTTCGGCCTCGCGGCTGCGGCCGAGCGGCGGTCAGGTGTGGCGGGTCAGGCCGCCGATCCCCTGCGCCGGTGCGCCGGGCGTTCCGGGTCGAAGGACCCGGACGTCGGCGCCGGAGAGCAGCGCGGACCGGACCGCGGTGTCCGCCAGGTCCGCGCGCACCATCGGTGTGCGGTCCGGGGGCAGGGATGCGGACTGGTCGGCGATGTCGGTGGGGCCGGGGCCGAACCAGGCGGTGCGGCGGCCGGCGAGGCCGTCGGTGATCAGCAGGGTGCGCAGTGCGCCGTCGGCGAGCGCGCGCATGGTCGCGTAGGTGCCCTCGACGGTGTGACCGCGGGGGGAGCGCTCGTCGTCGAGTCGGTGCAGCAGGGCTGCGGTTGCCTCGCGTCCGGCGCGGCAGGTCTCCGTCTCGACCTGGGCCATCCGGTGCGGCCAGGCACCGTCCGGGCTGCGGCTGCCGCTGACCGGCCGGATGGACACCTCGCGGCGGACCCATGCGGGCAGGTGCTTGGTGAGGTACTGGCGGGCGCGGACGTCGCCGGCCAGCATCAGCACGTGGGCGTCGACGTCGGCCAGGGCAATGCCGAGTGCTTCGGCGACCTTGACGGCGTTGTGCTCCCAGGAGTCCTCAGCCCGGTGCTGGTAGCGCATCTGGGACATCCCGCCGGGCTGGTTGCGCTCGATCTCGTCGTCCGGTCCGGTGACGGTCCGGCGGGCGCCCTCCGTGGCACCGTCGGGGTACAGGCGCAGGTCCGCTCCGGTGCGGTCGACGACGGCGACCACGTGCGCGGGGTGCTCCTGGCGCCAGGCCAGCAGTGGCAGCAGGTGCGGCAGGGGCGCCCGCAGGACCAGGTCCCCTTGCTCGCAGCCCGGCAGGACGGCCGAGTGCACCACCTCTCCGCCCGCCGCGAAGGCCGCGAGCACACCGGAGCCGGGCTGGGAGGAGAGGAAGCGCCGGGTCAGGGCGTCCAGCTCGTGGGCGCCTGCCCCCTGGTCGGCGAGGTTGCGGCAGAGTTCCTGCCAGCGTTCCTCGGCGTCCAGACCCATCTCCGGGCGCGGATCGAGGTCGAAGTAGACCGACACGAAAGGGCCGGGTACGGCAAGCAGCGCTCGCAGGGCCTGGGTGTCGGTCTCTGTTCCGGTAGTCATGTGAGTTCTCCTCGGAACGGTCCGCCTGCGACTGCGGGGACCACGACGACGGGGCAGGGAGCGTGTTCCACGCAGTGCCGACTCACCGACCCCAGCCGTGCCCCCTCGAAGCCGCCGTATCCGCGGCCGCCCCCACGACGACGCGGCGCACCCTTCGGTCCTCACCGGCCGAGGTGGACCTCGTTGCCTTTCCCACAACACCACCGTGCCCAGCCCACCCGCCTCGGTCCAAGGCCCGGTCGCCTCCACCGGATGGGGCCGCCCGGCCCTGCCCGTGCTCGGGAGCGCGACGCCGGGGGCTGATTCCCGGCGGTCCAGCCCGGACGCGGGGAACCGGAGCCGCCGTGCTGTGGCGTCGTGTGCCGACTGTCGGCCTCCGAGCGGGGCCTTGGTTGCGGGGCGCTGTCACGGCACGTGAACACGCTGACCAGAGACGGGAGTTGATGCCGGGCGGGCGAGTCTCCGATCGCGGTCGCGCGGTCGGCGCAGCAGTATGGAAGGAGAAGCACGAGCAACAAGGATGCCTCCACCACCTGATCCGGGCAGTTCCCGGCGTAGACCGAGGTCGTCCACCGCGTCCACGTTCCCGTCGTCGTCAGTTCCACCCGGGCACGAGGCCGCGCCCGGGTGAATCAGCGCCCACGGACCGTCTGGAGGAGAGCCGGCCATGCAGCACCGCGCCGTGCAGGACGTGATGACCCGGGACGTCGTCGTCGCCCACCGTGAGACCACGTTCAAGGAGATCGCCGGGCTGTTCCACCGCAACGACGTCACCGCCGTGCCGGTCGTCGACGACCAGGACCGCCTGGTCGGCATCGTGTCCGAGGCCGACCTGATCCGCAAGGAAGCCGGACTGCTCGAGGAAGACCACCCGGTGCTCCGCCGGCTCCACCCGCACGAGCGCCACCGCGCCGAGGCGGAGATCGCCGAGGAGATGATGACGAGCCCGGTCGTCACCGCACGCGCAGGCTGGACCCTGGCCGAGGCCGCCCGGGTGATGCACCGCAAGAAGCTCAAGCGGCTGCCCGTGGTCGACGCGGAAGGCCGATTGACCGGCATCGTCAGCCGCAGCGACCTCCTACGGCCGTTCCTGCAAGACGACGCCTCGATCCTTGAGGAGATCACCCACGACGTCCTGCTCAACGCGCTGTGGCTACCGGCGGACGCCGTAGAGGTCACCGTCGATGACGGCGTCGTCACGTTGACCGGCACGGTCGCACGCAAGAGCCTCATCCCCGTCATCGAAGGCATGTGCCGCTCGCTGGACGGAGTGGTCGCCGTCCGCCAGGCACTCGGCTTCGACGTCGACGACACCCGCACCGACACCACGAAGTCCACAGAGCGCGGCATCGGCCCGCCCCCGGCACCCCACCACTGAGCGACCCCGTCCGAACGACCCCGCGGCCGGGAGGCACCACGGTCGTCCCGGACTTCTACTGGAGCTGACAGCTGCCGCCGAACGATGGGACGTCCAGCCGTGGGATCCGCCACCGCCGTCGCCCGCCCGAAGACGCTCTTCGACCGCACGGCCGAATGGGACGCCCTCGCCGCCTTCGCGAACGATCCCCGGCCCGGGCCGGCCATCGGCGTGGTGACCGGGCGGACCTCAGCACACTTCGCTCTCCTGGGTTGCCCGCCCCTTCTCCCGCGACAGCGGGCCAGTCCTTGCTGCAGCAGGCCGCCGGACGGACCGACTGCCGGCAAAGCCGCCGCCCATCAGCGGCGGAAGAGAACAACGAAAGGGGGGCTCTGTCCGCATCTCGCCATATATATGATCATCACGGCCGCCACCTCCCGGCGAGTCCCTTATTCGACCACCTGTCAGGCGGTTCCGGCGAAGGCAGCGGCTGAACGCCCCGCCGCGGCGACCGGGTCCCGCGCCCGAACCGCGGTCCTCCGCCGGTGGCCTCCCCGCCACGGTGGGCGCCCCGGCGGTGAGCGGGGACGAGGTGGAGCGCCTGTTCGCCGCCGCTCTGCTGGCCGGGCTGATCGCACCGGCGGAGTACCGGGAAGCCATGACCGTCCTGGCCCGCGCCCACGACGCCGACCGACCGCTCGCCGTACCGCTGTGGTGAGCTCGCACAGACGGCCCGCGACAGCCGGGAACACGCGGGAGGCGCGATGACGAACCCACGGATCCTCCCGGGCACGGCCCATCCCGAGCTCGGCGACGCCGTCTCCGAGGCACTCGGCACCGAGCCGGTCGAGTGCGAGGTGGAACGCTTTCCCGACGGCGAGTTGCAGCCCGTCGTCGGCCATGTCCGCGGCGAGGACGTGTACGTCGTCCAGCCCACCGGTCGCGACGTGAACGAGCACCTGATCGAACTCCTGCTGCTCCTCGACGCATGCCGCCGCGCAGGCGCGCGCCGAGTCACCGCCGTCGTCCCCTACTTCGGCTACGCCCGCCAGGACCGCCGCACCCGGGCCGGGCAGTCGGTCGGCGCCCGCGTGGCGCTCGACGCCCTGGCGGCCGCCGGTGCCGACCGGCTGGTCGTCGTCGACCCGCACACCCCGACCCTCGAAGCGATGAGCAGCATCCCCGTCGAGACGCTCAGCGCGGTACCGCTGCTCGCCGCCGCGCTGGCCGAGCACACACCCGCAGCCGCCGTGGTGGTCTCGCCCGACCTCGGCGCCGTCAAACTCGCTGAACACTACGGCGAGTTGCTCGGCCGGCCGGTCGCCGTCGTCCGCAAGACCCGCCTGTCCGGCAGCAACGTAAAGGCCGAGGAACTGGTCGGCGATGTCGTCGGCCGGCCCGCGGTGATCGTCGACGACATGATCAGCACCGGCGGCACCGTCAGGGCGGCCGTCAAGGTCCTGCTGGCCCATGACGCGGCACCGGACATCACCGTCGCCGCCACCCACCCCCTGCTCGTGGACCGCGCCACCGACCGGCTCGCCCGGCTACCGATCAGCCGCCTCGTGGTCGCCGACACCGTCCCCCCGCCCCGTATCCCCACGCTGCCCCACCGCGTACGCACCGTGGCGCCGCTGCTCGCCGAAGCCATCGCTCTGCTGCACGGCGGCGAGCCGTTGGACACCCTTCTGCTGCGCGGCTGACGCACTCCGCCCAACCCGCCGCTCCACGCCCCCGCATCCACCTCGGGCAGCCTCTGGCTCGGCAGCGCCCGGGGCACCAGGCAGGACGCGGCCACCCCCTTCCCGGGCTCAGATCTTCTCCAAGCCCCTGGCTCATCACCGCCGGGTGACCCGGCGATCGGGGCCGCCTTCCGCCGCGACCATCGTCAGCCCTTAACAACACCCAGCGGCACCAGGCGGGCGACGAGCCGGGCGAGCCCCGCGCCCCCGGTGGCGGCGGCAACGGCGTCGACGTCCTTGTACGCCTCGGGCGCCTCCTCCGCGAGCCCGCGCCACGACGACGGGCGCACCGCGATGCCGCTCGCCTCCAGTTGGTCGCGCAGCCGCTCGCCGCGCACCATGCGCAGCGCGTGGTGGCGGCTCCAGACGCGGCCGGCGCCGTGGCAGGCGGAGTGGAAGGCGTCGTTGCCGGGCAGGCCGACCATCACGTAGGAGGCGGTGCCCATCGTGCCGGGGCCAGTACCGGCTGGCCGGCGTCGGCGAGGTCCTCGGGCAGGTCGGGGTGGCCGGGCGGCAGTGCGCGGGTGGCGCCCTTGCGGTGGACGCACAGCGGTCGTTCGACGCCGTCCACCTCGTGTGTCTCGAGTTTGGCGGTGTTGTGGGAGATGTCGTAGATCAGTTCCAGTCCCGCCCCGGCGGCTGTGGCGAAGGCGCGGCGGGTGGCCTCGGTGAGCAGTTGCCGGTTGGCGCGGGCGTAGTTGGCGGCGGCGGCCATCGCGCCGAGGTAGTCGCGGCCGGGCGGGGAGTCCACGGGTGTGCAGGCGAGCTGCTGGTCGGGGACGACGATGCGGTAGCCGTGCATCGAGCGGTCCATGGTGCGGACGTGGTCGGTGCAGACCTGGTGGCCCAGTCCCCGCGAGCCGCAGTGGATCATGGCGCAGACCTGGCCGGTGTGCAGCCCGAAGGCGGCGGCGACGTCGGGGGCGTAGAGGTGGTCGACGGTTTGTACTTCAAAGGAAGTGGTTGCCGCTGCCGAGGCTGCCGACCTGGTGGAGGCCGCGTTCCACGGCCCGGTTGCTGACCTGTCCGGGGGCGGCGCCTGCGAGGACGCCGTGGTCCTCGCAGCGGGCAAGGTCGCGTGGGACGCCGTGGCCGTGCTCGACGGCGTAGCGGGCGCCGCCGACCAGCAGGTCGTCCATCTCCTCGGTGCCCGACAGCTTCCACAGGCCGCCGCGTCCCATGCCGCGCGGGATGGTGGTGTCCAGGATGTCCATCAGGTGCCGCATCCGGTGGTGGCCGAGTTCCTCGCGGTCGATGCCGGCGGCCAGCAGCCGTACGCCGCAGGAGATGTCGAAGCCGACGCCGCCGGGCGAGACGACCCCTCCGTGGGCGATGTCGGTGGCGGCCACCCCGCCGATCGGGAAGCCGTAGCCCCAGTGCACGTCCGGCATGGCGAAGGAGGCGCGGACGATGCCGGGCAGGGTCGCCACGTTCGCCACCTGTTCCAGCGCCTTGTCGCCCGCAGCCTGCGGCAGCAGCTCCCTGGACGCGAACACCACCCCGGGTACCCGCATCTGATCCCTCTGCTCGATACGGAAGCGGTAGGGGCTCTCCTCGACAAGCGTGATCTCCACGTCACTCATCTCCAGTCGACCGTCAGCCGCCCGGCCCGCTCGCCCACGTCGGTGCCGAACTCGGCGCAGGCGGCGGTGAACCGCCCGCGAATCCACTCCCACTCCTCGCCGCGAGCAAGGCGGGTGTGGCAGAAATCGAGGAACAGGGGCAGCGCCTCCAGCCGGACCGGGGCCAGATGTGCGGGCTCGAGCCCGTCGAAAGTGACCAGGAACAGCAGCCCCAGGTCGTTGCGCAGCGCCGGGTGGACGGCGTAGTCGTCGACGAAGTCGCCCATGTCGTAGATGATCCGGTCGGCGACGCCGTGGAAGACGTGGGCGGAGTGCCCGGCGACCAGCGTCGCACCGGCCGCCAGCAGCTGTGGGGCCGCCGCGAGCACGTGTGCCGGCGGCCGCGAGGTCATGTTGGGGCCCCAGTGCGCCGTGACCAGCACGACATCCGTCTCCCGCGCGGCCCGGGCCACCAGCGAAGCCAGCCAGTCGGGCACGCCACTGTGAAGGTCGGCCCAGGCCACCCCCGGACGCTGCCCACCGGCCGCGTAGTCCTCCGGGTGGTCCGTGACACCGACCACCGCCAGCCGCGCCCCGCCTGCTTCCAGCACCGCGAACTCCCGTGCCGCCAGAACGTCCCGACCTGCGCCCACCGTGCGAACGCCTGCGCGCTCCAGCAGGCCTCGGGTGTCGACGAGGGCGTCGTAGCCGTAGTCCAGGGCGTGGTTGTTGGCCAGGGTCACGCAGTCCACGCCCAGCTCGGCGAGCACGTCGGCGGCGGCGGGAGGGGCGCGGAAGAAGAACGGCTTGTACGGGTTCGGCCAGCGGTTCCCCCGGTCGGAGATGCAGCACTCCAGGTCGAGCACGACGAGGTCGGCTTCCGCGAGTGCCCGCCGTACCTCTGTGGCGAACAGTGCCTGCGGCGTCGGCGAGCGCCGCAGATGCTCGGCCACGCCGCGCCCGAGCATCGTGTCACCGGCCAGTGCCACCGTGAGCGCCATTCTTCCGCCCCGTTTCCCCATCGTGTTCAGACGTCGAGCGTCACCTGGCAGCTCCAGCCCTCGCGGCCGCCGGTCAGGTGGAGGCGGTGCAGCGAGACGGCCTTGGGCACCGCCCCGATCTGTTCGGCGGTGTCGGCTTCCGCCATCGTGAAGCGGACCGACACCGCCCGGCCGCCCCCGGCGGCGCGGACCGTTTCGACCTCCGTGTCGAGGGGGATCTCGCCGTCGACGTCCATCCGGTAGATGACCTCCTCCAGGACGGACACCAGCAGATCCTCGTCGCTGTCCGCCGTGACCGCGCACACGCGCTCCCCAGCCGGCCGGGCCCCGGAGGTGTCCGCGAAGCCCTCGACCACGGCGCGCACCGCCTCGCGGACGCAGCCCTCCGCAGTCGGCGCCCACGCCTCCACTCGCAGGTCCGCCGTGTGCGCCACAGCCCGATGACCGCTCCGTGGCCCCTGCTGCCCGGTCACCGGCGACAACTCCCCTCGTGCCCATCTGCGGCTGAAACCGCTCACCCTTCCAGGCTCATCCCTCGCACCACCGCAGGCAATCCGTGCCAGGTACCGCAGGCGGACACGGCCACGAAGCGCTCGGCAGGCCTTACCCTCCCCGGCAGACACGCGCCAGGTGCCCGACGACCGGCTCTCGGGATGCGAAGCCTCCACAACCAGGACAACTCTGGAGGGGACGGCCCCCGTCCACTGGGCGCTGTCCGACGAGCCCTGGCCGGAACGGATCGGCACATTCGACGTGATTCCGGCGGTTCGCCAGTCGCCGGGTCGCGCTCCCACAAGCCCGGAACCCGCACCACCGAGGAGGCAACTGCGCGACCGGCTCCCGACCGACGTCGTGGCTCACCTCGGCGCGCAGCTGCCGACCCTCGTCCGGGGCGTCTTCTACGAGGGCTGGAACCCGCACCCCACACCGGCGAAGTTCGACCGGCAGGAGTACCTCGACCGTTTCTCCCACGAGGCCTCCCTCCCGGCCGAGGATGCCGAGGACATCGTCCGCGCCGTCACCCGAGCCGTGTTCCTGCACATCCCACCGGAGCAGCTGGAGCACGTCTTCGACACGCTTCCGCACGATCTGCGGTCACTCGTCACCCCTGCGGCATAGGGGCTGCGCAGATAGGCGGGGTGGGGTGCCGGGTAGTGAGGCGGGCACAGGTGTACGTGATCATGGAGTTGCGACGCTCTGTGATCACTGGGGAGACCTGTGCCCGTCCTTCGAGGATGGCTGACTGACCCGCTGTGGGACCAATTCGCGGCGCTGCTGTCCGAGCGTCCCGCGGTCGGTCCGGCCCACCCGCTGTGTAGCGCCGTGGGATCAGGAGCCGATCTTGTCAAGCTCGGCGAGATCGTCCTCGGAGAGCGGAAGTGCCGCACCGGCGACGTTTTCGCGCAGGTGTGCCACCGATGAGGTGCCGGGGATCAGCAGGATGTTCGGCGACCGCTGCAGCAGCCAGGCCAGGGCGACGGACATCGGCGTCGCGTTCAGCCGGGTGGCTACGGCCGTGAGCGCCGAGGACTGCAGCGGGCTGAAGCCGCCGAGGGGGAAGAAGGGCACGTAGGCGATCCCCTGCTCGGCTAGATCGTCGATCAGACCGTCGTCGTGACGGTGGGCAAGGTTGTACATGTTCTGCACGCACACGATCGGCGCGATCGAGCGTGCCTCGGCGACCTGTTCCGCCGTCGCGTTGCTCACGCCGAGGTGCCGGATCAGGCCCTGCCGCTGGAGGTCGACGAGCGCCCCGAACGCCTCCGCGAGCGAACCGGGCACGGGGCCCTGGGCGTCGCCGAGCCGAAGGTTGACCACGTCCAGCGTGTCGAGGCCGAGGTTCTCCAGGTTCTCGGTGACGGCCCGGCGCAGCTCTTCAGGCTTTCGTGCCGGAGGCCAGCCTCCCTCCTCGTCGCGGGTCGCGCCGACCTTGGTCACGATGTGCAGCGAGTCGGAGTACGGGTGCAGCGCTTCGCGGATCAGCTGGTTGGTGATGTGCGGCCCGTAGGCATCGGCGGTGTCGATGTGGGTGATGCCGAGGCCGACGGCCTCGTGGAGAACAGCGAGTGCCCCGTCGCGGTCGGCGGGCGGACCCATGACCCAGGGGCCCGCGAGCTGCATGGCGCCGTAGCCGAACCGGGTGACGGTCAGGTCGCCCAGGGTCCAGGTGCCGCCGGGAAGCGAGGTGGAGGGGGTGCTCATGGTGTGCCTTTCGTGTCGAGCCAGGGGATGGTGCCTGACGGCGCCTTGCACCACTATTAGTGCGTAGCTTTATATCGGGAAGTAGGCACTTCGAAGTGCGTAGGGCACCCGCGGGTGAGAGGAACGGTCCATGGCGACGATGACGGCGGCCCAGCAAAGGGCACAGGCCAAGGTGGAGTACGACGCCTTCGTGGCAGCCTGCCCCAGCCGCAAGCTGCTCGACCGGATCTCGGACAAGTGGGTCACGCTGATCCTGGCCGCGCTCGGCAGCGACAGCGCGCATCAGCCCGGCGCCGGCTGCGCCGGCGGGCCCCGGGTGATGCGCTACTCAGAGCTGCAGCGCCTGCTGGCCGGCGTCAGCCAGAAGATGCTCACCCAGACGCTGCGCTCCCTGGAGCGCGACGGCCTGGTGTCCCGCACCGTCGTACCGACCGTGCCGGTCACGGTGTCCTACGAGCTGACCGATCTCGGCCTGTCGCTGTACGAGATGATGCGCGGCCTCAAGGCATGGGCCGAGGTGCACATGGACGAGGTGCTGGCCAACCGCGAGACCTACGACACCCGCGGCGCCTGAACCACAACAGGGCTGCTGATCAGCGCCGAACGGTCTGCGCGGAAGAGGCCGGGCAGATGGGCGGGGCTCATGGGCGTCGATCCGGTCGTAGGACTCCAGCGCGATCTGCTTGAGCCGGGCGAAGACGCCAAGCCGGATCCACTCGTCGCGGCGGTTGCCGAGCAGGTGGTGTCGGCGATCGCCTGGTACGAGCAGCCGAACCGCAGCAGTTGCAGTAACTTGTCGAACACGATCCGGTCACCGATGGGTGGCCGGTGACACCCCAGCGGGTGGGCCGGATCGACCGCGGGACGCTTGGGCAGCAGCGCCGCGAATTGGTCCCACAGCGGGTCGGTCAGCCATGCTGGAAGGACGGGCACAGGCCACGACCCGCGCACCCACCCCGGCGCCGTCCGCTACACCAGCCTCAGCCACCAGGGCGCCCTCGCCCAGGGCGCCCGGGTGACGGACACCACCGCCTTGGTCCTCACTGCCGAACACCACCTGACCGTGCACGTCTTCGACGCCGCCCCACCGGTGCGATGCGCGCGATCTGCCAGGACCGCGACATCGGCACCCGTATCTCCGGCCGCGATCCGGCCGGGCAATCCCGGCAGCATGAGGCGGCGGTCCTGGGCCCGGCAGCCCTGGCGGCAGGCCCGTACGGCCCTGTGCCAGCCCTCGCGGCGGGAGGACAGTGGAGGCTCGAAGGCGTTCGGGGAGCCTTGGGAGAGGTCAGGATGCACGGGTCCGTGCGGCTGGGCAGGGTCTTCGGCATACCGCTGCGGATCCACTGGAGCGCGCCCGTCCTGATCCTGTTCCTCGGCGTCGGCCTGGCGGGGCAGACGCTCCCCGCGTGGGTCCCCGGCCGCTCCTCCGTAGCCTACGGCTTCGCTGGCCTGGCCGGGGCCCTGCTGCTCACTGTGAGCCTCCTGCTGCACGAAACGGCCCACGCGGTCACCGCACGCCGCGCGGGCATTCGCGTCGACGACATGACCGTCTTCGCGCTCGGCGGCGTCACGCGGATGGGACGTCCCCCGAGCCCACGGCTGCAGTTCGCCGTCGCCGGGATCGGGCCGCTCACCAGCCTGGTACTGGGTGGGCTGTCCCTGGCCGCCGGGCTCGGCGCGCTGCACACCGTGCACTGGGCGATGCCCTCGGCGGTACTGCTGTGGACCGGCTGGACCAACCTGCTGCTCGGTGTGTTCAACCTGCTGCCCGCCGCGCCCCTGGACGGCGGCCGACTCCTCCAGGCGGCGGTCTGGTGGCGCCGGGGCGACCGCGAACGCGCCGAGCGCGTCGCCGGCCGGGCCGGCCAGGCCGTCGGCCTCCTGCTGTCAGCCGCCGGCTGGGTAGAACTGCTCTACGGCAACGGAGCCGGAATCTGGTTCGTCCTCATCGGCCTGTTCATGTGGTCCTCCGCCACGGCCGAGGTCCGCCGCGCCGCGCTGGTGGCCGCGCTACGCGGCGTCCGGATCGGCCAGGCCATGATCCCCGCGACCGCCGCGCCCGACTGGCTCACCGCGGACCGCCTCCTCGCCGACCCCGCCGCCCGCGCCGCTCACCAGCCGATGGTCCCCCTGGTCGACGTCGACGGCCGAGCGAGCGGCCTGCTCGACCTGCGCCGCCTCACAGCGGTCCCGCCCGCCCACCGTGGCGAGGTGCGAGCCCGCGAGTTCGCCACACCGCTGTCGCGATGCCTGACCGCCGCACCGCAGGACGATCTCGTCGAGGTCCTGGACCGTGCGGCCGCTCCGCCACCGGTCCTCGTCCTGGACGACGGCCGACTGGCCGGGATCGTCACCGCCGAGGTCCTCGACCGGCTGGCCCGCAGACGCCTTGCCACGACTGGGACCACCCCGCGCTGATCCCGGCGTACGACCGATCGGCGGTCTCCGCGGATACCGCGGGGCGGGGCGCAGAACCGGCATCGGAGCAGATGCCTGCCACCGCCGACGGCCTTGGCCTGCCCTGGAATTCGTGTCGCGCGAACCGGGCCGGGGCCCGAGGCGCCGCCGGACTCGGGGCCGGGTGGCCCTGGCCCGCGGAGGCCACCGGGCCGCCCTACGGGGCGGCCGAGGAAGCCAGGCGGTGACCCGCGTTCGGCAGGCGCGGCGGCTCTGCGTCAGCGACCGCGCATGATCACGACTGGACACGGGGCGTGCTGGGCGCAGTGCTGGCTGACGGAGCCCAGCAGGGCACCGGTGAAGCCGCCGACCCCGCGGCTGCCCACCACCAGCAGCCTTACGTCGTCAGCCGCGGCGGCCTTCAGTAGCGCCTGAGCCGCAGTGCTCTCCTCCACGCGGGTGGTGAAGTCCACCGGGGGTTCGGTGCCCACCGCCTTCTCGATGCTCTCGGCCAGGACCTTCCCTGCGATGTCCGCGAGCACCTGCTCCTCGACGGCCGGGACCTTGCTGCCCCACCCGGAGAACGGCGGCTCCCAGGCGAGGACGGCCTCCACGCCTGCGCTTGTACGCGGCGTCCAGGTACGGGTGCGCCCGCCGACACCCCGGCGAGCGTGCCGAGTGTGGACAGGTCGATCGGCGCTCCGGCGCGGACCAGTTCGCCGATGGCGTAGTCATCCAGGCCACCGCCGGCCGTGATCCGGACCCTCGGCAGCCCGGCGGCATCCGACAGCACACGGCCGCCCGGCCATGGAAGGCGTGCCGGACGGTTGGCGCCGGCCGGCTCGGGAACGGTCTCGGCCGACTCCCTGCTCATTCCTCCGCGCCGGGCCCAGCACGCCCCGCGTCCCGCGCGGGAACCCGGGCGTGATCCGGCGGCTCGCGGGACGGGGTGGGTAGCGGCTTCGCGCCGAGGATGGCGAGTACGACCTTCCCGTCCACGGTCTCTTCCGCCATGAGCAGCGCGGCGAGTTCGTCCAGGTGCTGGCGGTGTCCGCGCAGGAGGGCCACCGCCCGCTGCTCGGCCTGGCGCAGCAGCCGGGCGACTTCTTCGTCGACCGTGCGCTGGGTCTGCTCGGAGTAGGGGCGGTGCAGCCGGTCGTCGGGGTTCTCGCCGAGGTACTGGGGGGTGCCGGCCGCGTAGCCGACGGGTCCCAGGGCTGAGGAGAGGCCGAACTCGCGGACCATGCGGGTGGCGACCGAGGTGGCGCCCGCGAGGTCGTTGGCGGCGCCGGTGGAGCCCTCGCCGAAGACGATCAGTTCCGCGGCCCGGCCGCCGAGTTGGACGGTGAGCAGGTCGTTCAGGTAACTCTGGCTGTAGAGGTGCCGTTCGGCCTCGGGGAGTTGTTCGGTGGCGCCGAGGGTCGTGCCGGCGGGCAGGATGGTGACCTTGGCGACCGGGTCGGCGTGTTCGCACAGGGCGGCCATCAGGGCGTGGCCGGACTCGTGCACGGCGACCGCATGGCGCTCCTCCGGGAGCAGGGCGTTGGAGGACTCGCGGCGGCCGAGGAGGACCCGGTCGCGTGCGGTGTCGAGGTCGCGCGCGGTGATGACGGTGCGCTCGGCCCGTACGGCGTTGATGGCGGCCTCGTTGACCAGGTTGGCCAGGTCCGCGCCGGAGAAGCCGGGGGTGCCCCGGGCGATGCGGTCCAGGTCAACGTCGGCGGCGAGGGTCTTTCCGAGGGCGTGGACGGCGAGGATCGCCGAGCGCTCGGCCTGGTTCGGCAGCGGGACGGTGACCTGCCGGTCGAAGCGGCCGGGCCGCAGCAGCGCCGGGTCGAGGGCGTCGGGGCGGTTGGTCGCGGCGAGCACCACGATGCCGGTGGACTGGTCGAAGCCGTCCGTCTCGGCGAGCAGCTGGTTGAGGGTCTGTTCGCGTTCGTCGTTTGCCGCCGAGCCGCGCGCCGCCGGCGCGCCGGCCGCCGACCGCGTCGATCTCGTCGATGAAGATGATCGACGGTGCGCGCTTGCGAGCCTCCTCGAACAGGTCGCGGACCCGGGAGGCGCCGACGCCGACGAACATCTCGACGAACGCGGAGCCGGTCACGGAGAGGAACGGCACCTCGGCCTCGCCGGCGACGGCGCGGGCGAGCAGGGTCTTGCCGGTACCGGGCGGGCCGACCATGATCACCCCGCGCGGCCCCTTCGCGCCCGCGGCGGCGTACCGGCCGGGGCTGCGCAGGAAGTCGACGACCTCGCTGACCTCCTGCTTCACACCCTCGTAGCCGGCGACGTCGGCGAAGCGGGTGTTCGGCCGCTCCGCCTCGATGATCTTCGCGCGGGACCGCCCGACCGTGCTCAGGCCGCCGCCCATCGTTCTCGTCGCCGTCCGCCCTGACCAGAGGAGGAGCCCCAGGAGGATGAGCATCGGCAGGAACGCGAGCAGGGCGGTCAGCGCCGAGCCTCCACTGGTGGTCTTCGCCGTGATCACGACGTGCTGGGACTGCAGCTGCCGGCTGAGCCCGCTGGTGTCCAGCGCGGTCGGGATCTGGGTGGTGAACTTGGTGCCGTCCTTGAGGGTGCCGCTGACCGCGCCCTTGTCGGTGATCTCGACGGTCTTGACCTGGCCCGCGTCCACCCTGCCGGCGAAGTCCGTGTAGGCGTAGCGCGTCCCCGTTCCGGACGGAGCCCGGGACAGCAGGACGAACAGCGTCACGGCCACGGCGATCGGCAGGATCCACCGCCGCCAGCTCGGTGGCTCCTGCGCCGGCTTCGGCGCGGGCTTCGGCGGGTCGGACGGTGGCCCGGGTCTGGCCCGCCCGGTCGGATGCCGGGCGGGGAAGCGACTGCGCGTGATCATCACGTACCTCCGCCCCCATCGTCCGCCACCGGGAACACCGCAGGCAGGGCCGACCGGACCACCCGACCGGGCCCGCCGACCCTGCCGCACTCCGGGAATGTGGCACTGGGCTGAACCCGCCGGAGGGCCGCGGCGCAGCACAGCCTCAGAAGCTTGGAGCCGCGGTGCTGCCCGGAGTCGCGTGTCGGCCGCCTGCGTCCGATCGGGGCCGCAGCCGTAGCGCACTGTCACAGCACGTGAACACTCCGACCGGAGACGGGAGTTGATGCCGGACGGTTGGCTCCGATCGCGGCCTCGCGGTCGGCGCCGCAGCATGGAGGAAAGGGATCAGCCGAGCGAGGAGGATGCGAGATGGCCGGCGATCTGCTTCAGCGGCGTGCGCACTGGTGGCCGTCGTTCTCGGAGCTGTTCGAGGACTTTCCCGCGGACCTGCGGATGGGCGAGCACCTCATCCGGGTCGAGGAGTCCGAGGAGGACGGGGCCTACGTGGTGAAGGCCGAGCTTCCGGGGATCGACCCGGACAAGGACGTCGAGATCACCTTCGAGGGCGGGGTCCTGACCGTCCACGCCGAACGCAGCGAGGAGAAGAAGGAGAAACAGCGTTCCGAGTTCCGCTACGGCTCCTTCACCCGCAGCATCCGGCTGCCCGAAGGCGTGAAGGAGCAGGAGATCACGGCCAGTTACGACAACGGCGTGCTGACCGTGAAGGCCCCGATCGGTGAGGTCGAGAAGCCGACCCGACGGATAGAGATCTCCAGAGGAACCTGACACACGACCAGAGCGGGGCCTGGCCGGACCGCTTCCGGGGCCGGCGGGGCCCGCTCGTCCGCCCGCCTCAAGCTGTCGGAAGGTGCTCTGGCCTGTCGCGGTCGGACATGTTGTCCCCCAAGCGGGCAGTGGCTGAACGGCCCGCCTCCGCGGGCCGGTCGGCCCGATCCGACCGGACAGCGACGGTCCGATCCTCGGCCCCGCCGCCTCGCTCAGCTGGGAAGCCGCTTGGACCAGCGCGGCTCGACCTGGCTCCACTCCGCGTCCCACTGGGCGTAGCGGTGGTGGTCCAGCACGCGGACCGAGCCCTTCCAGGCGGCCAGGCACAGGAGTGAAAGGGTTCCGGCGGTCATGGCGGCGGTCGTCCAGGCGGCCGCGGCGGCCTGGACGCGGGTGATGGGCGCGGAGGTGACCGCGTCCTGGTGGTCGACCCATAGCGGGACGGGGGTACCGGCCCGTTCTCCGGGCCACACCCGGACGGTGGCGGTATGAGTGGTGCCGTCGGCTGCCGTCCAGGCGGCGGTTGCCGGGACCTGGCTGTAGTCGTTGTTCGACGGGACGGGCGCGGCGGCGGTCAGGTGCGCGGTGACGGTGTGCCGGGCCGAGGACTGGACGTGCCCGGTGTGCATCTGGGCTCGGTAGGTCAGTAGGCCGGCACTGACCGCGGCGGCGGGAAGGCCGATGACCATGACGGCGAGCAGGATGCGGGCGAGCCACCACTGGATGCGGTCCGAGGTCCGCCGTACCGGGTTGTGCCGGTTCGGATGCGTGGACATGGTGTCCGCCTCCCACCCTTCCTGGGGCATCGGCTGGGCTGTCTTCCATCCTTGACCTCAGGGCCTCGCCGGTCATGGTCCAGGTGGCCCATATCGGACCGAAGACCGGCCCTGAACGGACAGGGCCGACTATGCGAACGAGACCTGGTCACGCGCTGATAGGGCCGGTGGGTCCCTATCCGCGTGACAGTCCGTCTGGCGACGGGGGCTACGCTCGTCCGTCTTCCGGCCGGTTGGGACGTGGGGGGTGTGTAGGTGCGGCCCTCGCTCCCCCATTCGCCCCACGGTGGCCGGTGGCCGGCGTCGATCGCACGCAGGCTGGGGCGGCCGATGTGGGCGAACACCAGACGCCGCACGCCCCGCCGCTGGGCTTCGGCGGCGACATCGCGGACGCTCATGTGACCGCCGACGCCGCCGTGGAAGCGGATCGGCCGATCCCAGCCGGAGGCCTCGGCGAACATCAGGTCGGCTCCGGCGGCCCAGGCGGGGAACTTCCAGCACTCCGGTGCCCACACGGCAACCAGGCCGTCGGCCTCGATCCGGCAGCCCCAGGCGGGATGTGAGGTGTGCACGACCGGACACGCCCGGACGACCAGCCCGTCCAGGTCGAGGTCCCCCGCGTGGAGGACGAGTCCGTGCTCGGCTGCCATTCGGTGCATGGCGGAACGGAGTTCCGCGTGTTCGTCCGTCACCAGCCAAGCGTCCAGGCTCACCGGGGGTTCTGCGCCCGGGCCGTCGTCGAAGGCCACGGCACTCCGGCCGTGGCGCAGCAGAAGTCCGGCGGGCGCGTACCGGGGGAGTTCATGGCGCCCACGCCCAGCAGCGTCAGGTGCGGGCCCTTTCCGCGCGACCTGCGGGCGGGGGGTGTCGGCATCGCCGCGCCTGCCAAGCGGCGTGGCGGTCCGGGGCAGGGAACTCGGGTGCGGTCACTTCGGGTGGTGAGCTGCGGAGTGTGGTCCGGGCATGCCGCGTGTCGCGGCGGTGCTGATGTCGATGTGGCTGTCGTCGGACGTGTGGTGGAGCGTCTGGTGGACGACCACGACTCCGTCGACGCCGCGGCAGAGGCGCTCGATGATGGGGACGAGGCTCTTGCGTTCGACCGTCCCGGTCAGGGTGACGACGCCGTTGTCGACGGTGACGTCGACGGCGTCCGGCGGGAGCCAGAGCGTGTGGTCGAGGATGTCCTCGACGATCTCCTTGCGCAGCATGTCGTCCGGGCGCAGGAACGGCCGCAGCAGGTCGCGGCGGCTGAGGATGCCGACCAGGCGGCCGTCGCGGTCGGTCACCGGCAGGTGCTTGACGCTGCGGCGGTCCATCAGCCGGGCGGCCTCCACCAGGGTCCATTTCGGGCCGTGCCGTGACGGCCGGGCTGCTCATCAGGGTGTCGGCGTTCTCGGCCTCGGCGCGGGACCTGCCGTGGGGAGGGAGCCAGCGCGCCTCGGGGCGGCCGGTGGCGTCCGGTCGGTGGGCCTGCGCGCGGATGAGGCGGTGTCACGGTGCGCGACGACCACCTCCCGGGTCATCACGTCCTGGACGGTGCGGTGCATGGTCTTCGCTCCTTCTCGGGCGCGCGGGTGGCCTCTTGCCTCAGTCATGCGGGATGACGGCGAGCGGGCAGGGCGCGTGGTGGATGGCGGCCTGGGTGACGGGGCCGATCCGAGGTGCCAGGGTGGTCCGGTACCCGCCGCGGCCGACCACGAGCAGACGCGCTCCGGTCGCGGCGTCGACGACGGCCCGGGCGGGGCTGTCGTGGCTGAGCCGCTCCACCACGTCCACGCCCGGGAACTTCTCCCGCCAGGGGCGCAGCGTCGCGCTCAGTTCGTGGCGGTCGGCCTGCTGGACGGTCTCGTCGGGCGAGCCCTGCCAGGTGGTCAGGGACGGGCGGCGACTGGTGGCGTGGACAGCCAGCAGTGAGGTGTGCCGTCGGTCGGCGGCGTCGAAGGCGACCTCCAGGACGTGGTCGTAGCCGGAGCGCTGGCTCACGGCGACGGCGACCGGCCCGGACTGAGCGGCCGGGGTCAGGGTGCCGTCGGGGTCGTCGTGGGCGCGGACGAGCACGACCGGGTGCTCGGCGCGGGCGACGGTGTACAGGGCGAGCGAGCCGACCAGGTAGCCCCCTGCGGTGCCGATGCCCTGTGAGCCGAGTACCAGCAGTTGCTCGTCGCCCGCGGCGGACAGCAGGGCGGCGGGAGTGGCGGCGGGCAGCAGTTCGGTGGTGAAGGAAACGTCCGGGTAGTGCTCGCGCAGCTCGCTCTCCGCGTCCCGGAGAATGCGCTGCCCCACGGCTGTCCGAACCTCCCCGCTCGGGAGGTGCGGCGCCGCGACAGGGCTGAGCAGCCACAGGTGCAGCAGCCGTACGGGCAGTCCGCGCAGTTGGGCCTCCCGCGCTGCCCACCGGGCGGCCGACAGGCTTTCGGGGGAGCCGTCGAGGCCCACGGTGATCTCCGGTCGCATGCGAGTTCGCCTCCTACGAGGTGTCCGGGCCGACGAGGCTGTGCGGCAAGCGGCTGGGCCGGCCGCCTGCCCGCGCTGATCAGGACGTCAGTCGGCCTGCTTCTCATCGTGGCCCCGCGGAACCGTCCCGACATGGGCCGGTGGGCCCATACCGGGACAGTGATGGACCTTGCCCGTGCCGGGTCCGAGCTGGCGAAGTCGCCCGGCCCGGGCAGCCCGCCCCCTGGTCACCGGCCCGCCGGTTCAAGCGGGCGGCGCGCCCGGCACGACGAGGACGGGCAGGTGGGCGTGATAGACGATCTCGGTGCTCGTCGAGCCGAGTGCGAGACGGCCCCAGAGGCCTGCGCCGCGGGACCCGACCACGAGCAGGCCCGCGTCCTGGCTCGCGTCCAGCAGGACCTGCGCGGGGCGGCCGCGCTCGCAGTGGACCTCGACCTCGACGAACGGCTCGCCGACCTGTCGGCGCAGTTCCTCGACGGAGTCCGTCACCTCGCGGGCGACCACGTCGTGCAGGTGCGTCACCGGCTCACCGCTCGTGCGGGGCTGGACAGGCGTGCTCAGGCCGGACGGGTCGGCGTGGCCGGAACCGTAGGCGTGCACGGCCCGTACCGACGCCGCGCACCTGGGCCTCGCGCAGGGCGAAGACCACGGCCTGGCGGGCGGGCTCCGAACCATCCGTGCCGACCACGACGGGACCGGCGGAGCCCGGTGTGGGAGTGCTGCTCACGGGGGCCTCCAGGGCGCGCGCCTCGACTGTCCGTACGGACCGGCGCGACGGATCCGGATGCTCCGAGGGCGTGCGGTCGCCGACTGGCCCGCCTGCTTTCATGCTCCCCCGCCGCCACCACCGCGGCACGTCCGCCCCCGGCGCCCGGCGTCCGTCCGGGAGTCGGCGGACGGCCGCGGCGCTCCGGCTCGGTCACTCGCGCGCGTCCGGCGGCAAGAGGATCGTGGAAAGCGGCGGGCCGGCGCGGGGTCCGGGTCCGGCCGCGATCCCGGAAGAGGTGGATCATGTACTTCGTCGATCGTGTGGACGCGGGGCGGCGTCTCGCCGAGCGGGTCAGGCACCTCGCGGGCCGCGAGGTGATCGTCCTCGGGCTTCCCCGCGGCGGTGTTCCGGTGGCAGCCGAGGTCGCGAAGGCGCTGCACGCCCCGCTGGACGTGATCGTGGTGCGCAAGCTCGGCGTGCCGTTCCAGCCCGAGCTGGGCATGGGCGCGATCGGCGAGGGCGGGGTGCGCATCGTCAACGACGCGGTGATGCGGGCAACCCGGACCACCGAGCAGGACCTCGCCGAGGTGGAGGCGCGGGAGCGGATCGAGCTCGACCGAAGGGCACGGCGGTACCGCGGTGACCGGCCCCGCACTGAGCTCGCCGGCCGTACGGCGATCGTGGTGGACGACGGGATCGCGACCGGCTCGACCGCGCTGGCGGCGTGTCTGATCGCCAGGAACCAGGGCGCGGCCCGCGTGGTCCTCGCCGTCCCCGTCGCCCCACCGGGCTGGACCCGCAGACTGGCGGACGCGGCGGACGAGCTGGTGGCGCTGTCGACGCCCGGGGAGTTCTACGGGATCGGGCAGTTCTACGAGGACTTCGCGCAGACCACCGACGCCGAGGTGATCGCCTGCCTGGACGAGGCCGCCGTCCGGATGGCCGGTGGCCGGCCACCCGACCCCGCCTCGCGGCTGCCCGCTCGGTCCGTTCCGGCGAGGGCCGACGATCCGGAAGTGGTCGTGGACGCCGGGCCGGTGCGGCTCGGCGGCCAGCTGACCGTACCCGAGGGGGCGGCGGGGATCGTGGTGTTCGCCCACGGCAGCGGCAGCAGCCGGCACAGTCCGCGCAACCGGTTCGTCGCGGGCGCGCTGAACCGGGCGGGTCTGGCCACCCTGCTGTTCGACCTGCTCACCGAGGAGGAGGCGTTCGACCGGGCGAACGTTTTCGACACCGCGCTGCTCGCCCGACGCCTGACCGACGCCACCCGCTGGCTGCACGGCCGCGACGACGTCGGCGGGCTCGCGGTCGGCTACTTCGGGGCCAGCACCGGAGCCGCCGCGGCACTGTGGGCGGCCGCGGAACCGGCCTCCACGGTCCGGGCGGTCGTCTCCCGCGGCGGGCGGCCCGACCTCGCAGGCCCCCGCCTGCCCGCCGTCACCGCACCCACCCTGCTCATCGTCGGCGGCGACGACCACGTGGTCCTCGACCTCAACCAGCAGGCCCAGGCACGGCTGCACTGCGAGAACCAGCTCGCCGTCATCCCGGGCGCCACTCATCTGTTCGAGGAACCCGGCACACTCGAAGAGGCCGCGGACCTGGCCGCGCAGTGGTTCACCGCCCACCTCGCCCCGGCGCCGGACCGCGCACCCTGAGGCCGACGCCCCGCAGCCGACCCGACCGACGGCGCCGGCGGCAGGAGAACAGCACCAGCAGGAACCCGCCGACGTACGCCGCGAGAACACCCCACCCCAGGTGCCCGGCCGGGGCGAAGCCGCCAATGGCCAGTCGGGCCAGGGCGGGCAGGACCACGGCCAGGCCGCAGGCGAGCAGAACGGCCGCCCCGCGCCCACCGCCTCCCGGGCCTGCGGCAAGGCGGCGCAGCGGCCGCTGCGCCCGTTGCACGGCCAGGGTCAGCGGGGCGAGCAGAAGGGCCAGGGCGGCGAGCCAGAGCGGCCGCAGTGCCCACCACTGCCAGGAGCCGACAGCGGGCTGGGGCGCGATCCCGGGCGGGTAGAGCGTGATCGTGACGATCACCACCGGGACGGGGTGCCACAGGTAGACCGTCATCACCGCCCGGTTGAGGCGGGCGAGCCGGTCCTGCCGCTTCGCGGTGGCGAGCAGACGCTGCCCGGAGGGCTCCGCCGCCAGGAGGAGGCCGCACTGCGCGGCGGCGAAGGCGAGCAGGGCGATGGACGGCGGCGTGGTGTTGCCGGCGCGGCTGCCGGTACCGACCATGTCCACCGGGAACGGGCCCCAGGCCAGCAGACCCGCGAGGAGGACGGCGCCGGCTGCGGCCAGTGCGAACGGGCGTCGACCGCTGGTGAGTTGACCGTCGTACCAGGTGAATCCCCACTGGTGCATGGAGCCCCACACCAGCAGGTAGTTGGCGAAGCCGACCACTGGCAGACGCGGGCCGAGTACCGCGAGATCCACGGCCGCGGCGGCGACCGCCATCACAAAGGGCACCCGGAGACCCCATCGGTGGTGCGCGGCAAGAAGTACGGGAGTGAGGGCGATCAGCAGCAGGTAGACCGGCAGGAACCACAGGTGCAGGGCGATGTACCAACCGGTCAGCGCCAGTTCACTCGCACCGGCGCCGCTCGCCCGGGCGGCGGTGACCCCGAGGAAGGCGGCGGCCAGATACACCGTGGCGGGCCAGAGCAGCCGGAGGGCCCGTCGGCGCACCCAGCTCACCCAGTCGCCGCCGTGGCTGCGGTGCTCGGTCCAGGAGGCCGCGTTGGCGAAGCCTCCGACCAGGAAGACGGCGGGCATCACCTGGAAGAGCAGGGTGAGCCAGCGGCCCCAGGCGACGTACTGCAGCGCGTCCTGACCCGAGAGCTGCCCGCTCTGGTAGGTGGGGTTCGTCAGCAGCCAGTGGCCGAGGACGACCGTGCCGATCGCCCCCACGCGCAGGAGGTCCGCGTAGCGGTTGCGTTCCACGGTCCGCCTCCCCGGCCACGGACGGTCCGGGCCCACGCGCTGCGGGGACGATCACGCGCAGGAGCCCGGCGCGGACGGATCTCGGCGTGCTCCCCTTTGCGGGCGTCGGCGATTCGCAACGGCGCGCCCCTCTCAACCCGGGCCAGGGGTGCCCTCCGTCAGGCGGGTGCGTACGTCAGACAGTCGATGTCGCTCTGGTGGAACCCGACCGTGATGCCGGTGGCGCGGCACTCCAGGCCGACGTTGTGACGGCAGTCCGACATCTTGCACGCACCGACCCTGCCGTTGGCGGAGGGGTCGCCGCCCTTGGGCGGGGCCTGCAAGTAGGTGTCGCAGTGCGCGTGACGGGCGTCGCCGACTGTGATGGCCAGGGCGTGGCAGGCGAGGTCCTGGTTGTAGGCGCAGCCGTCGACCGAGCATCCGGTGATGACGGGCATTTCCATGGCGGGGTCCTTCGGTCGTGGCTTGCTCACGTGACGGCAGCTGGTGGCCGGGGTGAGCATGCGAGCCTTCCGTTCGAGCATGGGCAGTGGTGTGGTCCGCGGCCACTGGCGTTAGCCCAGCGGGAGCCGCGCTGCGGCTCTTCGTTTCGCCGCAGCGCGACATGTGAAGGCCGAGCGGCGGCGGGGTCGGTGCCCGGGCTCCTGTGGCAGGCTGCGCCCGCGAGGCGGAGCCTGGAGAGGGGTGAAGGAAACGGTCTTCCACGCAGGGCGGTGCCCGTTGCTGATCGCCCATGTGCTTCCGGCCTGGGAGTTCGATTTCCCGTTCTTCCCCCCGGGGCGTTCTCAGGGCCTCAGTCGCCGGGGCGCGGAGATCCTGGCCGAGGCGGTGGCGATAGCCAAGGAAAGCCATCCGGGACTCGAAGTGGAGTCCGACCAGGTCTCGGGTTCCCCAGCCGAGGTTCTTCGTGCGGCGACCGAGCGGGCGTGCTGTATGGTGCTCGGCGCCCGCGGCGAGGGAGGGCTCGGCAACCTGCTGATGGGCTCCGTGAGTCTGCAGGTCGCCGGGCACGCGGCCTGCCCAGTGGGCGTGGTCGGCGAGATCGCCACCGGTCACGGACGTGTCCTCGTCGGCACCGACGGCTCCGAACACTCGACCGCCGCCATGGAGTTCGCCTTCGAGGAGGCGTCCCTGCGCGGCGTCCACGTTCACTCCCTGCGCGCTTGGAGCATGCCGACCAAGCCGGAACCGTCCGAGGACGGACCTGGCCCGGACGAGGTCGAAGCCGAGCAACGCCGCCAGCTCGACGACCAGCTCGCACCCCTCCGGCACCGCTATCCCGACGTCGAGATCGAGACAACCCTGGTCCGGGGGAAGCCGGTGACCGAACTCGTCCGCGCCTCCGGCCGAGCGGACCTCGCCGTGGTCGGCTCACGCGGCAAGGGCGGCTTCCACGGCCTGGCCCTCGGCTCGGTCAGCCACGGCCTGCTCCACTACGGCATCTGCCCCGTCGCGGTCGTACGCCCGCCGCAGCCTCGGCACACACCATCGGCGTGATCGCCGGCCCCTTCCAGAACGGAGCTGCCTCGTCCACGATCCACAGCCTCGACGGTCCCCAGCAGCACCCGAGCCATAGATCCCACCACCGAGCGGCACTGACCCGATTGCCGCTCGGCTCAGCAGCCGGAGAAGTCCCGCACCGAGCGGCCTGCCCCGTCGCCGTCGTCCCCCCGCCGACCACGGTGCCCGTTTTGGCCGCTCCCCGGCCGCATCGTCGTCTCAACTGCATCTCGACAGCCTCCCCGCCGGGCTGCTCCCCCTGGTCCGGGCCCACGTGTCCAAGGGCCCGGCCCAGCGTTGCGATCTTCCGAAGCTCGTGGACGAGGGCGGATCCGATGCCGCGGCCGCGGAAAGCGGGGTGGGTCTGGAGGTGGTGGATGGTGCCCCAGTGCCCGACGAGTCGGTAGGGATCGCGGTTGAGGATGACCCATCCGGCAAGGACGCCGTCGACCTGGGCGGTGAGGAGTCGGCTCTGCTGCGGGTCGAGACGGCTGAGGAGCTTGTCCGCGACCGGCACGACGTCGTCCTGGCCGACCGGAGGGAACGGGAATCCTGCGGCGCCGCCGGCATTGGTGACCGCGTCCCTGCACCCGTTCGCCGGCGGCGGCACCGCCGCAGCCGGGCGGGCCGGTGTTCAGCATCTCCGGCCGCAGCCGGTGTCCAGCTGCGCCCAGACCGCTTTCCCCCGGTCTGGGCGCAGCTGGCATCCCAGCAGGTGGTGAGCTGGGCGAGGATGCGCAGGCCGTAGCCGGCGGGCTCGCCGGTCCGGGAACGCGCCGCTGCGGCGGCTCGGGATTGGGGTCGCTGATCGTGATGCGCAGGACGCCGGGGCCGATGTCGAGGATGAGTTCGGCAGGGCCATGGCCGTGGCCCTGCCGCAGTGGAACCTGCTCGTGCCAACGCTGTGCCGGCCCCCATCTGGCCGAGGACGTTCTCCTGGTCGTCGGGGAGCTCGTGGCCAACGCCTGCCGCCCGGGTGAAGGCCCGGGCGGCAGTGCTGGGGCCGTCGGCGAGAGGTGGGCGAAGCCGCGGGCGCAACTGCCCGTGGTGGGTGGGACGCATCGCACGGTGACCCCGTCTACCGTCGCGGGTTCTTCGACTGCCCGGCTACCCCGGCCGTGGGCGGGGCCACGCTGCAGCTCGCGGGACACGAGCTGCACCGCGGGCTGTGGAACCGACGGACCCTTGTCACGGCAGGTTCCCTGCCTGCCGCTGTGGTGCCGCGATTCGGGTCTAGCTAGAGGCTGAGCAGGCCGATGGCGTGGCCGTCGTGGTCGACTACCGGCCATGCGCGCAGGTCGCGGGAGCGCATGGCGGCTGCTGCGGTGGTGGCCGGCATGTCGGCTGTGGCGAAGGGGGCGCGGTCGAGGGCTACGTCTCGGACCGGGGTGTGGTCGGTGTACCAGGACCGGGCGTGGAACGGTGCGAGGTGCGGGCGGGTGAGCAGCCCGGCGCAGCGGCCGTCCTCGTCGCGGACCAGGAGGTGGTCGGCGCCGGAGCTCTGCAGGATGTGCATCGCGGTGTCGACGGTGACGTCGTCGCTGATCTGCAGTGTCGGGAGGTTCATGAGGTCGCCGACGGTGGCGGTGGGGTGTTCGAGGGCAAGGGTCATTGTGGTGTCCTGGTCTCGATGTGGCCGGGGGATTGTGAGGCCCGGTTTCAGCCGGGCGACGCGGCCGTTCGCGGTTTGGCGCGAGGCGCTTGGCGCTGCTACCTGGCAGCTACGGGGCGCCCGAGTGTTCGGCGACGGTCTGAGGGGCTCTGGTTGTCGCGGCCGTTGGCAGTGCGGGTGCCGGCAGCGGTGCGGGCGGGCCGACCGTATCGGTCTCGGCTGGTGGAGGCGTTGCGCCGCGGCCGTTCGACGACGGGGTCGGGGATCGTGGTGGGGATGCCGGTGGGTGTGCGGGCGCCGGTGATGCGGGCCAGGTCATCGCCGCCGGCGCGGACCTTGGTGGTGGCGGGGGTGATGGCGGCCTTGGCCATCAGGCGGGCCATCTCGCGGCGTTGGGCGGGCAGCACCAGGGTGACGACGGTGCCGGATTCGCCGGCGCGGGCGGTTCGCCCGCCCCGGTGGAGGTAGTCCTTGTGGTCGGCCGGCGGGTCCAGGTTGACGACGAGGTCCAGTCCGTCGACGTGGATGCCGCGGGCGGCGACGTTGGTCGCGATCAGCGCGGTCACCGTGCCGGTGCGGAACTGCTCCAGGGTGCGGGTGCGCTGGGGCTGGGACTTGCCGCCGTGCAGGGCCGCGGCCTTCACCCCGTTCGCGAGCAGGACGTCCACCAGGCGGTCCGCGCCGTGCTTGGTGTCGGTGAACATGATCACCCCGCCCTCGCGGGAGGCGATGTGGGTGATCGTGGCGTCCTTGTCGAAGGACTGCACGTGCAGCACGTGGTGCTCCATCGTGCCGACCGCCGCGGTCGACGGGTCCACCGAGTGCGTGACCGGGTCGTTCAGGAAGCGCCGCACCAGGCGGTCCACGTTCCGGTCCAACGTGGCGGAGAACAGCATCGTCTGACCGTCTTCGGCGACCTGCTCGAGAAGCTCGGTGACGTGCGGCAGGAAGCCCATGTCGGCCATCTGGTCGGCCTCGTCCAGCACCGTGACGCCGACCTGATCCAGTTGGCAGTCGCCGCGCTGGATCAGGTCCTTGAGCCGCCCCGGGGTGGCCACCACGATCTCGGCCCCGCGGTTCAGCAGCCGTGCCTGCCCGCCGATCGACATTCCGCCCACCACGCTCGCCGTTCGCAGCCGCAGAGCGTGGGCGAAGGGTGTGAGCGCCTGGGTGACCTGCTGCGCGAGCTCGCGGGTCGGTACCAGCACCAGCGCCAGCGGGCGGCACGGCTCGGCCATGCGCCCAGCGGTGCGGGCCAGCAGCGCGAGCCCGAACGCGAGGGTCTTGCCCGAACCCGTCTGCCCGCGCCCCAGCACGTCGCGGCCCGCGAGCGAGTTCGGCAGCGTCGCGGCCTGGATGGGGAACGGCACGGTGACGCCCTGGCGGGCCAGGATCGACAGCAGCGCCTTCGGCATGTCCAACTCCTCGAAGGACGTGACGGCCGGCAGTATCGGCGTGGCGCTGACCGGCATCGCGAACTCACCCCGTGCTGAGCCTCCCTGACGGTCAATCCGACTGGAGGAGAGGCGGCCGGTCTGGACGGAGCCGCCGCCGACGGGGCGGCGGCGGGCGTCGTGGTGCGGGGAGCGGCTGGAGCGGTTCATGCGGGAAACCTTCCTCGGAGCGGCGCGTCACGAGGAAGACTCGGCCGGCGCTGGGCGTCGGCGAAGACCGCAAGGAAACGGGCCGGGAACTGCGATGGGCGGAGCGTGGACGGGAGAACCGTGCGGCACGCCACCCACTGGCTGCGGCTCGCCGCGCAGGGCCGAAAGCGGACAAGCGCGGCGATGAGGCGTGACATGGGTAGAACGCCGATCCGACCGCGGCGCTGTGTGTCTCGCGGGGCTGGTGCGGTCGGCCGCGGTGGAGCCGAGAGCTTTCCCCCGGCCCGGTGCGTTGGCCTGCGATGCCGAGGGGCCCGCACTGGCATGTAAGCAGTGCGGGCCCCTCGCTGCCAGGCGGGTGCCGTGGCAGTACTACAGCGGGCGAATGTTCTCGGCCTGCGGGCCCTTCTGGCCCTGCGTGACGTCGAACTCGACCTTCTGGCCCTCGAGCAGCTCACGGAAGCCGTTGGCGTTGATGTTCGAGAAGTGGGCGAAGACGTCCGGGCCGCCACCCTCCTGCTCGATGAAGCCGAAGCCCTTCTCCGAGTTGAACCACTTCACAGTGCCATTAGCCATAAAAAAATCTCCTTCAGGGGGCTGTTCGAAGTACGCGACCGCGACTCCGTACGCCGCATGGAGAACCCGCCCGGGGAAGAGCCGGGGGAACAAAAATGCGCCCGCAACACAGGCAGGCGCACACAAAGTTCATGGGAACCACTACTGCAACTAAGACGACTCTAGCAGCCCGGAGCCCGAAACGGCAGGATTTCTTCTCCCCGGTTCCACGCGAGCCGAGCCCTCAGGGCCTCACCCACACACCCAGATCAGGACCAAGCCGCATACCCAGAAGGCTACTTGAGGAGGATATCGCCCTCCCGTCGGCGCCCGTCCGTCCCCGGTCCCTGCTTCGCGACGGGGCCGGGGCAGACAGGTTGCCCAGAACGGGCGCCCGAAACCTGCGGGACAACCACGACTCCGGCGCGACCCGCAATTTCCACACAGCGCCGGGGTGTCCATTTCCCGTTTTCCGGCGCACACTGACAGCAATGAAAAATTTCGCAGCACCTCGCCGCCCCATGCCTACCAGCCCCTTCAAGAGCCGAACGCAGGCCCCGCCGCCCAAGCACTTCGCCATCGGCGACCGTGTCACCCACGACCGATTCGGCCTCGGCCGGGTCATCGACGTCGAAGGCGAGGGCGCCATCGCAGCCCTCGTCGACTTCGGAACGCGCCAGGAACGCCTCACCCAGCCCTACACCGCGATGTACAAGCTCTGACCCCGGCCGCGCCGGTCCTGGGCCTGCCGCAGGACCCGCGAAGCAGGACGTCGGTGCTCTGCCCGGCGGGCAACCCGCTGGGCAGCCGCTCGCAGGCGAGCTCGAAGGTCGATGACCGGCGGGCGGCGGCAGCAGATCCGTGCGATTCGGGCACCCGGATGCGGCAGCCGGCTCACGTCAGCACGTCCGGTGCAGGGGTTCGATCTTCGCGCTCCCGAGTGAAGCACGTCGGCGCGTGCGCTAGCCGGGGTGGTCGCGGCGGAGTTCGGCGTTGATGCGCAGGGCCTCTTCGAGCTGGCCTTCTAGGATGATGATGTGGCATGCCGCGTCGAGGGGGGTCCCCTGGTCGACGATCTCGCGGGCGCGGGCGCGGGCGCGGGCGCGGGCGGCGATGCGCGAGGGGTACCGGTAGCGGCGGTGGCCGCCGGCGGAGCGCTGCGGGGTGATGAGTTTGGCCTCGTCGAGGCTGCGGAGGAAGCCCGGTGTGGTGCCCAGGATCTCTGCGGCCCGGCCCATGGTGTAGGCGGGGTAGTCGTCGTCGAACTTGCTCTCTGCGAGACACCCGCCGCGGGACACCGCGCGCTGCCCAGCCACCGGCGCTTCGCAGGAGGTGACCACTGCGGACGGACTAGACGCCAGTCGGCCAGACTGAGGCGGGTGAAGGTCAGGCCGCTGTGGACCGGGTCGTCCGAGCTGCCCGTCTGGAGGTCGAGGGGTACGACTTTCAGTGTCGCGGGGTCATGGGGAACGGTTTCGTTGCGGGGTGTTCCCGCGGCTTCGGGGAGCTGGACGTCCGGCCGGTCACTACGACCGGGGGCGGGCGGCGGGTGGTTGGGAGGGGAGGTGGTCGATGTCGGGCATCTTGGTGATCAGCCAGTGGACGCTGTTGTCCCCTCCCAGTCGGGGGAAGTCGGTGATGGCCTGGTTGCAGAGGTGGATCAGGTGCTCCTTCCTGGTGTGGTGGGCGCCGACCTTCCTGATCTCGCTCGGGAAGTCGTAGAACTCGAAGGTCGGCGCGGCGCACGGCGGTGGGGCGTCCGGGTTCGGGTGCGGCCTGCCGGTCGGTGTCTGCATGAGCAGGTCGGCGATGGGGTAGAGCAGGCCGCTCATCGCTGAGACGAAGGTGCGCTCCACGTGGTAGCGGGGGCTGGGCGTCTCGGCGGTGAAGGTGGCGGGCAGGTTGTAGAGCTCGTCGAGCATTGCGAGGGTGTAGCAGTACGAGGCGTTGAAGAGCCTCGCCAGGCCGGCGACGGGCTCCTCGAAGTCGCCGACCTTCGGGTCGGTCACGATGTTGCGGACGGTCCCGATCGGCTCGATGCCCTGCTCGATGCGCTTGAAGCGGGCGTAGTGGGAGAGTTCGTCCAGCCCGGGGGTGGGGTTGACCGGGTCGATGGGGACGGTGGCCTTCGCGGGGTCGACCCCTTCACCCTGCTCGACGACCACCTTCAGTGCCTCCAGGGCGGAGGGGAGATCGGTGATCAGGATGGGCTCCCCACCGCCGTCACGGTTCCAGTAGGCGCGCTGGTACTGCCAGGGGATGCTGTCCTCGGCGTACTTCCAGAGGTTCTTTCCCTCGGCGGCGTCCACGCGGATCAGGCCGTCCTCGATCGCCTGGTAGAACTGGCCGAGCGTCTGGTACCGGTCGGGCTGCGGCGGGGCGTCCTGCGCGGCGGGCAGCTCCAGCGGCATGAAGACGTTCTTCATCAGGTCGGGTGAGCAGGCCTGCAGATGCAGCTCGAGGTCGGGCACCCGGTGCAGCATCTTGCTGGGGTAGCCGGGGATGAACTGTGGGTCGTTGAAGGTGATCCGGTCGCCGGCGCCGAGGGCGACCAGGAGGTTGCGCACCAGGCACAGGTGCAGCATCTCCTCGATCGCGATCGCGACGATGGTGCGGAAAGCGGAGATGCCGGGCTGCCACTGGTTGTGGCCCTTGGTCTGGATGGAGTAGGCGGCGAACAGGTACATCGGGATGGTGGACATCTCCACCTGGGCTGCCTGGTGCAGGTGGTTGACCAGGGTCTCGTAGTCCTGGATCGGCTCGTTCGCTCTCACCGGGGCCAGCGGCTTGACGGCGAACGGTAGGCCGGAGGAGGCGAGGGTTGTCATCAGTGCTCCGTTCGGGTGTCCGGGTACGGGCGACCCGGACGGGTGGGAGGGGGGTCATGCCGGCGTGGGGGCATGTGCCGGGTGGGGCTGGGTGTCGAGGGGGTTGGTGACCAGCAGTGATTCCTCGCTGACGGCTACCCTGTGGCCGAGGCGGCGCAGTGTCAGCAGGACCGGCCGGGCCGGGGGAGGCACGGGGTCCCGCCCGCGGGCGACGGCGTGCACGTAGGTGTGCACGGGGTGGCGGCAGCGCAGGACACGGCGGGGGTCGGGTTCGGCGGCGTCGTAGACCTCGGCGAAGGCCCGTTCGTAGCAAGCCAGTTCGACCACCAGATCGACCCACGGATCCCGTTCGTCGACGGGATCGTCCGCGTCGGGCCGGTCCTCGGCCAGGTGGACGGGAAAGCCCTGGACGAAGTGGTCGAGGGTGTAGCTGCTCGGGGGGACGGCGTCGAGGTACTCCTCCGCCAGTACGTCGAACGCCTGGTGGCCCAGCAGGTGGCGTAGTGCCGGGAAGCTGGCGTGCAGGCAGCCCAGCAGGCGCAATCGGTAGGCGCGTTGATACACGGCCAGACGCTCGGCTGCCGTCTGTCGCGCAGAGCAGGTCAGTACCGCCGGGACGTCGTCGACTACTCCGCGATCCGGGCACACGATTGCTTTCCGGAGCCAGAGTTGAAGACCAACCAGGTCGGCCGGAGGGACGGCGTTGGCGCGGTCGACCGCGCCATGCGTCCGGGCGTTGCTGCGCATCACGCTCCCGCCGGTGCGGCTGTCCCCGCAAACTGCCGGGCCGGGCCGAGTTCACGTACCAGCTCGGGGAACGAGGGAAGCCGGTCGTCCCACTCCAACAGGGCGGAGACCGGGCCCACTCGGGCCAGAACGTCGGCGTACAGGTCCCACACGGGGGACGCGACCGGCGCGTCGTGGGTGTCCACCAGGTGCGTGCCGGCGTCGGTGTGGCCGGCCAGGTGGATCTGCACCACACGGTCAAGCGGAAGCGCCGCCAGGTACTCGGACGGGTCGGTGTCGTGGTTGACCGCTGAGACGTACAGGTTGTTCACGTCCAGCAGCAGCGCGCAGTCCGCCTCGACGGCAAGGCGCGCGACGAACTCCTGCTCCGGCATCGCGGAGGCGGCGAAACCCACGTACGAGCTGGGGTTCTCCAGCACCAACGGGCGCTCCAGCAGGTCCTGGGCGGTCCGTACCCGCTCGGCCATGTGAGCCAGCGCCTCCTCGGTGAACGGCACCGGAAGCAGGTCGTGCGTGTTGAGGCCCGCCACGCCGGTCCAGCAGATGTGGTCCGATACCCACGCCGCACCGACGGCGTCCGCCAGCTGGCTTAACCGGCGCAGATAGTCGACGTCCAGTGGATCGACGCTGCCCACGGACATCGACACCCCGTGCAGCACCACCGGACACCGCTCGGCCACTCGGTCCAGCACATGGCGCGGGAAGCCGCCGGAGTCCAGGTAGTTCTCGGTGATCACCTCCAGCCAGTCCACCCCCAGGCCGGTGTCGAGATGCTCAAGTACCCACCCGTGGTGCAGAGCGCGAAGACCGACTCCGAACCCCAGGAAGGGAAGATCGAACCGCGACCCCGCACCGGTACCGACGACCCCGGACGGCGACGTCACGCGACGGCCCCGTCCGACCCACTACCGTCGCCGCTTCCGGCGGAGCCGCTGCCGGCCGCCACGGTGGTGTCTCCCAGCGGCCGCCGGTCGCGCTTCGGCGCCTCGTACGAGGGGACCAGGTCGTCCGGGTAGCCCTCGCCGGGCGCGGGGCCGAACGGGATCCCGGCCTCGTACATCCGGGCCTCGAAGATCTGCCGGGCCAGCTTCCACACACTCTTGCCCTTCAGCGGGCCGCCGGCGAACACCCGGCTCTCGTTGATCGGGCTCGCGCAGCTGCCGTTATAGCGGCAGGCCTGCTCCCCCGGCTTGGCCAGCTCGGCGTCCGACCCGGTGTAGCCGCACCCGCCCTGCCCTCGGCACTCGTTGGCGCCATGGCACACATGCAGCACCGTCGCGCACCGGCCCATGCCCGCCATCGGCGCGGTGCCGTCCCGATCGTGGCCCTTGCAGGCGTTCAGGCCCATGCACACATGCAACTCGGTGAGTTTCTGCAGCTCCGCTGCCTCGGCCCGCGGCCCGCCCGACTCGCTCGCCATCCGCCGACGCGCCCGGCCCAGCGACCCGCCGACGCGGACCGCCTCGATCGCCTCCAGGGTCGCCGGATCGCGGGTCACCTGGCCGTTGTCGCTGCCATCACTGCCGGTTACGGACATCCGTCCTCCATCCAGAACGCCCCGAACATGGGCCGGTCGGGTCGGTACGGAGTGCCGACCCGCTCCAATCCCAGCATCGGGGCACCCGACGGACGGCGCACGGACGGCGCCGCCATCCGAAACAGCACCGCCGCCGACCCGACGGTGATCACCGGCCGTGGTACGCCCGGGGCATGGGTCGTAGCGGACGGCGTGTCCCCTGCCGTGGTGGAACGCCACTGAAGCCTCCCGAATCTGCCCGTGGCCGGTCGTTTGCCGCGATCGGCTGTGGGAGGCCGCGCCGGGACCGCCAACACGGGAATGATCAACAGGTCCCGGTGCTCCCCGGGCCTCCCGCACGTGGAACGGAATGGCGGTGGCGACGATTCTCGAACGGACTCGGAAATCGATTAGAGGAGGGGGGCCTGACCGGTTTCCCCTTCTCGGTAGGCTGCAGGTATGACGGATGACTACCAGCAGCGAGAAGAGTGGCGGGCTGCCTTCGCCCAGCAGGTCATCACCGACTGCCTGGGCCAATGGCTGCGATCGGCCAATGAGGCGGCGGTGGCCGCGGTCGGCTCGGAGCACGCCGCCGAGAGTGCCCGCCTGGCGCGGCAGGCAAAGGACAAATTGACCCGCTGGCGGGAGAAAGGCGACCTCCGCGGCGACACGGCGGCCCGGATCGCCGACGCCGTGGTCGAGAGAATGGAGCACGACCAGAAGAACTCCCCGCCTCCGGAGGAGCCCGACGAGTCCTTTCCCTGCTTCGACAGCGGCTACCGAGCCGCGGTGACCTGCCAGTGGCTTCGCGACCAGGGCTACGACATCCCCGCCTACCCCGGGGGCCCCGAGCTGTGAGCGGGATCCCGCGGACCTGCGCGGACCTCCAGCAGCCGGACCTGTGCAAGAGCGTTCTCCTTGCACAGCCGGAAGTCCGCCGGCTCCCGGTTCCTCCTTCCCGCGGTGTCAGCCCGCCACCTCGCTCACCCCTGTCCGCCTCGTCCCGGCGGATCCAGTCCGGCAGCACCGAATATCTCCATGGGGCACGGACGCAACTCCAATGGCCGATCGCCATCTCCTGGGACCCACTCCCGCCGACCGGGTGCGGTCACTCTCTCAACCAGCCTGCCCGCCTGGCGAGTTGACGGCGTAGGAGTCTCGCTGCCGACGGCCCCGGGGGAGACTCCCCGGAATTCCGGGATGAAATGTCCACCCGCAGCGAGCCCAGGCCTGCTAGGTTCGAAGTCAGCTGCAGTAGTGGTCCCCATGAACTTTGTGTGCGCCTGCTGACGTATCGCAGGCGCATTTTTGTTCCCCGGATCTTCCCCGGTGGGCGATCATCGCGGCGACTCGAAGCCCGTGCCGTGCGGGCGTCGGGCAGTCCCTTAAAGGAGATTTTCAATGGCTAATGGCACTGTCAAGTGGTTCAATTCGGAAAAGGGTTTCGGCTTCATCGAGCAGGACGGTGGCGGCGCTGACGTCTTCGCCCACTACTCGAACATCAACGCCAACGGTTTCCGTGAGCTGCTCGAGGGCCAGAAGGTCGAATTCGACGTCACGCAGGGCCAGAAGGGCCCGCAGGCCGAGAACATTCGTCCGCTGTAGTTCATCTGTCAAGACACCTGCCCAGCAGCGAGGGGCCGGCACCGCGTCCATGATGCCCGGTGCGGGCCCCTCGGTATTGCGCCGTCACGCGCACCCGGCCTTCAGCACGCCGGGCTCCTCACCCCGAGCAGGCCGTGGACACGGGGCACCGTGCTCGCCGTCCTCGGGGAACTCGACCTCGACTCGGTCGACAACCCGTAGGCAGCGCTCGACGACGCGCTGAGGCTGCCCGGCACGGTCGTCGTGAGCGACTGCGCCGGGATGCTTCTGTGACTCCACCGGGCTCAGAGTGCTGTTCCGGGCCCATACCGAAGCCGCCTCGGAGGGCAGCCGCATCGTCCTGGCCCGCCCCCGGCCGCTGGTTCGACGGCCGCTCGAACTGGCAGGCGCCGCCGACGTATTCATGATCCGCGCACCCCTGCCCGGGTGACACTTCGGCCGTCCCGCCGACGGCGACGCCGCGTGCACGCCGTCCTTCTGATGCGGGCCCCTCGGACCGCGCGGACGGAGCCCGGGCGCAGCGTGTTTGTCGCCCCCATCCGGAACGCGACGTTGTCGCGCGGGGGCGAGGCCCACCACGACGCCGCGAGTGGGTCCTCGACCAACTCCGCAAGCTCACCGCCGAACTCGGACTCCTGAAGATCGGGCTGCACGACCTGCGCCACACCGGGATCCGGCCCGCAGGCGTGGCGGCGTGTAAGTTACAGGGTCGCATGGGAGCGCTCCCGCAAGTTGTTGACGGCGATTCGGGCGCGCTGGCTTGATGTGGAGGGGATCGCCGCGCCCCGCGGTGGGCGCGTTCCCACCCGGTTCCGCGATCCGCCCGTAATCCCACCCAGCCGAAAGGACCCGGACGTGCCCCATCCCGCCCTGCGTCGCCTGCGCACGGCAGCGGCCGCCACGCTGCTCGGCGCCACCGGCCTGCTGCCGAGCCTCGGAGCCGCCACCCCCGCACACGCGGCCACCGTCCACGTCGCCAACCCGTTCGCCGGCGCGATCGGGTACCTCAACCCCGACTTCACGGCCGAGGTCAAGGCCCAGGCCGCCTCCGACGGCGGCACCCTGGGCGCTCTGGAATCCCAGGTCGCCGCCAACCCCACCGCCGTCTGGCTGGACCGCATCGGCGCGATCACCGGTGACGCCTCACACCTCGGACTCCAGGCCCACCTCGACCACGCGCTCGCCCAGCAGCAGGGGAGCACGCCGGTCGTCTTCCAGGTCGTCGTCTACGACCTTCCGGGCCGGGACTGCGCAGCCCTCGCCTCCAATGGGGAACTACCCGCCACAGCAGCCGGGTTGACCACGTACGAGACGCAGTACATCGACCCGATCGCGGCCGTGCTCTCCAACCCGAAGTACGCCGGCGTCCGGGTCGCGGCCGTCATCGAGCCGGACTCGCTGCCCAACGCCGTGACCAACCAGTCCAAGCCGGCCTGCGCCACCGCCACCCCGTACTACGAAGCGGGCATCGAGTACGCGCTCGACAAGCTGCACGCGATCCCCAACGTGTACGACTACCTGGACATCGGCCACGCGGGCTGGCTCGGCTGGTCCAACAACATGGTGCCGGCGGGCCGGGAGTACGCCAAGATCGCCCAGGCCACCACCGCCGGGTTCGCCAGCATCGACGGCTTCGTCAGCGACACCGCCAACACCACGCCGCTCAGCGAGCCGTTCCTCCCCGACTCCGGCCTGACCGTCGGCGGGCAGCCGCTCAAGTCGGCCAACTTCTACCAGTACAACCCCCAGTTCGACGAGTACCACTACGACACCGCGATGTACGCCACCCTGGTGTCCAACGGGTTCCCGAGCAGCATCGGCATGCTGGTCGACACCTCGCGCAACGGCTGGGGCGGCTCCACCCGGCCCACCGCGCTCAACTCCGCCCCCACCACGGTGGACGCCTACGTCGCGGCCAACAAGGTCGACCAGAAGCACTTCCGGGGCAGCTGGTGCAACATCAACGGGGCCGGCATCGGCGCCCGTCCGCAGGCGCAGCCGTACGGCGCCGGCAGCCCGATCATCGCGTTCCTGTGGGTCAAGCCGCCGGGCGAGTCGGACGGCGACTACCCGACCGCTTCCCACCCCCACGGCGACCCGCACTGCGACCCGAACGGCACCCAGACCGACGGCAACGGCAACACCTATCCCACCGACGCCATCCCCGGTGACGACATCCCTGCCGGACAGTGGTTCCCCGCCCAGTTCCGGCAGTTGGTGCAGAACGCCTACCCGGCGTTCGGCAGCACCGGCGGCGGCACCGGCCCGACCGCGCCGAGCGGACTGACCGTCACCGGAACCACCAGCGGCAGCGTGTCGCTCAGCTGGACGGCGTCCACCGATCCGGCCGGCGTGACCGGCTACTCGGTCTACCGGAACGGGGCAAAGGTCGCGACCGTGACCGGCACGGGCTACACCGACTCCGGGCTCTCCCCCGCCACCGCCTACCAGTACACCGTCACGGCGCAGGACGCGGCGGGGAACGTCTCCCCCGCCTCCGCCGCGGTGACCGCCACCACGGCGTCGAGCGGTGGCGGTGGCGGCAGCAGCGGCTGCTCCGCCGGCTACGCGGTCGGCAATGACTGGGGCAGCGGGTTCACGGCCGGTGTCACGGTCACCAACACCGGCACCACACCCATCAAGTCCTGGACCGTCACCTGGAGTTGGGGCGGGAACCAGCAGATCACCAACAGCTGGAACGCCACCGCCGCCCAGAGCGGCAGCACGGTGACGGCCGCCAGCCAGTCCTACAACGGCGCGCTCACGCCCAACGCCAGCACCAGCTTCGGCTTCCAGGCGACCTACTCGGGTGGCAACACCGCTCCGTCCCTGACCTGCACCGCGAGCTGACCTCAATCCGCCGGGGCCGCACCGGCGGCCCCGACCCCACCCCCGAGGAGTCGGCATGCCCCGCACCGCCCCTCCGCGCACCGCTTCCGTCCGCACCGCCGCCCTCGCGGCCGCCACCGCCGCGTGCGCCGCCCTGGCAGTGCTCCCCCTCACCGCCGAGGCGGCCCCCACCGCCGGCGTCTCCTGCGACGTGAGTTACGCCGTCAACGACTGGGGCGGCGGCTTCACCGCCAACCTCACCATCACCGACACCGGCACCACCGCCATCGACGGCTGGACCCTCGGCTACGCCCACACCGGCAACCAGACCCTCCAGAACGGCTGGAACGGCACCTGGACCCAGACCGGCCAGAACGTCACCGTCACCAACCCCGGCTACGCCCCCACCATCAACCCCGGCGCGGCCTACACCACCAGCGCCAACTTCTCCTACACCGGCACCAACACCGCCCCCGCCGCCTTCACCCTCAACGGCACCCCCTGCGGACCGCGGTCGAGCCCGTCACCGAGCCCCACCCCCACCACGACCCCCACTCCGCCGCCGAGCGGCCCCGCCCCGGCCGTGCACGTCTCGGGCAGCACACTGGTGAAGCCCGACGGCACCCCGGTCACCCTGCACGGGGTCAACCGCTCCGGGGCCGAGTTCATGTGCGTCCAGGGTCACGGCATCTTCGACGGACCGGCCGACCAGGCCTCCGTCACCGCGATGAAGGCCTGGCGCGTCAACGCCGTCCGGGTGCCGCTCAACGAGGACTGCTGGCTCGGGCACTCCAACGTCGATCCCGCCTACGCCGGTCCGGCCTACATCGGCGCGGTGCGCAGCTACGTCGACCTGCTGCACCGGAACGGCCTGCTGGCCGTCCTGGACCTGCACTGGACCGACGGGGCCTACACCGGACCGTCCGCCGGCTGCCCGGACCCCAACGCCACCTGCCAGAAGCCCATGCCGGACGCCGCCGGTGCGATCCCGTTCTGGACCTCGGTGGCGCAGACCTTCAAGGGCGACGACGCGACCGTCTTCGACCTGTTCAACGAGCCGTACCCGTCCCGGGCCACCGGTGGCGAGGCCAGCGGCTGGGCCTGCTGGCGGGACGGCGGCAGCTGTCCCGGAATCGGCTACCAGGTCGCCGGCATGCAGGCGATGGTCGACGCGGTGCGGTCGACCGGCGCGGACAACGTCCTGCTGCTGGGCGGCCTGGAGTACGCCAACAGCCTCACCCAGTGGGCGGCCTACCGACCGGCCGATCCCCTGCACAACCTGGCCGCCTCCTGGCACTCGTACAACTTCAACAGCTGCAGCACCGCTTCCTGCTGGGACGCCCAGATCGCCCCGCTGGCGGCCCTCGTACCGGTCGTGACCGGGGAGTCGGGCGAGAACGACTGCGCGCACGGCTACCTGGACGCCCTGCTGCCGTGGCTGGACCGGCACGGCATCTCCTACCTCGCCTGGGCTTGGAACACCTGGGACTGCGGCAGCGGCCCGGCTCTGATCAGTTCCTACGACGGCACGCCGACGGCCTTCGGCGCCGGCTACCGCGCCCACCTGGCCGGCCTGTAGCCACACCCGCTCGCGGATCCCGCCGGACGGCGTCAGGCTCCGGCGGGATCCGGGTCATGAGCGATGCGCGCCCTTGCGGCGGCACCGGAGCCGCGGCCCTGTCGCGAGTGAACAGCATTGTGCCGAAGCGCAGTTGGTCGAAGTCACCGCTGTTCGGGCCGTAGTCGCCCCCACCTCCCTCGGGCGCGAGCTTCGCCGCCATCGCCTCGGTGTGGGGCGCGGAGAGGCCCCGGCGGTTGACGTCCGGCCCTGCTGCCCGCCGGCGCGGCTCGGGGCCCCGGGTCAGCCCGCGGGCAGCAGGGTCGGGTCCGTCATGATCCGACGGACCGTCGTGAGCGCCGCGCCCAGCAGCGGCCCGCGCCGCCCCAGCGCGGACGGGCGCAGCGCCTCCGGGGCCCACGGCCGTACGGTGACGCGGGCGGCCAACTCGGCGCGCACGGAAGGGAGCAGCCAGTCGGCGAGCTCGGCGTAGGCGCCGCCGAGGACCAGACCGTCCGGATCGATGAGTTCCACGGCGGAGGCGAGGGCGAGTCCCAGGGCCCGCCCGGCGCGGTCCAGCGCCGCCAGGGTGGGCGGGTGCCCGGCAGCCGCGCGCTCGGCCAGCAGGACGATCGGGTCGCCCGCGGGGGCCGGACTGGCCCCGGCGGCACCGCCGTGCGGCGCGAGAGCGGCCTCGCGCAGCACCGCCGCCTCGCCCGCGTACTGCTCCAGGCAGCCACGGGCACCGCAGGCGCACTCGACGCCGTCCGGCTGGATGGGGACGTGGCCGAGTTCGCCGGCGAAGCCGCGGGCGCCCCGGAACAGGCGCCCGTCGATGACCAGGGCGGCGCCGATCCCGGCCCCGGCGGAGACGTGGACCAAGGTCTCCACAGCCGGTTCGGCGCTCCAGCACTCGGCCAGCGCCCCGAGGTTGGCCTCGTTCTCCGGTTCGGGCACGGTGTCCGGGTCGGGCCAGTGGTCGGCGAGCCGGACGCCGTGCCAGCCGAGGTTGGGCGCGCGCTCGACCAGTCCACCGGGCCCGTTCGGCACCACCCCGGGCACGGCCAGGACGCGGCCCTCGACCCGCAGTCCGAGGGCGGCGGCCTCGGCCTCCGCCTCGGCGGCCAGCGCGGCGACCTCCGCCAGCACCCGCCCGGCCGGGCGGCCCGCGTTGGCCCGTTCCACCCTGCGCCGCACCCGCGGCTCGCCGCGCAGGTCCACCACGCACGCGCCGAGGTGGGTGACGCCGATCTCCAGGCCGAGGCCCGCCGGGCCCTGCTCGCTCACGGCCAGCGCCCGTCCGGGCCGGCCGACGCGTCCGCTGGCCGTGGCCGGCGCCTCGGTCAGTGCGCCACGGCCGATCAGCTCGTCGACCAGGGAGGAGACCGCCGCCCTGGTCAGCCCGACGTGTCCGGCGACGTCCGCACGGGAGAGCGGGCTGTGCACGCGGACCGCGCCGAGGACGACCGCGAGGTTCTGTCGTCGCATGTCCTGCTGCGATGCCGGTCCACTCGCCGACAACCCGTCCGCCCTGCCCACCGCTGCCACGCGCCCGCCCCTCCTACCGGTCCTGGGCCGGGGCGCCCTGCAAGGCCCCGGCCCGACGCAGGGTATCCCCGATCAGTTCGAGCGCGTCGTCGTCCCGCTTCACCGGGTCCAGCACCGGGCCCCGGGCCGTCCTCCAGCGGCGGGCGACTGCGTCGGCGGGCTCGCCGGTGAGCAGTGCGGCGGCCTGGGCGGCGGCGCCGAGCGCGACCAGCTCCCGAGCCTCCGGCACCTGGACCGCGCGGCCCGAGAGCCGCAGCACGGTCCGCTGCCAGGCCTGCCCGCGGGCGCCACCGCCGATCAGCAGCAGCGGTTCGTCGCCCGCCGGGTCCGCGCCGCCCGCGCGCAGCACACCGTCCAGGGCGGCGAGCAGGGCGTGGGCGGCGCCGTCGTAGGCGGCCTGCAGCAACTGGCCGGGGGTGGTGTCGTGGCGCAGCCCTTGGACCAGGCCGGAGGCACCCGGGAGGTCCGGCGTCCGCTCACCGTCGAGGTAGGGCAGGACGACGGCGGTGCCGCCTTCCTCGACCTCGTCGCGGCCGCGGCCGAGCAGGGCGGCGAAGCGGTCGACGGCGAGGGTGCAGTTGAGCGTGCAGGCCAGTGGCAGCCAGCCGCCGAGGGCTTCGGCGAAGCCCGCGACGGTGCCGCTCGGGTCGGCGGGCCTGCTCCGGCCGACCGCGTAGACGGTGCCGGAGGTGCCGAGGCTGAGCACCGGTTGCCCGGGGAGCAGGCCAAGCCCGAGGGCGGCGGCCATGTTGTCGCCGGTGCCGGTGGCCACCGGCGTGCCTTCACGCAGCGGCGTTCCGGGGCGGACGACGCCGGCCCGGGCGCCCGGGGGCAGGACCTCGGGCAGCAGGCCCGGGTCCAGGCCGATGCGGGCGAGGACGTCCCGGTCGTAGCCGTCCGGGCCCCACCAGCCGGTTCCGGAGGCGTCGCCCCGGTCGGTGACCGCCGCCCCGGTCAGTCGCTCGGTGAGGAAGTCGTGGGGCAGGCGGACGGCCGCGACCCGGTCGGCGGCGGCGGTCTCGTGGGCGCGCAGCCAGGCCCACTTGGGGGCGGTGAAGGCGGCGGTGGGGACGCTGCCGGTGCGGCGGGCGAGTTCCACGGCGCCGATCGCGGCCTTCAACTCGGCGGCCTGGGGCGCGGAGCGGACGTCGTTCCAGAGCAGCGCCGGGCGGACCGGCGCTCCGGCCGCGTCCAGGGCGACGAGGCCGTGCTGCTGGCCGGCGACCGAGACGGCGGCCGCGCGGTCCGCCCAGCCGGTTCCCGCCGCGGCCTGCCCGAGCGCCTCCCACCACTGCTCGGGGTCGCTCTCCCGGTCGGCTCCCCTGCTGACGGTGTGCGGGGCGCGGCCGTGGCCCAGGACGGCGCCGGTGTCGAGGTCGACGGCGAGCGCCTTGGTGGACTGGGTGGAGCTGTCGAAGCCGATCACGACGCGCTGCGCAGCCATGCGTTCCTCCGGTGGGGTTCCTTCTGACGTTCCGGCATATTAATTTGTTGAGAGCCCTGACAAACACCCTCTCGGCACTGAATCCGGAGCTGCTCCATGGCCAGCGACACCCTCGTCCCCACCCCCGCGCACAAGTTCACCTTCGGCCTGTGGACCGTCGGCTGGCAGGGTCGCGACCCCTTCGGCGACGCAACCCGCCCCGCCCTCGACCCGGTCGAGACCGTGCAGCGACTGGCCGGGCTCGGCGCCTACGGCGTCACCTTCCACGACGACGACCTGATCCCCTTCGGGGCGGACGGGGCCACCCGCGAGCAGACCGTCAAGCGCTTCCGCACCGCGCTGGACACCGCCGGCCTGAAGGTCCCGATGGCCACCACCAACCTGTTCACCCACCCGGTCTTCAAGGACGGCGCGTTCACCGCCAACGACCGCGACGTCCGGCGCTACGCGCTGCGCAAGACGATCCGCAACATCGACCTCGCGGCCGAGCTCGGCGCCTCGGTCTACGTCGCCTGGGGCGGCCGCGAGGGCGCCGAGTCCGGCGCGGCCAAGGACGTGCGCACGGCGCTCGACCGGCTCAAGGAGGCCTTCGACCTGCTGGGCGAGTACGTCGAGCACCAGGGCTACGACCTGCGGTTCGCGATCGAGCCCAAGCCCAACGAGCCGCGCGGCGACATCCTGCTGCCCACGGTCGGCCACGCCCTGGCCTTCATCAACGCGCTGGAGCGGCCCGAGCGGGTCGGCATCAACCCCGAGGTCGGCCACGAGCAGATGGCCGGGCTCAACTTCCCGCACGGCATCGCCCAGGCCCTGTGGCACGGCAAGCTGTTCCACATCGACCTCAACGGCCAGTCCGGCATCAAGTACGACCAGGACCTCCGCTTCGGCGCGGGCGACCTCCGCCAGGCCTTCTGGCTGGTCGACCTGCTGGAGTCGGCCGGGTACGACGGCCCGAAGCACTTCGACTTCAAGCCGCCGCGCACCGAGGACTTCGACGGCGTCTGGGCCTCGGCGGCCGGCTGCATGCGCAACTACCTGCTGCTGGCCGAGCGCTCCCGCGCCTTCCGGGCCGACCCGGAGGTCCAGGCCGCGCTCGCGGCGTCCCGCCTGCCCGAACTCGCCCTCCCCACGGCCGAGGACGGCCTGACCGGGCTGCTCGCGGACCGATCCGCGTTCGAGGAGTTCGACGTCGACGCCACCGCCCGACGCGGCATGGCCTTCGAGCAGTTGGACCAGCTGGCCCTCGAGCACCTCATCGGCGCCCGCTGACCGCCGCCATGACCGGGCCGGGCCGTGCGGCTGGCACGGCCCGGCTCTCGATGCTCGTGCAGCCCGTAGTTCCGATCGGACGGAGCAGCGGAACCAACCTGGAAGTCGAAAAGGACGTGCTGGGCGGCGCCTCGGTGCCCGCCGGCGGGTCGGTCTCGCTCGGTGCCTGGGACGTGCGGGTCTTCGTCGCGGGCTGAGGACGCGAAAGACGGAGGGGTGGCGGGCCCCGCCGGGCCCACCACCCCTCCTGCTCACTCCCGGCGGTCGCTACTGCGCCGAGAAGCGGTACACCGTCCTCGACCGGTACTTCTCCCCCGGACGGAGCACGGTGGAGGGGTAGTCGGGCCGGTTCGGCGAGTCCGGGAAGTGCTGCGTCTCCAGCGCGATGCCCGCGTACGCGGTGTAACGGCGCCCGGAGCCGCCGATCAGCGAACCGTCGAACTGGTTCCCGGTGTAGACCTGGAGCCCCGGCTCCGTGGTCAGGCACTCGACCTGGCGGCCGCTCTCCGGGTGGCTCAGCACGGCGGCCCGCCGGAACCCGGAGCCGTCCAGCACCCAGTTGTGGTCGAACCCGTCTCCGGCCGCCCGGAGCTGGCGGTGCTCCGCGCTGATGCAACTGCCGATCCTGCGGGCGCAGCGCAGGTCGAAGGGGGTGCCGGAGACCTGCTCGACCGGGCCGAGCGGTATCAGGTCCCGGTCCACCGGGAGGTATCCGCCCGCCTCGACGCGCAGCAGGTGGTCGAGCACCGTTGCACGGCCCTCGCCGGCCAGGTTGAAGTAGGCGTGGTTGGTGAGGTTGACGACCGTCGGGGCGTCCGTGGCCGCCTGGTAGGTGATCGAGAGCTCACCGTCGGCATCGAGCAGGTACGTCACCTCGGCGGTGACGGTCCCCGGGAACCCCTGGTCCCCGGCGGGGCTGCGCAGCCTGAAACGGACACCGACCTGCCGGTCCGCCCGGACCGGCACGCCGTCCCAGACTCGGGTGGCGAAGCCGTCCGGGCCGCCGTGCAGGGTGTGCCCGGTGAGCTGGGTGGCCAGCCGGTGGGTCTTTCCGTCGATGGGCAGCACACCCCCGGCGATCCGGTTGGCGTAGCGGCCGACGGTGGCTCCGAAGTACGACGCCTGACCGAGCAGGTCCTCCACGCTGTCGCTGCCGAGGACCACATTGGCCCGCCGCCCTGCACGGTCCGGCACGTTCAGGGCCTGGAGGCGGGCGCCCAGGCTGAGCACCTCCACCGTCACCCCGTTCGGGGCACCGAACGTCCAGCGGGTGACGCGCCGGCCGTCCGGCAGGACCGTGGCGACCTCCTGGGTCGCCATCAGGACACCGGGTGAGACGAGTACGTCTCTGGGCACGGGCTGCTCTCCGTTCGACGGTTCGCGGAAAAGAGGCGCGGAAAGGGAATCGGAAAGGGACTCGGGCCGGGAGTCGGAAACGGGGCGACGCCCGCCGAGCGGGCGGGCGTCGCCGATCCCGGACACCGGACTCACAGCCCCTGGGCCAGCCGGTGGTAGGCCTGGTTCCACCGCATCTCCCTGGTGAACTGACGGATGCTGGTGTCGTCGTCGATCATCAGGAGTTCCACCCCGAGCATCTCAGCGAGGTCTTCGAGTTCGTCGGTGCCGACCGCACCGGAGAGCACGGTGTGGTGCGGCCCACCGGCCGTCAGCCAGGCCTCGGTGGAGGTGTGGAGGTCGGGCCGCGGCTTCCAGACCGCCCGGGCGACCGGAAGGTTGGGCAGCCGCGCGGGCGGCGCGACCACGTCCACCTCGTTGGCGACCAGCCGGAAGCGGTCGCCCAGGTCCGCGAGTCCGACGACGACGGCCGGGCCGGGCTCGGCGTCGAAGACCAGGCGGACCGGGTCCTCCCGTCCGCCGATGGACAGCGGGTGGATCTCGCAGGAGGGGGTGTCGGACGCGATGCTCGGGCAGACCTCCAGCATGTGCGCGCCGAGGATCAGTTCACGGCCGAACTCCAGGTGGTAGGTGTAGTCCTCCATGAACGAGGTGCCGCCGGCCAGTCCACCCGCCGCCACCTTGAGGGTGCGCAGCAGGCTGGCCGTCTTCCAGTCGCCCTCGCCGCCGAAGCCGTAGCCGTCGGCCATCAGTCGCTGCACCGCGAGGCCGGGCAGCTGGCGCAGCCCGCCGAGGTCCTCGAAGTTGGTGGTGAAGGCCTTGAAGCCGCCCTGCTCCAGGAATCCGCGCAGCCCGAGCTCGATGCGCGCCGCGTAGCGCAGTGACTGGTGGCGCTCGCCGCCGGCCCGCAGCTCGGGCACCAGACGGTAGCTGTCCTGGTACTCCTCGACCAGCGCGGTGACGGCGACGTCGTCGGCCTCGTCCACCGCGGCGACCAGGTCGTTGACGCCGTACGTGTTGACGGAGACCCCGAACCGGCGCTGGGCCTCGACCTTGTCCCCCTCGGTGACGGCGACGTCGCGCATGTTGTCACCGAAGCGGGCCAGCCTGAGGCCGCGCAGTTCGGCGCGGCCGGCCGCGGCGCGGGCCCAGGTGGCGACCCTGGCGGCCACGGCCGGGTCGCTGACGTGTCCGGCGACGGTCTTGCGGGCGACGCCGAGACGGGACTGGATGTAGCCGAACTCGCGGTCGCCGTGGGCGGCCTGGTTCAGGTTCATGAAGTCCATGTCGATGGACTCCCAGGGCAGTTCGACGTTGGCCTGGGTGTGCAGGTGGAGCAGCGGCTTCTGCAGGGCGTCGAGCCCGGCGATCCACATCTTGGCCGGGGAGAAGGTGTGCATCCAGGCGATCAGGCCGATGCAGTCGTCCGCGGAGTTGGCCTCCAGACAGACCCGACGGATGGCGCTCGCGTCGGTGAGGACGGGCTTCCAGACGACCTCGACCGGGACGGCCGGGTCGCGGTTCAGAGCCGCGGCGATCCGCTGGGACTGCGCGGCGACCTGGCGCAGCGTCTCCTCGCCGTAGAGGCCCTGGCTGCCGGTCAGGAACCAGACCTCGCGGCCTTCGAGTGGCTTGGGCATGGGGTGGCTCCTCACCGGGCCTGGGGCTGGCCGTAGACGTTCTGGTAGCGGAAGTTGAGACTGTCGATGTCCGCCTGGGCGATCGGCAGCGGTTCGCCGAGCTGGCGGGAGAGGTGGACGGTGCGGGCCACGTCCTCGCACATCACGGCGGCCTTGACCGCCGACTTGGCGTCCTTGCCGATGGTGAAGACGCCGTGGTTCTGCATCAGGACGGCGGGCGAGCGGTGGCCCTTGAGGGTGTCCACGATGCCGCGGCCGATCGCGTCGTCGCCGATCAGGGCGAACGGGCCGACCGGGATCTCGGCGCCGAACTCGTCGGCCATCGCGGTGAGCACGCAGGGGACGGCCTCGCCGCGGGCCGCCCAGGCGCAGGCGTAGGTGGAGTGGGTGTGGACGACTCCACCGACCTCGGGCAGGTGGCGGTAGACGTAGGCGTGCGCGGCGGTGTCGGAGGAAGGTGAGTGCTCGCCGTCCACCACATTGCCGTCGAGGTCGCACACGATCATGTTCTGGGGCGTCAGCTCCTCGTAGGAGACGCCGCTGGGCTTGATGACCAGGAGGTCCTGGCCGGGGACGCGGGCGGAGACGTTGCCGGCGGTCCAGACCACCAGGTTGTAGCGGACCAGCTCCTGGTGGAGGTCGCTGACCTGGCGGCGGATGAGGTCGATGGTCGCGTTCACAGAGCCTCGCTGGGGGTGGTGAGGGTGGTGAGGGCGGCGTTGCGGATGTCCCGCAGACGGTGCAGGGCCTTGTCCGCGCCGAGCCCGAAGTGGTCGTGCAGGGCGCGGTACTCGGCGAACAGCCGGTCGTAGGTGTCGGCGGCGGCCGGGTCGGGCTGGTAGGCGCCCCGCCGCACCCGGCCCATCGCGGCGGCCGCGGTCCGGACGTCGGGGTGGGCTCCGGCGGCGACGGCCGCGTGGATCGCGGAGCCGAGCGCCGGGCCCTGCTCGGACTCGGCGACCGAGACCGGGCGGCGCAGCACGTCGGCGTGGATCTGCATCAGCAGGGCGTTCTTCTTGAGGCCGCCTGTGACGATGAACTCGGTGACCGGGACGCCGCCCTGCTCCAGGGCCTCGACGATGACGCGGGTGCCGAAGGCGGTGGCCTCCAGCAGTGCGCGGTAGATCTCCTCGGGTCGGGTGGCCAGGGTGAGCCCGACGATCACGCCGGAGAGGTGGTGGTCGACCAGGGTGGAGCGGTTGCCGTTCATCCAGTCGAGCGCCACCAGGCCGTGGGCGCCGACGGGTTGGTCGGCGGCCTTGCGGGTGAGCAGGCGGTGCAGGTCCTCGCCGTTCGCCTCGGCCTCGGCCAGGTAGTCGGCGGGTACGCCCTGGCGCAGCCACCAGGCGAAGATGTCGCCGACGGCGCTCTGGCCGGCCTCGTAGCCGTAGGAGCCGGTGACGATGCCGTTCTCGACCACGCCGCAGATGCCGGGGACGTCGGCGAGCGTGGCGCCGTTGACGACGTGGCAGGTGGACGTGCCCATGATGGCGAGGAGCTGGCCGTCGCCGACGGCCCGGGCGGCGGGTGCGGCCACGTGGGCGTCGACGTTGCCGGCGGCGACGGCGATGCCCACGGGCAGGCCGGTCCACTCCGCGGCCTGCGCGGTGAGCGCGCCGACCCGGGTACCCAGCGGGGAGAGCGGGTGCTCCAGGCGGGTGCGGGCGAAGTCGGCGAAGTCCGGGTGGAGCGCTGCGAGGTAGTCCTCGCTCGGGTAACTGCCGTCCTGGTGGATGCCCTTGTAGCCCGCGGTGCAGGTGTTGCGGCTCTCGGCGCCGGTGAGCTGCCAGACGATCCAGTCGGCGGCCTCGATCCAGCGCTCGCAGGCGGCGTAGACGGCCGGGTCCTCCTCCAGCACCTGGAGGGCCTTGGCGTACTGCCACTCGGCGGAGATCCTGCCGCCGTACCGGGAGATCCACTTCTCGCCACGGGCGTGGGCCAGCGTGTTGATCCGGTCGGCCTGGGGCTGCGCGGCGTGGTGCTTCCAGAGCTTGGGCCAGGCGTGCGGGCGGGCGGCCCAGGCGGCGGTCTCGGCCAGCGGGGTGCCGTCGGCGAGCACCGGCAGGACGGTGCAGGCGGTGAAGTCGGTGGCGATGCCGACGACGTCGGCGGGGTCGACGCCGGCGGCGGCGAGTGCGGCCGGGACGGCGGTGCGCAGCACCTCGCGCCAGTCCGCCGGGTGCTGGAGCGCCCAGTCGGGCGGCAGGACCCTTCCGGTGCCCGGCAGTTCGCGCTCGATGACGGCGTGCGGGTAGTCGTGGACGGCGGTGCCCATTTCCTCGCCGTCCCGGACCCGGACCACCAGGGCGCGGCCGGAGAGGGTACCGAAGTCAACCCCGACCACGTAGCGGTCGGCGTCGGGGGCGGCAGGATTCACGGTCACTTGCTCATCCTTCGTACGGGAGGCCTGCGTCATCACCTGTCGCCGGTGCGATCCGTAGCCGGGGCAGGGTGGTACGCACCGGCGACAGGCTTCGTTCCGCCGTCACCCTCAGTAGGGCGGAACGCTGGCCGTCGGCCGGACCACGGAAGCGGGGATGCGGGTGGCCCGGCCGGCGGAGTGGGAGGGGCGTCGAAGTCAACGCTCACGCCGATTGTTAACGTTAACAATCAGCGTGTCAAGGGAGGTCCACGACCCGAGGGCCGTGAACCGGGTGGTCAGGGCGTTGTCGAGTCCCGGCTCAGCGGCGGGCGGCGGGGCCCACGCTGCGCCGCAGCACCATCTCGGCGGAGATCTGCACATGGGCGGGCGGGTGCGGCACGCCCTCCAGTTCCTCCACGAGCAGTTCCAGGGCCCTGCGGCCGAGTTCGCCGAAGTCCTGCCGCACGGTGGTCAGCGGCGGGATGAAGTACGCGGCCTCCGGGATGTCGTCGAAGCCGACCACGCTGATGTCCCCCGGGACCGATCGGCCGGCCTCGTGCAGGGCGCGCAGCAGGCCGAGGGCCATGTGGTCGTTGGCGCAGAAGACGGCGGTGACGTCGCGCAGTCCGGAGATCCGCAGGCCCGCCTGATAGCCGGAGCGGGCGCTCCAGTCACCTCGTTCCACGTCCGGCACGGGGGCACCGGCCGCCTCCAGCGCGCGGCGCCAGCCCTCCTCCCGGTCCCGGCTCTCCAGCCAGTTGGCCGGCCCGGCGAGGTGGTGCACGGTCCGGTGCCCCAGGTCGAGCAGGTGCCGGGTGGCCGCCTCCGCTCCCGAGCGGTTGCCCACCGAGACCATGGGCACCTGGGTCTGGTCGCCCGAACCGACCGCGACGAGCGGCACGGAACTGGAGAGCCGGGCCACCGCGCTGACCGAGGAGGTCTGCGGCGCCACCACCACGACCCCCTCGACCCCCTGGTCGCGCAGCCGGTCGACGGCCTCCTGGACCGAACGGCCGTCGAGGGAACGCAGGCTGGACACGCTCACGAAGTACCCGGCGCTGCGCGCGGCCCGCTCGATGCCGTCCAGCATCGAGGCGGGGCCGTAGAGCGTGGAGTCGAAGCTGACCACCCCGAGGGTCTGCGAGCGGCGGGTGACCAGCGCGCGGGCGGCGGAGTTGGGCCGGTAGTCCAGCTCCCGGATGGCCGCCAGCACCCGGTCCCGGGTGTCGGGCCGTACGTGCGGGGCGCCGTTGAGCACCCGGGACACCGTCTGGTGGGACACTCCCGCCAGTTTCGCCACATCCGCCATCACGGGCTGGCGCTGTTCCGTCCCGGCGCTGTCGGTTCCCACTCGCAGTACCCTCCTTGGTTGTGGACCACAGTACGCGACCAGGTCCAGGCCAGTCCGTCACCCTGGGTTCAACCGGCGGCCCTCTTCATATCAGCCCCGCAGGCCGTCCACATGTGCCGATACCGCCAAGTTATCGCTCACACCCGCTCCACGGGAGCGCTTGCCGTGATACCGCCCCACTGCCCGCACCGGACTCGGTGGCCGGCGGGCGGTCGGACTGCGGAATGCGTTCGGGCGAGCAGGATCGGGTTGGTGAGCGCCGCCATCCCGCCTTCGGCGTCGCGGACCTCCACCCGGGCGAACCCCGCGTCCGCCGCGTCCACCACGCCGATCGGCCGCTCCAGACCGGCCGCACCGGTGCCGGACAGTGACCCGTCGGCCCCCGGCCCCCGGCGGTGTGGAGGCTGACCGTGCCGGAAGGCACACCCCGTTGCCGAGCCGCACCACGCCGGCGCACCGCCCGGCATCACCATTTAGCCAGGGCCTGTCCGGCGGATCCTGCGCCCGGCAAGATCCGCCGGACAGGCCGTAGTCACCTCTGACGGCACGTGCGGCGTCCCGCCACCCGCGGCTACCGACGCACGGCCCGGTCGCCGCGGGGTCGCGGAGACCGGGCCGGGTCCGGACGGGGCTGGGTGCTACCCGATGGTCCACCGCTGGTTGGCGCCGCCCCAGCAGTTCCACAGCTGGACGGGCGTGCCGTCCGCGACGGCCGCCCCGTCGACGTCCAGGCACCGGCCGGACGGAACGCCGGTGACGCTGCCGTCGGCGTTGAAGCGCCACTGCTGGTTGGCGCCGCCGTTGCAGGGCCAGGCCACCACCTTGGTGCCGTCGGCCGTCCCGCCGCCGTACGCGTCCAGGCACAGCGTGGTGCCGGAGACGTCCACGGTCAGCCGTCCGTCGGCGGTGCGGCTCCAGATCTGGCCGGCTCCTCCGGAGCAGCTCTGGATCCGTGCCTGGGTCCCGGGTGCGGTCGAGGTGTTCGGGACGTCGAGGCACTTGCCCGAACCGGTGCCGTGCAGCGCCCCCGTGGCCGCCCCCGCGGGGTCGGCGTAGCCGGCGGCGACGATGTCGGCCTGGACGGCGTTCTCGGTGGCCTCCGACGGGTAACCGGAGGTCATCACGCCCTCGTAGAAGGTGCCCTGGGCGCCCTTGCTGTTGTCGCCGCCGATGCCGAGGATGATCGCCCCCTCCTTGTGCATCGGGTTGTAGCCGGACGCGTTCGGGCGCGGACCGGAGTAGAAGGTCGACAGCCCGCCGGACCGGGCGTCGCCCGCGCGGATCGCCCACTGGTTCGGGGCGCCCTTGACCATGGCCGTCAGGTAACGGTGGTTCACCGTCGGGTCGTTGGCGTTGTAGCGCGTGTCGACGCCGGAGAACAGGCCGTTCTCCAGGTCGGCCATCACCCAGGGGCCGGGCCCGCTGCCGTAGCCCCAGACCTTGATGTTGCCGAAGTAGATGGCTTCCATGTGACCGTTGCCGGTGTCGTTGCTGCTGGTCTCGGCGTTGCCGTAGTCGAAGCAGCAGCCGCCGTTGTAGTGGGTGCCGTCGAGGATCGCGTACATCCCCTCGGGCTGGTCGCCGGTGGCGACGCCGGAGGTGTGGTTGTCGCGGTAGCCGGTGCCCGGCGCGACGTACACGCCGTAGGCCCGGTGGCCGTTCAGCGTGGTGGGCGCCAGGGTGGCGTCCGCGAGGTCGTCCGGGCCGCCGGCCGCCCCGCCGCCGGGCGCCTGGGTGAGGTGGTTGCCCCGGCCGCTCTGGTCGTAGATCGCGGTGATCACGCAGCCGGTGCCGGCGCAGAAGGAGTCCTGGGCTGCCGCGTCGGCGTACCCGCCGGCGCTCAGCACCCCGATGTTCCGTAGCGCCCCGTCCGACGCGCGCCGGACCTGGTACAGCGGCCCGCCGTACCCGGCGTACAGCGCGCGGGTGGTGCTGTGCGCCGCCACGCAGGGCGTGCCGCCGGCGGCGTAGAGGTCGCACGGGCCCCGGGTGGCGGCCTGGGCCACGCCGGCCGTCGCGGTGGCGCCGGCCAGGGCGCCGACCAGGACGGCGAGCGCCGCCCCGGCCCGGGCGAGGCGGCGCAACGCACCGCTTCCACGGGTTGTCCTGTCGTTGTCACTCATGGGTGCTCCCTGCTCATCGTCGAGCGTGGCCAGGGGAAAGTGAGCGCTAACAATCCAGCCCGCGGCGGCAGACTTCGACCCGGGCGGGAGGTGGAGGCTCCTGGACCGGTGACAGTGCCCGGTTCGACCGTGTCCCGTCAAGACTTTCGACGGATCCGGCGGCACCGCCGCCGACCGGACCGAACGCCCGAACCTGTCGCCAACCGATTCTCGGGGCAGGGCCGTTGAGGAGAGATCGACGCCAGCGCCCACCCCCCGATCCGGCGCGTCAGCGCCCGGTCCGCCCCGCGCGGGTCGCGGTGCCACGGGCAGCCGACGCGCTGGCCGGTTGCTTCCTGCAACAACCCTGACATTCATTCTTCGTTCGCCTGATGTTCATTCACGGCGCACGGCAACGGCCCCCTCGCCCGGCACTTCGCACCCCTGCCGCGCCGTCGGCGGCCAGCCGCTACCCAACGGTGATCCCAGGGGCCTTGACGCGGGTCTTGTGAGCGTTAACACTTCATTTCACGCCAGGCCAGAGCTACCGCAGCCCCGACGTTCCACAGCGCGAGGGACCCGCTCCGGCCGACCCCGCTCGACCGCTCCCAGTCGCCCAACCAGGGGCGCTCTGCGCGGTCGCGGAACACCATTCACTGGAGGAACTGTGCGGAAGCTTTCAGCGGGCCTCGTCGCGGTGGGCTTGACGCTCTCCCTGGCGGCCTGTGGTCAGAGCAGCAACGGAGTCGGCGACGGCGCGGCCAAGGGGGATGCCAAGGGCGGGCTCGTGGGCATCGCCATGCCGACCAAGTCGTCCGAGCGCTGGATCAACGACGGCAACAACATGGTCAAGGACTTCCAGGCCAAGGGCTACAAGACCGACCTGCAGTACGGCGACAACGTGGTGGAGAACCAGGTCTCCCAGGTGGAGAACATGATCACCAAGGGCGCCAAGCTGCTGGTGATCGCCGCCATCGACGGCTCCTCCCTCACCAACGTGCTGCAGAAGGCCGCCGACGCCCACATCCCGGTCATCTCCTACGACCGGCTGATCCGGGGCACCCAGAACGTCGACTACTACGCGACCTTCGACAACTACAAGGTCGGCGTCCTTCAGGGCAGCTACATCGCCGACAAGCTCGGCCTCAAGGACGGCAAGGGCCCGTTCAACATCGAGCTGTTCGCCGGCTCGCCGGACGACAACAACGCCACCTTCTTCTTCAACGGCGCGATGAGCGTCCTCAAGCCGTACATCGACCAGAAGAAGCTGGTCGTGCAGAGCGGCCAGACCGACTTCAACCAGGTCGCCACGCTGCGCTGGGACGGCGCTCTCGCCCAGTCGCGGATGGACAACCTGCTGAGCAAGGCCTACACCAGCGCCCACGTCGACGCCGTGCTGTCACCGTACGACGGCATCTCGATCGGCATCCTGTCCTCGCTCAAGGCCGTCGGCTACGGCACCGCCAAGTCGCTCCCGATCGTCACGGGCCAGGACGGCGAGCTGGCCTCGGTGAAGTCGATCATCGCGGGCGAGCAGACCCAGACCGTCTACAAGGACACCCGGCAGCTCGCCAAGGCCGCCGTCCAGATGGGCGACGCCCTGCTGACCGGCGGCAAGCCCGAGGTCAACGACACCACCCAGTACAACAACGGCGTGAAGGTCGTCCCGGCGCAGCTGCTCCAGCCGGTCAGCGTCGACAAGGACAACTACCAGAAGGTCCTGGTCGACAGCGGCCAGTACACCGCGGACCAGCTCAAGTAGCCCGTGGGGCCCGCCCGGCGGGCCCCACGCCGAAACCGGCGGTGCGGAACCCGGGCTCCCGGAGCCCGGGGCCTCCTCACCCACCGCACCGCCCCGAACGATACGGACGCACAACATGGCTGGACCCGTTCTCGAAATGCGGTCGATCAGCAAGTCGTTCCCCGGCGTCAAAGCGCTCTCCGAGGTCAACCTGACCGTCGCCGCCGGCGAGGTGCACGCCGTCTGCGGTGAGAACGGCGCCGGCAAGTCCACCCTGATGAAGGTGCTCAGCGGCGTCTACCCGCACGGCGACTACGAGGGCGAGATCCTCTTCGAGGGCGAGCCCTGCCGCTTCAAGGACATCCGGGCCAGTGAGCAGCGCGGAATCGTCATCATCCACCAGGAGCTCGCCCTGGTGCCGTACCTGTCCGTCGCCGAGAACATCTTCCTGGGCAACGAGCACGCCACCCGCGGCGTGATCAGCTGGCACCGCACGCTCACCCACGCCGCCGAACTGCTGCGGCAGGTCGGTCTGGAGGAGAGCCCGCACACCAGGATCGCCGACCTCGGCGTGGGCAAGCAGCAACTGGTCGAGATCGCCAAGGCGTTGGCCAAGAAGGTCAAGCTGCTCATCCTGGACGAGCCGACCGCCGCGCTGAACGACGAGGACAGCCGCAAGCTCCTCGACCTGATCCTCGAACTCAAGGCGCAGGGCATCTCCTGCATCATCATCTCGCACAAGCTGAACGAGATCGCCCGGGTCGCCGACGCCGTCACCATCCTGCGCGACGGACAGACCATCGAGACCGTCACGATCGGCCCCGAGGGCATCTCCGAGGACCGCATCATCCGCGGCATGGTCGGCCGCGACCTGGAACACCGCTACCCCGAACGCACCCCCGACATCGGCGAGATCGCCTTCGAGGTCGAGGACTGGACCGTCCGGCACCCGATCGACCAGCAGCGCACCGTCGTGGACGGCGCCTCGCTGAACGTGCGCCGCGGCGAGATCGTCGGCATCGCCGGCCTGATGGGCGCCGGCCGCACCGAACTCGCGATGAGCGTCTTCGGCCGCTCGTACGGCCGCTGGAGCGGCGGGCGGGTGCGGCTGCACGGCCGGGAGGTCCGCACCCGGACGGTGCCGGAGGCGATCGGGCACGGCATCGCGTACGTCACCGAGGACCGCAAGCACCTCGGCCTGAACCTCATCGACGACATCACCCGGAACATCTCGCTGAGCGCGCTCGGCAAGGTCTCCCGGTACGGCCGGGTCGACCGGCACGAGGAGAGCAGGGTCGCCGAGTCCTTCCGGAAGACCATGAACATCAAGGCTCCGACGGTGTTCACCCGGACCGGCACGCTCAGCGGCGGCAACCAGCAGAAGGTCGTCCTCAGCAAGTGGATCTTCGCCGAGCCCGAGGTGCTGATCCTCGACGAGCCCACCCGGGGCATCGACATCGGCGCCAAGGCGGAGATCTACACCGTCATCGCCGAGCTGGCCGCCCAGGGCAAGGCCGTCCTCGTCATCTCTTCCGAACTCCCCGAACTCCTGGGCCTGTGCGACCGGATCTACACCATGGCCGAAGGCCGGATCACCGGCGAGGTCGCCCGCGCCGACGCCACCCAGGAAAACCTCATGCGGCTCATGACCATGAGCACCGCATCCAGCAACGAGCAGGTGTGAGGCATGGCCCCGACCGAGATCATCCCGGATTCGTCCCCGAAGGCGCCGCAGGCCGGCCCGACCCCCTCCATCGGCTCCGCCCTGGCCGGCGCGCTGCGCGGCAACGTGCGCCAGTACGGCATGCTGGTCGCGCTGGCCCTGATCGTGCTGCTGTTCCAGGTCTGGACGGACGGCATCCTGCTCCAGCCGCTCAACATCACCAACCTGATCCAGCAGAACGGCTACATCCTCATCCTGGCGATCGGCATGATGATCGTCATCATCGCCGGGCACATCGACCTCTCGGTGGGATCACTCGCCGCCTTCGTCGGGGCAGCCGCCGCCGTCATGATGGTCAAGCAGCACCTGCCCTGGCCGGTGGCCGCACTGGCGGCGCTCGTGATCGGTGCGCTCGCCGGCGCCTGGCAGGGCTTCTGGATCGCCTATCTCGGGATTCCGTCCTTCATCGTCACCCTGGCCGGCATGCTGCTGTTCCGCGGCGGCACCCAGATCCTGCTGCAGGGCCAGTCCGTGGCGCCGTTCCCCAAGGGCTTCCAGAGCATCAGCAGCGGCTTCCTCCCCGAGGTCGGCCCGCACACCGACTACCACAACCTCACCCTGCTGCTCGGCCTCGCGGTGCTGGCCGTCGCGATCGTCCAGGAGCTGCGCGGGCGCCGGCAGACCGCCTCGTACGGGCTGGAGGTCCTGCCGCTCGGGCTGTTCCTCGCCAAGCTCGCCGTGATCACGGCGGCCGTGCTCGTCTTCACCCTGCTGCTCGCCAGCTACCACGGCGTGCCGATCGTGCTGCTGATCCTCGGCGCCCTGCTGGTCGGCTTCGGCTACCTGATGCGCAACTCGATCATCGGTCGGCACACCTATGCGATCGGCGGCAACGAGGCGGCGGCCAAGCTGTCCGGGGTGAAGAGCAAGCGGGTCGTCTTCCTGGCCTTCACCAACATGGGCGTCCTCGCGGCGCTGGCCGGGCTGGTCTTCGCCGCGCGGCTCAACGCGGGCACCCCGCAGGCGGGCATCAACTTCGAGCTGGAGGCGATCGCCGCCGCCTTCATCGGCGGCGCCTCCGCCAGCGGCGGTGTCGGCACCGTCCTCGGCGCGATCATCGGCGGCCTGGTGCTGGGCGTGCTGAACAACGGCATGTCGATCGTCGGCGTCGGCACCGACTACCAGCAGGTCATCAAGGGCCTGGTGCTCCTCGCCGCCGTCGGTTTCGACGTCTACAACAAGCGCAAGGCCGGTTCGTGACCTGACTGACCTGGGCCGACCCTGAACCGGGCGGGGACCGACACGGTGCGTGTGGACACCGTGCCGCTCCCCGCCCGTTCGTCTGCCCTCCGCCCGGCCTCCTCGTGCGGGCCTCTCCCCCCACCCGGACTTCTCCGTGCGGGAGCGGTCCCAGAGCCCGGCACGGAAGACTGGAGCCGACGCGGCGGGGTGATCCCCGAACGCGGGAACCTGCCCGCCGCCGTGACCGGCTTCGTCGGCAGGCGGCACGAGATCGCCGAGATCCACCGGCTGCTGGGCACTCGCCGCCTGGTCACGCTCCCGGGCAGGGGCGGTGTGGGCAAGACACGCCTCGCGCCGGAGGTGGCCGCCGCCGTCCGGGAGACCGACTTCGCCCCGGTGCCCCCAAGGATTTCGGCCGACCGTGTCAGTGGGTTCTCCGTCGGATCACAGCTGTCCGGCAGGCCGGACCGACACGCGGTCGTGAGAAGGCCGGAGGGGTGCCTCTCGGGAGAAGCACCCCTCGGTGGACGGTCGTTCGGGATTCAGCGGGCCAGGAGCACCAGGACCAGTACGACCGCTGCCGGAACGGTCTGCACGAAAAGGATCTTCCGGGAGGACGTCACCGCGCCGAACAGCCCGGCGACGGCGACGCAGGAGGCGAAGAAGACCCGCACCGGGAACCCGACCGGGTCGGAGGCGAACGCGCCCCAGAGCAGCCCGGCCGCCAGGAAGCCGTTGTACAGACCCTGGTTGGCGGCCATCGCCTTGGTGGAGCGCGCGAACTCGGCCGACGTGCCGAAGGAGGCCCGAGCCCGGGGAGTGGTCCACAGGAACATCTCCAGGACCAGGATGTAGACGTGTAGGAGGGCGAGCGCGACAACCGCAATCACGGCAACTGTGGACACACCAGGCATCCTACGCAGTGGCCGCGGGCCGGCAGGGCGCCATGTGAGCGATCACAATCGGTGAACCGGCATTCTTCCGAGCCCTTTGCCGAATCGTCAAGTGCGAGCTGCCGGACAGCCCGCGCGCGCCCGAGCCGGGCCTCCCGGTCAGGCCGCCGCCAGCGGCAGCCCTATCAACTCGGCGGAGCCGCTGCGGTTGTGGCGCTCCTGCCACTGCTCCAGGGCGCTGCGACAGGCGTGGTCGAGGTGACGCACGCCGGAGAGGTCAAGCCGGACGGGACGGTCCCCGGGCAGCTCCGCCAGGGATTCCAGGGTCTCCAGCAGCCGGGGCAGCCGGAGGAAGGTGGCGTTCCCGCTCAGGGTCACCCGGACCGGACCGTCGGCCGGATCGGTGACCGCGATGTGCAGGTGCGAAGTGTCCCAGGCGCTCTTGAGCACCGCGAGGAGCAGACCGAGCAGCACGCCTTCGAGCAGGTTGGTCATCACGATGGCCACCGCGGTCACCGTCAGGATCGCCGCTTCGCCGCGATCGGCCCGCCAGAGCGGGCGCAGCGCACGGACCGGGACCAGCTTGGCACCGGCGTGCACCAGGACGCCGGCCAGGGCGGCGACCGGGACGACTGAGAGCGCGGCCGGGAACAGCGCGGCGAAGAGCAGCAGCCAGGCGCCGTGCAGCACCCGGGAGGCCTTGGTGCGGGCACCGGCTTGCACGTTGGCGGCACTGCGGACGATCACGGCGGTCATCGGGAGCGCGCCGAGGACTCCGCAGACGGTGTTGCCGACGCCCTGGGCGAGCAGTTCCCGGTCGTAGTCCGTGCGCGCGCCGTCGTGCAGGCGGTCGACGGCCGCGGCGCTGAACAGGCTCTCGGCCGAGGCGATCAGCGCGAATGCGAGCGCCGTGCCGAGGACGCCGACGCTGCCGAGCGCCGCGAGGTCGGTGCCGCCGGGCAGGTGGACCACCCCCGCGAGACCGGCCACCCGGACCCGGGCGACGGGCAGGTCGGACAGGGCGGTGACGGCCGTCGCGGCGGCGACGGCGGCGAGCGGTGCGGGCACCACGCGGACCCGGGCGGGCAGTCGCGGCCAGAGCACCAGGACCAGCACCGTCCCGGCCCCGATCGCGGCGGCGGCGAGGGCGTGCGGGCTCCTGGCGGCCTCGACGGCGAGGCGCGGCAGGCCCGCCAGTTTGCCGAGCCCGTCGGCCGGCCCCTTAGCGTCGGCCAGGGCGTAGAGCTGACCGGCGATCAGGACGAGGCCGATCCCGGCGAGCATGCCCTGGACGACGGAGACGGATATCGCCCGGAAGAGTCGGCCGAGCCGGGCCGCACCCATGACGAGTTGAAGCAGGCCGGCCACCGCGGTGATGACGCCGAGCGTGGCGAGGCCGTGCTCCTGGACGGCGGCGAGGACCAGCACGGTCAGGCCGGCGGCGGGGCCGGACACCTGGAGGCTGCTGCCGGGCAGCAGCCCGGTCACCAGGCCGCCCACGATGCCGGTGATCAGGCCGAGTTCGGCCGGCACGCCGGAGGCGACGGCGACGCCCACGCAGAGCGGGAGCGCGACCAGGAAGACGACGACGGAAGCGGGGAGGTCAGAGCGCAGAGTGCTCAGCCGAAGGGCGGGACGACGGGTCATCGGGTCCTCGGGAGAGTATCGGTGCGGACGGTGTCGGTGCGGACGGTGTCGGTCCGGACGATGTCGGTGCGGACGATGTCGGTGCGGACGGTGTCGGTCCGGAGGGTGGTGGTGGCGCGGTGTGCGGGGCCGGGTGGGATGCCGTGGGTCACCGGCGGGTCACACCGGTTCACAGCCGCTTCACAGCGGCAGGAAGAGGTCGGCGTCGGGCTGGTGGGCGAGCACCAGCCCGGTGTGGATCTCGTAGAACCAGCCGTGCAGCCGGATGCCACCCTCGCGCAGCCGTCGGGCCACCGTCGGATAGCCGCGCAGGCGGTCCAGCTGAGCGAGGACGTGACGCTGCACGGGGCTGGCGACCGTGGGGTCGAACACGTCGGCCCCGTCCGCGCCGAGTTCGGCCGGGTCGGCCTGGCGCAACCAGGCGCGGACGGCGGGGACGACGCTGAGGTCCTCGCCGCGGACCACGGCGCCGACGGCACCGCAGTGCGAGTGGCCGCAGACCACGATGTCACGGACGCCGAGCACCTCGACGGCGTACTCGATGGTGGCGGCCTCCCCCGAAGCCCGGTCGGCCCGGTAGGCGGGGACGATGTTGCCCGCGGTACGGAGTTCGAAGAGGTCGCCGGGGTCGGCGCTGGTGATCAGGGCGGGCACCACGCGCGAGTCCGAGCAGGTGATGAAGAGGGCCTGGGGTGCCTGGCCGGCGGCGAGGCCGGTGAGTGCCCGGCCGGCGTCGCCGGCGCGCTGCGGAAAGGCCCGGGCCCGGTCGATGAGCGGATCCATGGAGTTGGTGCCTCCTTCGTGCCCCTGTGGCTTCCGCGGAGGGGCGATGGACGGGGGGGCGGTGCCTCGGAGCCGAGTGCTCCGGGCGGAACGGGTGGCGTCAGCACGACGACCGCGGCACGCCGCTGGGCCGCGCCGTCGTCGGTGCCGGTCCGGCGACCTGATGAAGCGTCAAGACCGAGTAAAGCATGGCTATGGGAAGGGCAAAGACCCGTTCCGGGCGCAAGTTGTGCGGATCTCGTCAACATCCTGTCGCCCCGGATGACAGGGGGCCTTCCGCTCCGGCAGCCCGCGGCCCAGCGGCGAACGAATCCCGGACGGGCGACGACCTCCGCCGCGACGGTGGCGACTGACGGACGGCACCGACGGCGTCGCGCCGGCGGTCGCGCGGAGGAAACCGGGGCCGGAACGGCAACCTTTCCGGCCCCGGCGGCCACTGAGCGGTGAACGTCGACTCGATCTACCGAATTGGATGGGCATGAGGGACACGAAACACGCCGCTCCCCGGGCACGGCGCGGGCGAGGGCCGGTCAGGGGCGTCCCGTTGGCGGTGGCGGCCGTCGGGGTACTGGTGTGCCTCGGCCTCTCGCTCCTCCTCGGGAACGGGTCCGGCACCGGCACCGCACAACCGGCCGCCGCCTCCGTCGCGGCCACCGAGCCCGGCTCCCCACCCGTCTCCGGCACCTCGGTCGCCGTCACACCCTCGGCCCCGCCGTCCTCGGCCACCAGCCCCTCACCCTCGGCCTCGCCCTCGGCCGGCGGCTCGCCGTCGCCGTCGGCCCCGCCCACGGCGCGGCCGACGGCCTCCACCACCGTCCCGTCCCCCTCCGCCGCCACCAGCGGCGCCCGTACGGTGGCCTCCACCGCCCCCCTGGCCGGGCGGATCAAGCCGGGAACGAGCTACTCGGGCGTCGCCACCTCCTACGACGCCGCCGACGGCAACGGCGCCTGCCTGTTCGGCCCGTCCGACGACCTCATGGTGGCGGCGATGAACCACACCGACTACGACTCCTCCAACGCGTGCGGGGCGTACGTACTCGTCCGCGCCGCCAACGGGGCGAGCGTCACCGTGCGGATCGTCAACGACTGCCCGCTGCCCTGCGCGCCCGGGCAGCTCGACCTCAGTCACCAGGCCTTCGCCGAGCTCGCCGAGCTCTCGGTGGGCCGGCTCCCGATCACGTGGACGCTGCTGAGCCCCGCCGTGGCGCCGGCGACCATGTCGATCCGGTACAAGACCGGCTCCAGCCAGTGGTGGTGCGGGATCCAGGTGATCGGCCACCGGAACCCGGTGGCCGCGCTGGAGGTCCGAACCGGCGGCGGCTGGCGGAGATTGTCCCGCACCGACTACGACTACTTCCTCTCCCCCGACGGCAGCGGATGCGGCGGAACGATCAGGGTCACCGACATCTACGGGGAGCAGCTGACCGTCGACGGGCTCGCGGTGAAACCGGACGTCGCCCAGCCGACGAGCGTCCAGTTCGCCCGGCGTTGACCGCGCTGATCGCCCCTCGGCCGCCGGTCGCGCCCCTCCGGGGGCGGACACCGGCCCCGGAAGGGCGCACTGCTAGGCTCATGCCGATTGTTAACGCTCACATTGTAGGGAGAGGGCGACCGGGGGACATGCTCCTCGATGACACCTCCACGGAATTCCACGACTTCTTCGACCGCCACTACGCCGAACTCGCCCGTCTCGCACACCTCCTGACCGGTGAGGCGGACGCGGCCGACGACCTCGCCGCGGACGCTCTGCTCGCACTGTGGCAACGCTGGGACCGCCTCCGCGCGGCCGACCACCCGCTCGCCTACGCCCGCGGGGTGGTCGCCAACATGGCCCGGGAGCGGATCCGCAGCGCGATCCGCGAACGGCGCCGGGTCCTGCTGTTCTGGACCCGCAGCCCGGAGAGGACCGACGGACCGGACGTGGCGGGCGTACTGGACGTCCGGGCGGCCCTCGCCCGACTACCGTTCCGCAAGCGGGCCTGCGTGGTGCTGCGGCACGCCTTCGACCTCTCGGAGAAGGACACCGCCGCGGCGCTGGGCATATCGGTCGGTACGGTGAAGAGCCAGACCTCGAAGGGGATGGCCGCGTTGGAGAGAGCGCTCGGCGCACGAGCGGTCGGCGAACTGACGACGGGAAGGAGGAACCGGTGAACGAGCACATCGCCCGGCAGCTGCGCGAGGCCGCCGAGGCCCACCAGCCCGACAGGGCAAGGATGCTGACCCGCGTGCAGCGCGGCGCCGCCGGTCCCGTCGTCCGTCACCGTGCGCGGTCGGGCCTACGGTCCTGGCCCAAGCTCGCGCTCGCCGGTCTCGCCGCCGTCGGCGCCCTGGCCACCGGCGGACTCGCCGTGGCCGGCATCACCCCCTGGACCCCGCAACCGACGGACACCGTCACCACGGCACCGGCCGAGCCCTCGCCGACGGCCATCCCGACGCCGACGCGGTCCGCTCCCCCGCCCGCGGCCCCGGCACCGGCGGTCACCACGCCGCCCACCGCCACCCCGGCCGTCCCCCGCCCGACCGCGTCGGCGAGCAGCCGGACCCAGAACGGACCGCTCTGGGCGGAGGGGTCGATCGACCCGCACAGCACCGTCTACTGGGCCCAGAACGACCTCACGCTCAGGACCACCCAGCCGCTCACCGCGCTCACCGTCGAACTGCGCGTCGCGCAGACCGGCGACGTGCGCGACACCGGCAACTGGCGGACCCTGCCCGTCGACGACTTCACCGTCTCCGTCCAGGAGTCCGGCGGCGCACTGCTCTACCGCTGGGTGCTCAAGCCGGGCCGCACCGTCCCGGCCGGGCAGCACGAGTTCGCCGCCCAGTACAACCACGCCACCGGCGTGCGCGGTTCCACGAACGACGGCTACCGCGTGGAGGCCCAGTCCGCGGGCGGCTCCGCATCCGTCTGGGGAGGCTTCCCGCCGGGCCGGTGAGGGGCCGGACGGCTCCGCCTCAGGGACACGGAAGGGGCGCCCGCTCGACTGGGCGGGCGCCCCTGTTCCGGCTCGAACTCCGGCCTGCCGGATCACCCCGGCCGCACCTGACCGGCCGTCGGTGTCAGGCGCCGACCGGTTCCGCCGCGGTGGCGAGGGACTCCGGCGCCGCCGAGGTGGCGGGCTTGCGCATGCCCTTGAGCAGGACGACCACCGCCGCGGTGACCACCGTGCCCGCCGCGATCGCGACCAGGTACAGGAACGGGCTGCCGATCAGCGGGAGCACCCAGATCCCGCCATGTGGGGCCCGAAGGGTGGAGCCGAAGGCCATCACCATGCCGCCGGCCGTCATGCTGCCGACGATGCTCGCCGGGATGACCCGCAGCGGGTCCGCCGCCGCGAACGGGATCGCGCCCTCGGTGATGAACGAGGCTCCGAGCACCCAGGCCGCCTTGCCGTTCTCCCGCTCCTCGGCGGTGAACAGCCTGCGCCGGACGACGGTGGCCAGGGCCATGCCCAGCGGCGGGGTCATACCGGCGGCCATCACAGCGGCCATCACCTTGAGGCTGCCGGCGTCCGGCGTGGTGCCCGCCGTGGTGAGCGCACCGGCCGCGAAGGTGTACGCGACCTTGTTGAGCGGACCACCCATGTCGAAGGCCATCATCGCGCCGAGCAGCAGGCCGAGCAGGATCGCGTTAGAGCCGGAGAGGCCGTTCAGCCAGTCGGTCAGGCCGTTCATCGCCGAGGCGATGGGCGAACCGACCACCACGAACATCAGGAAACCGACCGCCGCTACCGACACCAGCGGGATCACCACGACCGGCATGACGCCCTTGACCGCGCGCGGCACGTTCCAGCGGATCATCCACAGCACCAGGAAGCCCGCGGCCAGGCCCGACACGATGCCTCCGAGGAAGCCCGCGCCGACCGCCACCGACACGGCGCCCCCGGCGATGCCGGCGGCCAGCGCCGCCCGGTCCGCGACCGCCCAGGCGATGTATCCGGAGAGGACCGGGACCAGGAAGCCGAACGAGGTCTTGCCGGTCTGGAACAGCATCGCCGCCCAGCTGTGCGAGGAGGTCCAGTCGAAATGGCCCAGCACGGACGGCGCGGAGGCGATCTGGTAACCGCCGATCGCGAAGGCGAGGGCGATCAGCAGACCCCCAGCCGCCACGAAGGGGATCATGTAACTGACGCCCGTCATCAGGTACTTGCGCAGCCGCTGGGCCCAGTGCTCACCCGTCGGCGTGGCCGGAGCGGGAACCGGTGCGCCGTCGGGGCGCCTGCCCCCGCCGTGCTCGGCCACCAGCCCGGCGGCCTGGGCGATCAGGTCGTCGGCGCGGTTGACGGCGGCCTTCACCCCCACGTCCACGGTCGGCTTGCCGGCGAAGCGGGCCCGGTCCCGGACCTCGACGTCATGGGCCAGGATCACCGCGTCGGCAGCCGCGATCACCTCGGGCGCGAGCACCGTCGTCCCGGCCGACCCCTGGGTCTCGACCTCGATCCGCGCACCCGCCCGGGCGGCGGCCAGTTCCAGGGCCTTGGCGGCCATGTAGGTGTGGGCGATCCCGGTCGGGCAGGAGGTCACGGCGACCAGCCGCAGTTCGCCCTGCGGAGCGGCCGCCTCCGGAGCCGTCTCCGGAGCCGGGGACGGGGACGGGACCGGAGTCGGCACCGCTTCCGGAGCGACGGCCGGCGCCTCCTCGCCGTTGATCAGGGCCGCGACCGCGCCCGGGCTCCCGGCGTCGCGGAGGGCACCGGTGAAGGCGGGGTCCATCAGTCGGCGGGCCAGCGCGGCGAGGATCTGAAGGTGGGCGTCGTCCGCGCCGGCCGGCGCCGCGATCATGAAGATCAGGTCGGCCGGCCGACCGTCCGGGGCGTCGAAGTCCACGCCCCTGGTGCTGCGGCCGAAGGCCAGGCTCGGCCGGGTGACGTGTGCCGATCTGCAGTGCGGGATGCCGATCCCGTCCCCCATCCCGGTCGGGGCCTGGGCCTCCCGGGCGGCCACGTCGGCGAGGAAGCCGTCGAGGTCGGTCACCCTGCCCTCGGCGACCAGCCGCTGGGCGAGGGAGCGGAGGGCTTCGCCCTTGTCCGTCGGGGCGAGGTGGAGATCAACGAGTGCGGGTGCGATCAGTCCGCTGGTGTCGCTCATCGTGTCGGTCCTTCGACTGGTGCCTGTCAGTCTTCCCTTGCCCCCGGGAATGGTCGCCCTGCCGTCCCACACGGTCGGGCGTGCTGCCTCCGGCTGGAGGCGTTCTCAACCGCGGAGCGGTCGTTCGAGCGGGATGTCCGCCGTCACGACCACCGCGGCCGGGTCCAGATCGGCCGGGGTCGGCATGACGCTCCCCGGCAGTCGCACGGCGGCGGCGCCGTGCGCCAGGGCCGCCGCCAGCGCCTCGGGACCGGTGCCACCGGCTCCGAGGAAACCCGCGAGGGAGGCGTCGCCCGCTCCCACGTCGCTGCGCACGACGGCAACCGGTGCGCTGCCGTACCAGCCGCCCTCCTCGGCGATCAGCAGCATCCCGTCCGCGCCGAGGCTGGCCAGGACCTGCTGGGCGCCGCGCTTGCGCAGTTCCCCGGCCGCGTCCACGGCGTCGCCGACGGTCGTCACCTGGCGGCCCACCGCCTCGGCGAGTTCCTCCCGGTTGGGCTTGACCACGTCGGGACGGGCCGAGAGCGCGGCGAGCAGCGCGGGACCGGAGGTGTCCAGGGCGATGCGGGCGCCGCCCGAATGCACCTGGGCCACCAGCTCGGCGTACCACTCCGGCGCCAGTCCGCGCGGCAGGCTGCCGCAGCAGGCCAGCCAGTCGACGCCGTTCCCGGCGCCCCGTCCGATCCGCTGGGTGTCGCGGACGAGCGCCAGCAGCGCGGCCGACTCGGCGGCGCTGAGCTCGGGGCCCACCGCGTTGACCTTCGTGAGGCTGCCGCCGTCCTCGGCGATCGAGACGTTGATCCGGGTGTCGCCCGAGATCGCGACCGCCGCGACGTCGATGCCCTGGCGGCGCAGCAGGTCGGCGAGCAGCTGCCCGGAGAGGCCGCCGAGCGGCAGGACGGCGGTGGTGCGGTGGCCGGCGGCCGTGAGCGCCCGGGAGACGTTGACGCCCTTGCCGCCGGGGTCGAGCCGGTCGTGTGCGGCGCGGTTGACCTCGCCGAGGGCGAGCGTTCCCAGCTCGTAGGTGCGGTCGAGGCTGGGGTTCGGGGTGATGGTGACGATCATGCGCGGATGACTTCCGGTCCGTGGTTCTCGATCTCGGCGGCCTGCTCGTCGGTCAGTCCAGTGTCCGTGACCAGCACGTCGACCTGGTCCAGCGAGCCGAACCGGGCGAAGTGGCGGACACCGTACTTGGAGGAGTCGGCGACGAGCACCACCCGGCGGGCGCCGGCCAGCATGGCCCGCTTGACGGCCGCCTCGGCGAGGTCCGGCGTGGACAGACCGCCCTCCACGGCGAAGCCGTTGGTGGCGACGACCGCGACATCCGCGTGGACGTCGGCCAGGTCGCGCAGCGCCCAGGCGTCGACGGCGGCCTGGGTGCGGTGCCGCAGCCGCCCGCCGACCAGGTGGAGGGCGAGCTCCGGGTGGTCGGCCAGCCGGGCCGCGACCGGGAGGGCGTTGGTGACGACGGTGAGGGCGCAGTCTGCGGGCAGCAGACCGGCCAGCCGGGAGACGGTCGTCCCGGCGTCCAGGATGACGCTGCCCTCGCTGGGCAGCAGGGCCAGGGCCGCTCTGGCGATGCGCTCCTTCTCGGCCGCGGCGGTCGAGTCCCGTTCGGCGAGGCCGGGCTCCAGGTGCAGTGCTCCGGCGGGCAGCGCGCCGCCGTGCACCCGGTGCAGCAGACCGGCCCGGTCCAGGGCGCTCAGGTCACGCCGGATGGTCTCCTGCGTGACGCCGAAGTCCTCGGCCAGCGTCGGCACGTCCACCCTGCCCTGTCTCTGGGCGAGGCGGAGGATCTGCTGCTGTCGCTCCGGTGCATACATGTGGTTTCGGGTCCGTTTCATGTCCGTTCATGCCTGATGAGGCCCGACCATACGCGCTCGCACCGAAAAAGCAAGAGCTTGTTCCGCCTCCGCTTCGACCGGCACAGAATGTCCGAATGTGTTGACATCCCTCGGCAACCGGGCGTAAAACCAATCGAACAACACGCCAACGGGCGTGAAACCACGCACCGCCCGGTTCCGCCACTGCCCCCGTACCGCGAGGACCAGGCACGAACACGGTGGCCCGCGCCTCACCCTCCGCGCGGCCACCGTGCCCATCTCCGCCGGCCCGGCTCCCACCCGGGTCGGCGACCGTCTCCCCGAGGAAATCCGATGCACTCGATCCAGGTCACCGTCGGCTCCGCGAGCGGCCTGCACGCCCGCCCGGCGTCCACGTTCGTCAAGGCCGCCGCCCAGCAGCCGGCCAAGGTCACCGTCGGCCGCCCGGGCCAGACCCCGGTCGACGCCCGCAGCCTGCTCTCCGTCCTCGCCCTGGCAGCCGGCCGCGGCGAGACCCTGGAGCTCACCGCCGACGGCGACGGGGCCCAGGACGCGGTCAAGGCGCTCGCCGAGCTGCTCGCCTCCGACCTCGACGCGACGGCATGAAGCGAGCCGGGCTCATGAGCTGTCCGATGCGCGGCATCGGCGTCGGCAGCGGCAGTGCGGCAGGCCCCGTCGCCCGGATGGCACCCGCGCCGACGCTACCCGCACCGAGGCCTGTCACCGACCCGGCGGCCGAGGCCGCGGCCGTCCGCGCCGCCCTCGGTGCGGTCGCCGCCGACCTGGACGAGCGCGCCGTCCGCGCGAGCGGCCCCGGCTCCCAGGTACTCGCCGCCCAGGCCATGATGGCCGCCGACCCGGCCCTCGCCGACGGGGCGGCCGCCCTCGCCGAGCAGGGCACCGACGGCGCCCACGCGCTCACCGCCGCCTTCGACGGCTTCCGCACCGCGTTGGCCGCCGCCGGCGGGTACTTCGCGGAACGCGTCGCGGACCTGGACGACCTGCGCGACCGCGCCGTGGCCCGCCTGCTCGGTCTGCCCGTGCCCGGCCTGCCCGATCCCGGCCACCCGTACGTCCTGGTCGCCGACGACCTGGCGCCCGCCGACACCGCCCTGCTCGACCCCGAACGGGTGCTGGCCCTCGTCACCGTCCGCGGCGGGCCGACCAGCCACACCGCCATCCTCGCCAAGGCGCTCGGCCTGCCCGCCGTGGTCGGCTGCGCCGACGCCGCGGCACTCACGGACGGCTCGCAGGTCCTGGTGCACGGCGCGGACGGTGTGGTCGAGCCCGACCCGAGTCCGGAGGCGGTCGACCGGGCCGCCGAGCGCGAGCGCCGTCGCCGCGAGGTGTCGGCCGGATTCCGGGGACCGGGCCGGACCGCGGACGGTCACCCGGTCGCGCTGCTGGTCAACCTCGGCGCACCGTACGAGCTGCCCGGCGCGGCCGCCGCCGACGCCGAGGGCGTGGGCCTGTTCCGCACCGAGTTCCTCTTCCTGGACCGCGCCGAGGCACCGGGCCTCGCCGAACAGGCCGCCGCCTACCGGCAGGTCTTCGCCGCCTTCACCGGCCGCCGCGTCGTCGTCCGCACGCTGGACGCGGGCGCGGACAAGCCGCTGCCCTTCGCGAGCTCCACCGACGAGGAGAACCCGGCGCTGGGCGTCCGCGGCCTGCGGACGGCAGCCCGCGACCCGCAGCTCCTGGAGACCCAGCTCGCCGCGATCGCCCAGGCCGCCAAGGACAGCACCGCGCAGGTCTGGGTCATGGCCCCGATGGTCTCGATCCCGCGCGAGGCCGCCGAGTTCGCCGCCCTGGTCCGCGCGCACGGCCTGTCGCAGGCCGGCGCGATGATCGAGGTCCCGGCAGCCGCCCTCCGGACCGACCGGCTCGCCGAGGTCTGCGACTTCTTCAGCATCGGCACCAACGACCTCGCCCAGTACACCTTCGCGGCCGACCGGACGCTCGGCACGCTCGCCGAGCTGCTCGACCCGTGGCAGCCCGCTCTGCTCGGGCTGGTCGCCACCGCCGCCGGATCGGCCGCCGAGCACGGCCGGCCGATCGGCGTCTGCGGCGAGGCCGCCGCCGACCCGGCGCTCGCCCTGGTCCTGGTCGGCCTCGGGATCACCAGCCTGTCCGCCGCGCCCGCCGCGCTCCCCGAGGTGCGGGCGGCGCTGGCCGCCCACACCCTCGCGCAGTGCCGCGAACTCGCGGAACTGGCCCTGCTCGCCGATGACGCCGCCACCGCGCGCGACCTGGTCCGGTCGCGGATGGCAGGGCGCGGTGAGGAGCAGCCGCCCACGGCTGGGTGACAAGCGGTCACGGGCGTTCCACGACAGCGCTCGGCCAATGGAACACCCCGGCCGTCCGGAGCCCCGTGCGACTCCGGACGGCCGGCGGGTCAGGAGGACTGCCGCACCACCAGCTCCGTCGGCAGCTCCAGCCGGGACAGCTCCCGCTCCTCGCCCGCGATCTGCCGCACAGACGTCGCCCTCAGTTCCGACGGGCGGCTCCTGTTCTGCGCCAACCAGGGCTCCGACACCCTGACGGCCTTCCAGCGCGACCCGGCCACCGGGCACCTGACCCCCGCCTGCGAGCCCCTCGTGATCACTGAGCCCACCTCCGTCCTGTCGATCGGCCCCTGACCGGCGCAGGCCGGCACCCTACGACCCGGAGCCCCCGTGACCGGCCACCAGACCTCGCAGCGCGTCCCCGTCGAGCAGGAGTGCGCCGGAGCCCTGGTGATCGCCGCCTCGATGGTCGGCGGGGTGGCGGCCGGACCGGCTCCGGGCACGGCCATCGAGTGGTCCGGGATCCGCACGGTGCCGCTCCTCCTCGAGGCCCTGCCGGCCCTGTGGCTGATCCGCGCCACCCGCGGCCCGACCGCCGGACGAGACGGCAGCAGCCCGCACCCCCACCCGCGGTGGGTGCGGGCGCGGGCTGCTGCCCGTCGCCCCGGTTACCGGGCGTCCGGCTCGTGGACCTCGACGATCCGCTCGAAGAAGTACTCGTGCTTGAGGAAGGAGACGTCGTACTCGTGGCCCGGGTACGGCGGGATCAGCTGCGCGGCCTGGAAAAGCCGCCGGCCGTCCTGCAACGCCTCCAGCCGGATTCTCGCGGGCCGCGGCAACCTTTCCGGTACCGGCGACAACCAAGTGTCGTCCGGCCAGGAGGTCCGGTCAGAGGCAGCGGCTGAAAGAGAGCACTGATATGTCCCCCAGCCCCTCCACGCCGTCGGAGGCGTCTCCCCCCAGCGGCCACGGCCACCGTCGCCCGTCGTTGCGCTCAGCCGCCCCGGGGCGACGGCAGACTCATCGTCGCCGTCGGCTGTACCAGCGCCGGGGCTTCTGGGCGGCCGTCGGCCTTGCTGTCGTGGGCGGCTCCGTGGTCGTGGTCAACACGGCCTCCGCGGGAACCGTGAGCGTGGACACCAAGCCCTGGTACCTGCTGGTCAACCGCAACAGCGGCGAGGTCCTGGACGGCCTCAACTACGCCGCCAACGACGGTGCGCCGGCGGTCCAGTGGGCCCGTCACGACGGAACCAACCAGCAGTGGCGGTTCATCGACTCGGGTGACGGCACCTACCGGCTGCAGAACCGCAACTCCGGCAAGGTGCTGGACGACTACGGCTGGTCGAAGACCGCGGGCTCCACCCTGGTCCAGTGGCACGACCTGAACGGCGCCAACCAGCAGTTCCACCTGGAGCAGTCGTCGGACGGCTACGTGCGCCTGATCAACCGCCACAGCGGCCTGGCCGTCGAGGTCCAGGACGGGTCCAGGGCCGACGGAGGCCGCGTCGCCCAGTACCACGACCGGGGCGGCGCCAACCAGCAGTGGCAACTCGTCCCGGTGGGCAGCACCGGCGGCGCCGGGACCGCGGGAGGCTCCGACAGCGTCGCCATTCCCACCAATCCTGCCAGGCCCACCAGTCCCGTCCTGCCCACCACCCCGGGCCACAGCACTCCGACGAGCCAGGCCCCGAGCAGCACCCGACCGACGGCGCCGTCGGCTCCGGCTCCGGCTCCGGCCGCCGGCGGCAGTGGCGGGGGCAGCGCCGTGGCGACCCGCTTCATGGGCAGCAGCACGGTACTCGTCGGCGGCTCGATGAACGACGCCTCGGCGACCGCCGCGCCCTTCGACGTGCGGTACAACTACGTGCACAGCCAGCCCGCACCCTCGTCGGACTACTACACGGCCTCGCGCTGCAAAGCCGAGTGGTCGAGCTGGTGGGGCTGCTGGAGCGGCGAGACCACGGCGCCCGGCTTCTACGTGACCTGGGGCGACGACCACGTGGCCCAGGCGACGTACCAAGGCAAGCCGCGCCCGCAGAAGTACTTCTGGACCTGGTACTCGCTGCGCGACCTCGGGGACCTGGCGGGCCAGGGCGACGGTCCGGGCGAGGTCGTCGCCATCAACAGGACCGACCTGCTCACCCGCTACCTGAACGACTACCGCTTCTTCCTGCAGAAGATCGGCACCTCGCAGGACATGATCGACATCGAGCCCGACTTCTGGGGCTACGTCCGCTCGCTCGGCGATCCGCACAAGGTCGCCGCGCAGGTCACGGCCTCGAACCCGACGGACTGCGGATCACAGGAGAACAGTGCCGTCGGCCTGGTCCAGTGCATGATCGCGATGGCGCACAAGTACGCGCCGAACACCGGCGCGGGGCTCCACCTCACCTGCTGGGACTGGACGACCAACATGCGGGGATGCGCCAAGGACTACACGGAACTCGGGGCGAAGAACGCCGACTTCCTGGTCGCCGACGTGGTCGACCGCGACGCCGGCTGGTACGCGAAGCCGGAGCACGGCGGCCGTGACACCTTCTGGAACGACCGGAAGGCCGACGCCGCGCTCGGGTGGTACAAGACGATGGCCGAGACCGTGGGCAAGCCCGTGGTCCTGTGGCAGATCCCCGTCGGCAACATGGCGCAGAACAACACCCTCAACCACTACAAGGACGACAAGGTGGACTGGCTCCTCTCGCACATGGACCAGGTGGCGAACGCGCACGTCGCCGCCCTCCTGTTCGGTGCGGGGCAGCAGGAGCAGACCGGGATCGAGACCGACGGCGGAAACCTGATCAACAAGACGATCGCCTACCGCAACTCGGGCGGTACACCGCTCAGGTAGACGCTCGCAGCCGACCGAGGCGTTCTCGGCACGGTGCGCCCAGGCGCCTGAGCCCGATCCGTGCGGACCGGGCTGAGGCGCAGCGGGCGTCAGGCGAGCCGCTCAGCTGCCCGGGTTCACCGTCGGGAACAGCTGGGCGAAGGTGTCGAAGGCGGTGGCGATGTCCGCCTCGGCCCAGAACCGGTGGTAGTTGAAGACGCCGCAGGAGACGCCGGTGGACGCCGCCGCGGCGGGCACCGTGACGGCACCGCCCGCCGCTCCGACCAGGAATCCCCGCCCCGCGCCGGCGGGAACGCCCGGTCCCTTGACGCTGATCGTTCATCCGGCCAAGCTGGCAGGGGTGGTGGCCCGGCGCGGGTGGTGGCCCGGCACGGGTGACGGGTCCGAGGGTGGAGTTCCCCTGTCGAGGATCGATTCAGGACGGCCCCATGCCCCAACCCTTTCGCAGCAACGACGCGGCGCCGACGCTGGCCGAGGTCGCCCGTCGCGCCGGTGTCTCCACGGCGACCGCCTCCCGGGTGCTCAACCGTTCCGCCCGCGTCTCCACCGAGGTGACGGCCCGGGTGGAACGGGCGGTGCACGAGCTGGCGTACGTCCGCCGCCGGGCGCCCCGCACCCGGGCGACCGGCGTGGTGGCCGTCGTCGTCTTCGCCGATCCGCTGCAGTACCACGCGGACGCCTTCCCGGTCCGGCTGCTGGCCGGGCTGCGGCGCTCCCTGCCGGGCACGGAACGGGAGTTGGCCGTGTTCACGGTGCCCAGGCGCTCCCGGCGGCCACCGCTGGTGCGCTACCTGTGCGGCGGCCACGTCGACGGTGTGCTGCTGGTCGGCCCCTGGGGGGACACCGCGCTCGCCCGGCTGCTGCACGCGGCCAGGGTGCCCGTGGTGTCACTGGGCCGGCCGCCGGAGCCGGGCACGGTGGCCTTCGTGGACGCCGACAACCTCACCGGCGCCAGGGACGCGGTGCAGCGGCTGTACGCGTCCGGGCGCCGCTCGGTGGCCACCATCGCAGGGCCGCCGGACACCGCGGCGGGCGCGGACCGGCTGGCCGGCTACCACCAGACGGTGGCCGCCGTGGCCGCGGCACGGCCGGCCGTGGCGTACGGCGATTTCAGCGGCGCCTCCGGTGAGCACGCGATGCAGTGGCTGCTGGACCAGCGCCCCGACGTCAACGCGGTGTTCGCCGCCTCCGACCAGATGGCCGCGGGAGCCCTCAGGGCCCTGCGGCGGCGCGGCCGGCGGGTCCCCGAGGACGTCGCGCTGGTCGGCTTCGACGACTCTCCCCTCGCGGCGCGGTGCCGGCCGGGGCTGACCACCGTCCGCCAGCCGGTGGAGGAACTCGGCTCCCGTGCCCTGGACCTGCTGCTGCGGAACCCGGCCTGCGGCGAATCGTTGGTGCTGCCCACCCGGCTGGTCGTCCGGGCGTCGGGCTGAACGCGCCGCGCACCCGGGGCCGCCGGGTGCGCCCGCGCCGTGCCCGGTGCCCGGCGGGCATCCCGCCGGGCACCCGTCGCCGGTACCGGTCGGCCTCGAAGCCGCCGAGGGCCCTGGCGGACGACACTACCGACCCCGGGCGCCGCCGCCCGTCAGGAACGGGACGTCCGTCCACTGCTTGATCTCTTCGCCGAGGTTGTTGTGGTTCAGGATCGGGTCGGCGGTTCCGTGCCACAGCTGCACGCGCGGACGCGGACCGCTGTAGCCGGGATACCCCGTGTTGCGGACCAGCCCGCCCCACTCCTGCGGGCTCATCGAGACCTGGCCCTGGGCGCAGGCCGGGTTCCAACCGCGTACGGAGCCGGTGTAGAAGCAGTGGTAGGGCACTCCCATGAACGCCGCGCCCGCCTTGAACACCTCGGGGTAGTCGGCGAGCATGACGTTCGTCATCATCCCGCCCGAGGACTCTCCGGTCACGTACACGGCGTCGGCGTTGCCGCCGTAGTACTGCTCCGTGTAGGTGATCATCGGCATCAGCCCGGTCGGGTCACTGCCGCCCTTGCGGGTCAGCGCCTGGTCCGAGGAGACGTCCCAGCAGCTTCCGCTCGGGTTCGTCGAGGGGTGATGACCAGGAACCCGTAGCGGTCGGCCAGCGACCCGAAGTCGGTGCTGGAGTACAGGTACGGGCCCGTCCCCTGGCACCCGTGCAGGGCCAGCAGGATCGGCGGGTTGGCCCTGACGCCGTTCGGCACGTACAGGTGCATCAGCAGACCGGTCGGGTTGGTGCCGAAGTCCGTGATCTGCGTCAGCGAGGCGGCGAGCCCGGCGAAGGGGGCGGCGGCCCTGGGGGGCGGGGGCGGTCCGGGAGGCGGCGGTGGCCTGGGGGGCGGTCCGGAGGCTCAGGCCGACCGCGAGGCCGACCGCGGCGACGATGCCCAGGAGACGGGACGGTAACGAGCGGGATCGGAACATGGGACCTCTCCGTCGGGGCACGGAATTGCCATGGACGTGGGGGGAAGGTTCCGCCGGCGGCCGCCGCGGTCACGGATCAGGCGCACCGGAACTCCGCGTGCAGGCGCCGGGTGTGGTCCAGGACTCGGACCGGGCCGTCCAGGCGGACGGTGGCGGTGAGCCGGACGTCGGTGCTGGAGGCGGCGACCCGCAGCTCCAACTCGCCGGGCTCGACGATGCGTCGGCCGTCGCGTCCGGTGAAGGACGCGAGGTCGGCGGGGACGCGGACCCGCACCCGGGTCCGCTCCCCCGCTGCGAGGGGGATCCGCCGGTAGCCGATCAGCCGCCGGATAATGACCTGGCCGCCGGCCGCCCGCGCCCGCGGCACCGAACCATCTGAGAGGCGGAGGACGGATGACCCTGGAGGCAGGACGACGCGTCAGGCTGACGGCGGACCTCGGGATCGGTGAGGCCTTCACCCAGGAACCCGGTGAGCCGGGGGCCGGGGCCGTCGTCGGGTTCCTCTCTCTGGGGGCCGGGGCCGAGGGCACCGTCGAGCGGGTGGACGGCGAACTCCCGGAGAGCGAGGAGGCCCGCGAGTACCAGCGGCTCAAGGCGCTCTTCGAGGACTACGGGCACACCATGCCGGAGGCCAGCCGGGAGCGGCTGGAGGCACAGATCGCCGCACTGGAGCCGGAGTGGGCCGCACACCGGGCGCGCGGAAGCCGGGTGACGGTCCGGGTCCGCCTGGACAACGGCTTCGTCCTGGACGGTGTACACCAGGACGTCCTTGCCGCAGTGTGAGAGGACGTCAGTGCACCCCGCGAGCAGGGGAGGAAGAGCGATGCCCGATTGGTCGGGAGGCAAGGCGGTGCCCGAGGTGACAGGAGGCGAGGCGGTGCCCGACATGACCGGCGGGAGTGCCGACCGCGACGCGGCGGCTCCCGACGAGACCAGCCCGAGCGGGACGACCCCCGGTGAGGCTCCGGCCGCGGCCCAGCGGGAAGAGGAAGCCGAGAGCGCGCCGAACGACTGAGGCACAGCTGACCTGCGGCGGCCGGGCCCCGGCCGCCGCGGTGTTGCGTCCGCAGCGTCCGCTCCCGCTACGGGATCCGAACAGGCGGGTTGATCCGCGCCCGCTGGGCGAGGAGTTCGGCGAAGGCCACGGTGAGCGGGTCGGGCCGGGTGCGGGTGTAGGCGGTGAGGGTGCGGCGGATCGGCGGGTCGGGGCGGAGCAGGAGGCCGTCGAAGTGCGGCGGGATGATGTCGGCGGGCACCAGGGCCGGGCCGAGACCGGCCGCGGCGAGCAGCGGCGCGGCGGAGGTCTGTTCGGCGCGGACCGCCGCCCGGGGGTGGAAGCCCGCGCGGGCGCAGGCCTGGTCGAGCAGGTCGGCGAGGCCGTTGTCGGGGGCGTAGTGGACCCAGGCGCGGTCGGCGAGGGCGCCGAGTGGGACGGAAGCGCCGGACGGGCCGTCGGCGACCAGCGGGTCGTCGGCGGCCGACGAACCGTCGGCGGCCAGGGGATCGTCGGCGGCCAGGACGACCGTGAACTCCTCGACGCCGAGTTCACGGATCGGCCCCTCCCAGCCTTCCGGTGCCGGTCCGACGGCGAGGTCGGCCCGGCCCGCGGCCATGGCCTCCTGGAGCCGGTCGGCGTGCGCGTACTCGCGCAGCCGGATCCGCACGCCGGGGTGCCGGCGGCGCCAGGCCCGTAGCACCGGCGGCAGGATGCCGAGGCTGACCGAGTAGACGGCGGCGACCTCCAGTTCCCCCTCCTCCAGCCCGGTCGCCCGCCGGGCGACCGCCTGCAGCCGGTCGGCCTCGGCCAGCGCGGCGCGGGCGTGCGGCAGTACCGCCCGGCCCGTCGGGGTGAGCCGTACCGAACGCGGCAGCCGTTCGAGCAGCGGGCCGCCCAGCGCAGCCTCCAGTGCCCGGATCTGGTGGGACAGCGCGGGCTGGGTGACGTGCAGTTGCTCGGCGGCGCGGGTGAACGAGCCGGTGTCGACCACGGTGACCAGGTATTCGAGCTGGCGGAGCGTCGGTGTTGCCATGAAGGAATCTTATGGCTGCGGTAGAGAACATGCCTTGGACTCATCACCGGAGGTCGGGAGAGAGTCGTGGTGCGGCCGCCGCAGGGGAACAGCGGGCGGCCGAATCCCCCGATGACTCGAGCTCGAAGGAGTACTCCCGTGTCCGATGGCACCTCTCTGCAGGGACAGCGGCTGGTCGTGGTGGGCGCCGGTTCGCGCACCGGACGGGCCCTGGCCAGGGCCGCTTCGACGGCCGGCGCCGCGGTGGTGCTGGCCGGCCCCGATCCGCGCAAGCTCGAGTGGACGGCCGGCGAGCTGACCGGGCCGTCCGAGGTGATCGCACTCGACCTCACCGACGAGCGCTCGATCGCCGACTTCGCCCGGCAGGCCGGCCGGTTCGATCACCTGGTCTCGACCGCCGCGATGCCCGCCAACGGCCCACTGAAGGACCTCGAACTCGCTGACGTGCAGCGGGCGTTCGCCGCCAAGGTGATCGGCCCGATGCTGCTGGCCAAGCATCTGGCAGGACAGGTGTCCGAGCGCGGGTCGTTCACCTTCTTCTCCGGTGTGGCCGCCTGGCGCCCGGCGCCCGCGCGCACGGTGATGGCCACCACCAACGGCGCGCTGGCCTTCCTGGTGCAGGCGCTGGCGGTGGAGATCGCCCCCGTCCGGGTCAACGCGGTCTCCCCCGGCATCGTCGACACCGGCTCCTGGGACGGCCTGGGCGCCGACAAGGAGGCGTTCCTGCGCGGGGTGGCCGAGCGCAACCCGGCCCGCCGCGTCGGCAGCACGGAGGACCTGGTCAAGGCCGTGTTCTACGCCGTCGACAACCCGTACGTCACCGGCACCGTGCTGCACGTCGACGGCGGTGGCCGGCTCGCCTGACCGGCCGTCCGTCCCCATCCCACCCGATCCGAGGAGCAACTCCCCATGCCCTGGCGCACCCTGACCCGCCCCGCCGCCGTGGCCGCAGTCGTGGCGAGCCTGGCGGCCGGCACCGCCGCCGCTGCCCCCGCCCACCACGACGGGCGCCCCGAGCCCACCACGCACGCCTGGCCTCAGCGCCTGGTCGACCGCTCGCCCGACCTGGTCCAGCCGCAAGCGCTCACCGTGGACCGCTCGATCGGTGCCCGGCGCGCCGCCCAGGAAGTCCGTCTGGCGCAGCAGTTGTACACCTTCTGGAACACCGGACAGCAGCGCTACCTGGACGCGGCGATCAGCCCCCGGTTCCGGGACGACACCCTGCCGCCCGGCCGCCCCCAGGGCCCGGCCGGGCCGCTCGCCGCCTCCAGGACCTTCCGGGCCGCCGTGCCGGACCTGACCTGCGAGCTGTCCGACGTCCTGGTCGCCGGCGACAAGATCACCGCCCGGCTGGTCTTCCGCGGCCACTTCACCGGCACCTTCAACGGCGTCCGGGGCGGCGGCCAGAGCGTCGAGTTCAACGCCATCGACATCCAGCACGTCGGCGCCGACAAGATCGTCGAGGACTGGCACATCGAGGACAACCAGACGCTGCTGTCCCAGCTGGGCATCCGCGGCTGACGGCCCCGGAACGCGCCCCGGGCCGGGCCAGGACCACATCGGTCCCTGGCCCGGCCCGCCCGGAGCTGCCACCATGGCCTGATGCGCATTCTGATCATGGGCGGCACCAGGTTCGTCGGTTACCACTTCGCCCGGGCGGCCCTCGCCGCCGGGCACGACGTGACGGTGCTGCACCGGGGCAGGTCCGGTGCCCACCTGCTCCCGGACGCCACCCACCTCATCGCCGACCGCGACGACGACCTGTCCGTCCTGCGCGGCCTCGCCTGGGACGCCACCGTGGACGTCAGCGCCTACTTCCCGCGCCAGGTGCGGCAGTTGGCCGCCGCCCTGGACCCCGGCGCCGCCGGACGCTACCTCCTGGTGTCGTCCATGGCCGTCTACGACGAGCCGGCCGCCCCGGGCTTCACCGAGGACTCCCCGCTGCTCCCCGCCGAGGGCCCCGAGCCCGAAGCGATCACCGCCGCCAGCTACGGCGTCCTCAAGGTCCAGTGCGAGCGGGAGGCCCGGGAGTCCTTCGGCCCGGACGTGCTGCTGGTGCGTCCGACCTACGTGATCGGCCCCGAGGACTACACCCACCGCTTCGACCACTGGGTGCAGCGGCTCGCCCGGGGCGGCGAGGTACTGGCCCCGGGCCGGCCCGACACCCCGATCCAGGTCGTCGACGCCCGCGACCTCGCGGACTGGATGCTCGGCCTGCTCGACCGGGGAGCCGCCGGCGCCTTCCACGCCGCGACGCCCCCGCCCTTCACCATGGGCGACCTGCTCGGCGCCGTCGCCTCGGCGGTCGCCCCGCCCGGCACCACGCTCACCTGGGTGGACGACGACTTCCTCCGCACGGCCGGCGTCCAGGACCAGGCGCTGCCGCTGTGGAGCACCAACCCGCTGATCCGCGCCACCGGCACCGCGGACCCGGCCGCTGCCCTCGCCACCGGCCTCAAGCTCCGGCCGGTGGCCGACTCCGCCCGCGACATCCGGCCGTTCGACCCCCTGCCGCAGACCCTGACCCCGGACCAGGAGGCCGAGCTCCTCACCGCCTGGCACCAGCGCTGAGCCACCGACTCCCCGTCAGGTCGAACCGCCGGGTCGAGCCGCCGGGTCGAACCGTCGGGCCGGCCCGACGGGGAGTCAGCGGGGGCTCAGTCGAGCGCCGTGTCGGTGAGCCCGAGGCGCAGGTGCTCGATGTGGTAGACGGCCTGGTCGAGCAGGGCGGCGACGTGGTTGTCGTAGAGCGCGTAGACGACCGAGCGGCCCTGCCGCCGGCCGACCACCAGGCCGAGGTTGCGCAGCAGCCGGAGCTGGTGGGAGCAGGCCGACTGCTCCAGCCCGACCTCGGCGGCGAGTTCGGTGGCGGCGCAGGGGCCCTCGCGCAGGCGGGAGAGGATCAGCAGGCGCGAAGGGGTAGCCAGGGCCTGAAGGGTGGTGGCCACCCGGGCAGCACTGGCTTCGTCCAGGCGGGTGTGCGGGACGGCGGTTGCGGGGGCGGCTCCATGACCCATGCGGGCAATAGTACAACTCATACATGAAGGACGGTTCATATGTTCATGTATGGTGGATGAGTCACTGGCCCCGCCCTGCCCCGAAGGGTCCCGCCCGCATGCCCACCACCCTGATCGAGCGACCAGCGCCCCTCGTCGCGCCGCGTCCCGACACCGCCCCGCGCCGTCGCACCCGGGTTTTCGCCCTGCCCGAGGCCCGCTGGGCCGCCACCGCCACCGTGCTCTTCCTGATCGCGCTGCCGCTCCAGCTCACCGGCGCCCCCGCCTGGGCCTGGGGCCCGCTGTACGCCCTGGCGTACGCCACCGGCGGCTGGGAGCCCGCCTGGGCCGGCCTCCGGGCACTGCGCGAGAAGACCCTCGACGTCGACCTGCTGATGATCGTCGCCGCCCTCGGCGCCGCCGTCGTCGGCCAGGTCATGGACGGCGCGCTGCTGATCGTCATCTTCGCCACCTCCGGCGCGCTGGAGGCCCTGGCCACCGCCCGCACCGCCGACTCGGTGCGCGGACTGCTCGACCTCGCCCCGGCCACCGCCACCCGGCTGCTGGACGACGGCGCCGAGGAGAACGTGCCGACCGAGCTGTTGGCGGTCGGCGACACGATCCTGGTGCGCCCCGGCGAGCGGATCGGCGCCGACGGGCGGGTGCTGGACGGCGCGAGCGAGGTCGACCAGGCCACCATCACCGGCGAGCCCCTGCCCGCGGCGAAGGAGGTCGGCGACGAGGTGTTCGCCGGCACCCTGAACGGCACCGGCGCGCTGCGGGTGAAGGTCGAGCGCGACGCCTCCGACTCGGTGATCGCCCGGATCGTCGCCATGGTCGAGGAGGCGTCGGAGACCAAGGCGCCCACCCAGCTGTTCATCGAGAAGGTCGAACAGCGCTACTCGATCGGCATGGTGATCGCCACCCTCGCGGTCTTCGCGGTGCCGCTCGCCTTCGGCGCGGCCCTCACCGGCTCGCTGCTGCGGGCCATGACCTTCATGATCGTCGCCTCTCCGTGCGCCGTGGTGCTCGCCACCATGCCGCCACTGCTCTCCGCGATCGCCAACGCCGGACGGCACGGCGTGCTGGTGAAGTCCGCGGTGGTCATGGAGCGGCTCGGCCAGATCGACGGCGTCGCCCTCGACAAGACCGGCACCCTGACCGAGGGCACGCCCCGGGTCACCGACCTGCGCCCGCTCACCGGCTCCGGGCTCACCGAGGACGGCCTGCTCGCCCTGGCCGCGGCGGCCGAGCACCCCAGCGAGCACCCGCTCGCCCGCGCCGTCGTGGACGCCGCCCGGACCCGCGACCTGCCCCTCACCGCCGCCGAGGACTTCTCCTCCGCCCCCGGCATCGGCGTCACCGCCACCGTCGACGGCCGCGCCGTCGCGGTCGGCGCCCCGGCCCGGCTGCTGAGCGAGGACGAGAACGAGGAAGAGGACGCCGTCGCCGCCCGCGCCGCCGCCATCGCCGCCGAGTTGGAGAGCGGTGGCCGCACCGCCGTCCTGGTCGAGGCCGACGGTGTGCCGGTCGGCGTGCTCGGCATCGCCGACCGCCTGCGCCCGGACGCCGCCGCCACCGTCACCGCGCTCACCTCCCTGACGGGCACGGCGCCGGTGCTGCTCACCGGCGACAACCCGCGCGCCGCCGCCCGTCTGGCCGCCGAGGTCGGCATCACCGACGTCCGCGCCGGGCTGCTCCCCCAGGACAAGGTCACCGCCGTCCAGGAACAGAAGGCGGCCGGCCGCAAGGTCCTGGTCGTCGGTGACGGCGTCAACGACGCGCCCGCCCTGGCCGCCGCCCACACCGGCATCGCGATGGGCCGGGCCGGCTCCGACCTGGCGCTGGAGACCGCCGACGCCGTCATCGTGCGCGACGAACTCGCCACCGTCCCCGCCGTGGTAGCGCTTTCCCGGCGGGCCCGCTCCTTCGTCGTGCAGAACCTGGCGGTCGCCTCGGTGTTCATCTCCGTACTGGTGGTCTGGGACTTGGTCGCCACCCTCCCGCTGCCGCTGGGCGTCCTCGGCCACGAGGGCTCGACCGTCATCGTCGGCCTCAACGGCCTGCGGCTGCTGCGCGAGGCCGCCTGGACCAGGGCCCGCGCCGGGGGCTGAGCCCCTCGCCACCGAGAGGCCGCCGCCCCGGCTCGGAGGCGGCGGCCCGCTGCACGTCGGAGGCGCCAGGAGCGCAAGGGGCGTCAAGAGGGGTGTGACAATCCGCCGGGTGTCGGCGCTGAACAGTCACGACCGGTGCACCGCCCGATCCAGCAGGGATCGGCGCGTGCCGTCGTGGCAGCACGCGAACCGACGACCCCTGGACCCGACACCGTGACCGTCAAGCCGTACGACCCGTGGCCCTTCGCCGAACGACCGCCCCACCCCTCGGAGGCCCCTGGGCACCTCCCCGGCACTCCGGACGGCGGAGCGGTCCACGGAGCGCCGACCGGGTACCTCGCCGTTCCGGCCCATCCCACCGCGTACCTGCCAGGAGCCGGCGAGGCGGATCCGCCCACCGCCGAGCTGCCCCCGGTCGCCCCGGCTGTGGACCCGCAGACGGAATTCCCGCCCCCGCCGGTGTTCGTGGACGCCTCCGGCCGCCGACAGCGCCGGATCCGCCGACTCGGAGCGGTCCTGGCCGTTCCGGCGGGCGGGTACCTGGCCCTGCTGGCCAGCGCACTGCTCGGCGGTCCCACCGTGAACGCGCCGTTCCTCCCCCTGCCCCAGCCGCCCGCGCCCAGCGCACCTGCCCCGGAGGCCACGCCGTCCGAGGCGCCGTCCGCCGCCCCGCAGGCCGCGGCCCCGCCCGACGCCGAAGGCACGCAGGCACCCGCCCACCGGGGCGGTGCCACCCCGGTGGGCCTCCAGCACCCGCCGACGGCAGGTCCGGCCGGGCCTGCCCCGGCCCAGCACACCCCCGCGGCCACCACCGCGCCCGCTCCGGCCACCACCCCGGCGGCACCTGCGGCCACCACGCCGACCGGCGCGGCCACCCCCACCCCCGGGCACGGCCGCCCGACCACCTCGCCGGGCAAGGGACCGGGCAAACCCTGACCCCCCGACCGCCCCTCGAACCGTCCCCGCCCCAGAAAGCAGCACCATGAGCGCCACCCGCCGCCGAAGAGCCCCAGCCCCCGACCGCACCCGCCGAGGCCGGCGCGGCGTCGTCCGTCAGCGCCCGCTACGCACCCACTGGCTCCTGCTGACGGCCCTGCTGCTCACGCTCATCGGCGCCCTGGTCCTCCAGGGCTACGCCCAGCACAGCTTCGACGACCGCCCCGACCAGGCGGCCGCCCCCGCCGCCGCGGACGCCGTACCGGCGGCGATCCGCGACGGCGGCCCGGTGATCGACGCCGCCGCCCCGCAGCCGCGCAGCGCCTCCCCCGGGCCCGGCACCATCGCGCTGACCTTCGACGACGGCCCCGACCCGACCTGGACACCGAAGATCCTGGACGCCCTGCACCGAGCCGGGGTGCACGCCACGTTCTTCGTGGTCGGCACCCAGGCCGCCGCCCACCCCGACCTGATCCGCCGGATCGTCGCCGAGGGGCACCAGGTCGGCATCCACACCTTCACCCACACCGACCTCGGCGCCGCCCCCTCCTGGCGCCGCACGCTGGAACTGCGCGAGGCCCAACTGACCGTGGCCGGGGCGGCCGGAGTCACCAGCTCGCTGCTGCGCCCGCCGTACTCCTCGACGCCCGAGGCCGTGGACGACCCCGGCTGGTCCGCCATCCAGCAGGCCGGCCGCGAGGGCTACCTGACCGTGCTCACCACCCAGGACAGCGAGGACTGGCAACGCCCCGGCGTGCCCTCGATCGTCAAGGCGGCGACCGCCGGCACCGGCCACCAGGGCCAGGTCCTCCTGATGCACGACGCCGGCGGCGACCGCTCGCAGACCGTCGCCGCCCTCGACGGCGTGCTGAGCACCCTGAAGGCCCGTGGCTTCCGCTTCACCACCGTGAGCGACGCCGTCGGCCTGCCCGACCCGGTCCGCTCGGCCGGAACCGGCGACCACTGGCTCGGCCTGGCCCTGATCTGGCTGCTGACCGGCGGCAACTGGGTGCTCACCGCACTGGACTGGCTGCTGTGGGCGGCAGGCGCGGTCAGCGTGGTGCGCGCGGTCGTCGTGCTGTACGCCGCGCGCCGCCACAAGCGGATGCGCCGCCGCGGCTGGGGTGCGCCGGTCACCGAGCCGGTCAGTGTGATCGTCCCGGCGTACAACGAGACCGCCGGGATCGAGCCCGCCGTCCGTTCGCTGCTGGCCTCCGACCACCCGGTCGAGGTGATCGTGGTCGACGACGGTTCCACGGACGGCACCGCCGACCTGGTGGAGTCACTGGACCTGCCGTACGTCCGGGTGATCCGGCAGGAGAACGCCGGCAAACCGGCCGCCCTCAACACCGGCATCGCCGCGGCCCGCGCCGAACTGCTGGTGATGGTCGACGGCGACACCGTCTTCGAGCCGGACGCCGTCCGGATGCTGGTGCAGCCCTTCGCCGATCCCACCGTGGGCGCCGTCTCGGGCAACGCCAAGGTCGTCAACCGCGGTGGACTGCTGGGCCGTTGGCAGCACATCGAGTACGTGGTCGGCTTCAACCTGGACCGCCGGCTGTTCGACCTCGCCGAGTGCATGCCCACCGTGCCCGGCGCGGTAGGAGCCTTCCGCCGCTCCGCGCTGCTGGCCGTCGGCGGTGTGGGCGAGGAGACCCTCGCCGAGGACACCGACCTCACCATGGCCATGTGCCGGGCCGGCTGGCGGGTGGTGTACGAGGAGCGGGCCAAGGCCTGGACGGAGGCCCCCGCCTCACTGGGCGCCCTGTGGCGGCAGCGCTACCGCTGGTGCTACGGCACCCTGCAGGCGATGTGGAAGCACCGCGGCGCCCTGGTCCAGGGCGGCCAGGCCGGCAAGCTGGGCCGGCGCGGCCTGCTCTACCTGCTGATGTTCCAGGTGCTGCTACCCCTGCTCGCCCCGGTCGTGGACGTCTTCGCGCTCTACGGACTGGCCTTCCTCGACCCGGTCCGGATCATCGGCCTGTGGGCGGCCTTCCTGCTGGTGCAGGTGCTGATGGGCGCCTACGCGTTCCGGCTGGACAAGGAGAAGCTCGGGCCGCTGTGGAGCCTGCCGCTCCAGCAGTTCGTCTACCGGCAGTTGATGTACCTGGTGGTGATCCAGTCGGTCTTCACCGCGCTCGCGGGCTCCCGGCTCCGCTGGCAGCGCATGCAGCGCTACGGCACGCTCCGGGTACCGGCGGGCGGCTGAACCGGGTGGACGGGGCCGCACCCGCGGCGCGGCCCCGTCCACCATCCATCAGCTGTGCTTCCAGGTCACCGAGAAGGCGCTGCCGCCGCTCAGCCCCGAGGTGGTGGCCTTGGTGGTGCCGCCCGAGGCCATGGTGATGCTGTCCGGGTTGAAGCCGCCCAGGGCCTGGCCGTTGACGGTGGAGCCGGAGAAGGAGACCGAGCCGAAGTTCGAGAGCGGCAGCACCCCGCTGGAGCTGGAGGGGGCCTCGGCGATCACCTCGGCGGAGGCCAGGGCGGCGCTCTTGAGGGACTTGTTGACGGTGTGGCTCCAGCCGGCCGTGGTGTCGGAGAGGGTGAGCGTGAAGGAGCCGCTGCCGCTGGTGGTGACGCTCGCGGTGAAATGGTCGCCCGGCCGTACGGTGCTGCTGAAGTTGGACGGGTACTGCGGGTACATCTCGTACCAGGCGGAGTACACCGGGGTGCCGCCGGAGCAGTCGGCCTCGGTGCCGGTCTGCTCGACGGAGTTGCTGCCGTCGCCGTCGAGGCCGACCCAGAAGCTGGACCAGGTGTCGGTGCCGTTGCAGGAGACGGCGGGCTGGACCCAACTGGCCTTGACGCTGGTGAACCGGCCGCCGGTGGCGGCGTATCCGGCCCAGTTGCCACTGGTGCTGTGCAGCAGGCCGCCGCCGTGGTGGGCGAGCGGGGCCTGCACGAGGGTGGGGGCGGTGGCGGCGACGGCCGGTGCGGCGGTGCCCAGGAGGGTCAGCAGGGCGGTGGACACGGCGAGGGTGCGCCGACGGGCTTCGGACATGGCTACTCCCTTGTGAGGATGTGGAGTTGGCCGAGCGTCGACAAAGGTAGACCCGCCGGGTCAGGTGCGGATGTTACGGGGGCGTAACGAAACGCCACCGCGCGCGAAGGGAACGGAGGAACCGTCGGGCGGGCGGGGTGGTACGCACCGTCAGCCCGACGCGAGGACTGGCGGGAAGAGTTGGGCTACTCGGTCGCGACGGCGGGAGCGGGACCGGGGTCCGAGGCGGCGACGTCGTACTCGGCGAGCGTCTCCCGGGTGAAGCCGAAGAAGTACGTGGCCAGGAAGCCCACCGCGTACCCGGTCAACAGCCCGCCGGCGTAGACGGCGGCGCTCGCGGCCGTCCCGTGCGGGCCGGCCAGCAGCGGGAACAGGGCCCAGCCGGAGGGGCCGACGGCCGTCGAGCCGACCGCGCTGCCGAGTTGCCCGGCCACCCCGACGAAGGCGCCTCCGGCGGCGCCGCCCACGCAGGCCGTGACGAACGGGCGGCCCAACGGCAGGGTGACCCCGTAGACCAGCGGCTCGCCGACGCCGAGCAGTCCGGCCGGCAGGGCGGACCTGATGGTCGCCCGGACGGAGGCGTTGTGCCGCAGCCGCAGGTAGACGGCCGCGGCGCAGCCGACCTGCCCGGCGCCTGCCATGGCGAGGATCGGCAGCAGGACGGTGGAGCCCTGCTGTTGGATCAGGGTGGTGTGGATCGGGATCAGCGCCTGGTGCAGGCCGAGCATCACCAGCGGCAGGAAGAGGCCGCCGAGCACCAGCCCGGCGAGCAGCCCGCCGTGGGCGAGCAGCCAGGTGGTGGCGTGGCCGATGGCGGTGGAGACCTCCCCGGCGACGAACATCAGGCCGTACAGCGCGGCCAGGCCGCCGAACAGGACGGTGACCGTGGGGGTGAGCAGGACGTCCAGCGCGGCGGGCAGGATCCGCCGGGTCCACCGCTCCAGCTGGACGGCCAGCAGCGCGGCGAGCAGCGCCCCGACCACCCCGCCCTGTCCGGGGGTGAGGTGGCGGCCGAACGCCTCCACCTTGGCGACCCCCGCGAATACGATCACACTGGCCACGGCCCCGCCCAGCACGGGTGTGCCGCCGAACTCCTTCGCCGTGTTGTAGCCGACGAACACGGCGAGCAGCGACATGAACCCCGAGGAGACCGGGCCCAGGGCGGTGACCAGCGCCGGGGCCCAGCCGAGGTTGGCGAGCGCTCCGGCGAGGGCGGCGACGATGCCGCAGCCGATCAGGGCGGGGATCAGCGGGACGAAGACGTTCGCGATCCGGCGCAGCATCCGCTTCACCGGGGTCGCGTTGCGCACCCGGGCCCTCGCCCGGATCCGCGCGCCGCGTCCGGCGAGGTCCTCGGCCGTGGGAGCGGCCGTAGGACCTGCGCCGTCACCGGCCCCGCCGGAGTCCAGCAGTCGGCGCAGCTGCGCGGTGACCCCGGCGACGGCGCCGGGGCCGAGGACGATCTGGTAGGTGTCGTCCTCGACCGTTCCGAGGACGGCCGGCAGCGCCCCGAGCGCCGCGCGGTCGACCAGCGAACGGTCCGCCAGGCCCAGCCGGAGCCGGGTCATGCAGTGGGCGACCGAGCGGATGTTGGCGGCGCCGCCGACCAGCGGGAGGATCGCCTCGGCCACGGCGCGGTGCTTCTCGTCGGACATGCCAGGGGACGTACCCGGATGGTCCGGGCGCTCAACCGGGGGACCGTCGGGGTCAGTCGCCCGAACGGCCGCCGGGACTATCGTTAGTTGGCGGAAGCTATCGAGATCCCCACTCCGATCCGGCGGCCGGCCCAGGCCCGGCCCGGGCCAGCAGGAGGCAGCGGTGGCGACACGACTCTCCGGCGGCGGCGCGACCGGGCGACGGCGACCGGCCCGTACGGGGGTGGAGGCGGACCATCCGCGGTACAAGTGGGTGGCGCTGTCCAACACCACGCTCGGCACCCTGATCGCCACCATCAACGCCTCGATCGTGCTGATCTCGTTGCCCGCGATCTTCAACGGCATCGGCCTGGACCCGCTGCGGCCCGGCAACGTCAGCTACCTGCTGTGGATGCTGATGGGCTACATGCTGGTCACCGCCGTCCTGGTGGTCACCCTCGGCCGGCTGGGCGACATCCACGGCCGGGTGCGGATCTACAACGCGGGCTTCCTGATCTTCACCCTCACCTCGGTGGCCCTCTCCCTCGACCCGCTGCACGGCGGGCCGGGGGCGCTGTGGCTGATCGGCTGGCGGGTGGTGCAGGCGGTCGGCGGGTCGATGCTGATGGCCAACTCGGCGGCCATCATCACGGACGCGTTCCCGGCCCGTCAGCGCGGCACGGCGCTCGGGGTCAACATCGTCGCCGGCATCGCCGGGTCGTTCATCGGCCTGGTCCTGGGCGGACTGCTGGCGGAGTGGAACTGGCGCTCGATCTTCTGGGTCAACGTGCCGATCGGCGTCCTCGGCACCGTCTGGGCCTACCGCTCGCTGCGCGAGACCGGGGTGCGCAAGCCGGCCCGGATCGACTGGTGGGGCAACATCACCTTCGGCGTGGGCCTGACCGCCCTGCTCGCCGCGATCACCTACGGCATCCAGCCCTACGGCGGCCGCACCATGGGCTGGACCAACCCCTGGGTGCTGACCGGGCTGGTCGGCGGGGTCGCGCTGCTGGCCGTGTTCTGCCTGGTCGAGGCGAGGACCGCGGAGCCGATGTTCCCGCTCTCGCTCTTCCGCGACGCGGTCTTCACCGGCGGGAACGCGGCCACCCTGCTGGGCTCGATCGCCCGCGGCGGGCTGCAGTTCATGCTGATCATCTGGCTCCAGGGAATCTGGCTGCCGCTGCACGGCTACGACTACGCCGACACCCCGCTGTGGGCCGGCATCTACCTCGTCCCGCTGACCGTCGGCTTCCTGGCCGCCGGGCCGATCTCGGGCTACCTGTCGGACCGCGCCGGGGCCCGGCTGTTCGCCGCCGGGGGGCTGGTGGTGATGGCCGTCTCCTTCGCCGGGCTGCTCCTGCTGCCCACCGACTTCGGCTACCCGTGGTTCGCGCTCCTGGTCTTCCTCAACGGCCTGGGCGGTGGCCTGTTCGCCGCCCCCAACACCTCGCTGATCATGTCGAGCGTGCCCGCCGCGGCCCGCGGCGCCGCCTCCGGCATGCGGGCCACCTTCCAGAACGCCGGGATGGTGCTGTCGATCGGGGTCTTCTTCTCCCTGATGGTGGCCGGGCTGGCCGGCTCGCTGCCGCACACCCTGACCGCCGGGCTGACCGCGCAGGGCGTGCCCGCCGCCGATGCGCGCACCATCGCCTCGCTGCCGCCGGTCGGGACCCTGTTCGCCGCGTTCCTCGGCTACAACCCCGTCCAGCAGCTACTGGGCCCGCACGTGCTCGGCGGGCTCCCGCCGGACAGCGCCCGGACGCTGACCGGCCGGGAGTTCTTCCCCCAGCTGATCTCGGGGCCCTTCCACGACGGGCTGGTGGTGGTGTTCTGGCTGGCGATCGCGATGTCCCTGGTCGCGGCGGCCGCCTCGCTGGTCCGCGGCCGGCCCCGGTCCGCCGCCGAGCACTCCGGCACCGTTCCGGCCGGGCCCGGCCCGTCGGCGGCCGCCCGGCCGGCGCCCGACCGGTCCACCGCTGCGGCGGACCGCGGTGCCCCGCCCACGAAGGAGCACGGGCCGTGAGCACGGACGGCGGCGGGCTCTCCGCCGAGGCGCTGGTCCGGCTCCGCCTGGCGATCGGCCGGCTCAACCGCCAGCTGGTCCGCGCCTCCGGCGACCAGGACCTCACCTCCGCCCAGCTGTCCGCCCTGGCCCGGGTCGAGCAGCACGGCCCGCTGCGGCTGGGCGAACTCGCCGCGCGGGAGGGCGTGGCCGTCCCGTCCATGGTCCGTACGGTCGCCCCCCTCGTCGCCGACGGCCTGATCGGCAAGACCCCCGACCCCCAGGACGGCCGCTCCCAGCTCCTCGCCCCCACCCCGCACGGACGGGACACCCTCGCCCGGATCCGCCGCGAACGCACCGCCCTGCTGGCCAGGCGCAGCACCCGCCTCAGCCCCGAGCAGTGCCGAGCGCTGGAGGCGGCCCTGCCCCTCCTGGAGCTGCTCCTCGACGAGCCCGACACACCGGCCGGCGAGCGACGGGCGGGCTGAATTCCTGTTCGCAGCCGACGTGTTGACGGTCCGAAGGTTCGAAACTGCCGCTCTCGCCGCCACCCCCGATGACAATGGACATGCCGAGAACCACGGGGTCCATGGTGACGGGAAGGGAACGGATGTGTCGTTTCTCCGGGACGGGCACGGGCGGGAGACCAGCCAACAGGAGTCCAGCCCACACCGTTTCAGCCAACAGGAGTTCGGCCGACAGGCCTTCAGCGAAAGGGAGTTGAGCAGGCGCGGGTTCATCGGGGTGGCCGCCCTCGCGGGCGCGGGCGCGGCGCTCGGACCGGCCGTCACGACGGCGGCAGCCGCGGACGCCCTGGCCGCCCGGCCGTCGAGGGTGCTGGGTTCGCCGTCCCGGTAGCGCTTCCCTGGCCGTCGACGGCACCGTGGTCTCGGGCGACGAGGACGTCTCACCGCTGCCGCCCCGCCCACGGGCGAGCCCCGGCGGATCACCGACGGGGCGGCCGACCACCCGTCCTGGTCGGGCGACTCCGCCCGGCTGCTCCATCTCGCCGTACGCCGTCGGCCGGGCGCTGCGCCGCGACGGCTGCTGCGCCCTGTAGCGACCACGACCCGCCGACGGCGTTCGTCCACGACCGCCCGCCCGAGGTCCGGCCCCGCGCAGGACCGGCCGCAACGGCCGAGGCCCCCACCGGCCTCGGCCGTTGCGTGCACGAGGTGAACCGCCGCTCAGCGGGGGCGACGGCGGTTCGGCGCCACTGGCGACATCCCGCCCGGTCAAGCCTCGGTCATGGCACGGACGCCGGCCTTGTTCGCCGGTGCGGGCTTGGCTACCTTCCTAGCGCCGAGGCCGTGCAGGCCCGGCACGACCCTCTTGGCATGCCCTGATCATTCCTCGTCACGGCCGGACGTCCCGTCCCCCACGGGCCGACACTCCACGCCCCGCCGGACGCCAGGGCTGCCTGCTGCACGTGCGCGTTTCCCCCCTCACCCCCGGGCCTGCCCCCGACCGCCGCCCACCAGCGGCGTTGCGCGCACGCCCAGGGCCCGACCCCCCATGGGAGGGCTCCGTTGCACACCTTCTTCCGCTCCACCTCGCGGCCCGGCGGACTCCGCGCCGCCACCGCCCTCAACGCCTCCTGACCCCGGACCCGCGTGGGGCCGCAGCCCGGCTGCGGCCCCACCGGCCTGCCCGCGAGGACGGTGTGCGGGCGGCGCTCCAGCTCCCCGACCAGCACCCGGAGCCTGCGCCGCCCGGGGCGGAACGGCCTGGTCGGCCGGCACGTGCACCCGGTGGTCCCGTCCGGGCGAAGTACCGGCTGAGGAAACCGGGGCACACCCTGGACCCGCCGTCGACGTCACCCGGGTGCCGGACCGTACTGGCGGTGGCGGCGGGCCGTCCGCACCGTGGTGGGGAGGAGCGACGGCCACACCCCCCAGGAGACGGTACCGATGGATGCGAACGACTCTCTCCCCCGTGTCGTGGTCGGTGTGGACGGCTCTCAGCCGTCGCACGCCGCGCTGCGGTGGGCGGTCCGGCACGCCGGGATGATCGGCGGCGTGGTGGAGGCGGTGGGGGCGTGGGAGCCGCCGAGCCACTTCGGCTGGTCGGCGCCGGTCGTCGACTCCACCTTCGACCAGGAACTCGCCGAGCGGAGGTTCGCCGATGAGCTGGGCGCCGTCCTCGGCGCGGACTGCCCGGTGCAGGTCCGCAGGACCATGGTCATGGGCGACGCCTCCGACGTCCTGCTGGACGCGGCGAGGGGCGCCGAGCTGCTGGTGGTGGGCAGCCACGGTCGCGGCGGCTTCACCCGGGCGCTGCTCGGCTCGGTGAGCACCCGCTGCGCGCAGCACGCGACCTGCCCGGTGGTCATCGTGCGCGCTCAGTGAAGCGGTGCGCCCCGGTTCCGGGTTCCCGGGACGGGTGTGGACGGCGGCGGAGCGGGCACCCGCTCCGCATGCTGTTGATCCGACCGCCGGGCGTCTATCCGCCCCAGGGCGACACCGAACTCCTGGCCGACTGCGTGCGTCGGGAGCCCCTCGACGGCTCCAGCCGGGTGCTCGACCTGTGCACCGGGACGGGTGCCGTCGCGCTGGTGGCCGCCCACAGCGGCGCGCGGGTCACGGCGGTGGACCTGTCCGCCCGCGCGATCGTCGCCGCCTGGTGCAACGCCCGGCTGCACCGCCGGCGGATCCGGCTGCGGCACGGTGACCTGCTGGTCCCGGTGGTCGGCCGGCGCTTCGACCTGGTCACCGCCAACCCCCCGTACGTCCCCACCAGGGCCGGCGGCCTCGCCCCCGGGCGCGGCGCCGCGCTGGCCTGGGACGCCGGATCGGACGGACGGCTGGTCCTGGACCGGATCTGCCGCACGGCCCCGCGCGTGCTGGCCGTGGGCGGCGTCCTGCTGGTGGTGCAGTCCGCGCTCGCGGACGTCCCGGCCACGCTGGCGGCCTTGCGCCGGTCCGGGCTGCGCGCGGACGTGGCGGCGCGGCGGCGGCAGCCCTTCGGGCCGGTGCTGACGGCCCGCGCCGCCCTGTTCGAGCAGCTGGGGCTGATCCGGCCGGGCGAGCGCGAGGAGGAGCTGGTGGTGGTGCGCGGTGTCCGGGAGCGCTGACCACGTCACCCGGGTGACGGTCGTGCCGGGCGGTCCGCTGCTGGTCGAGGGACCGGTGGAGGTGGTCCTGCCGGACGGCTCGCGCCGGGTGTCCGAGCGCCCCGTGGTGGCGCTGTGCGCCTGTCGGCGCAGCCGGACGTACCCGTTCTGCGACACCAGTCACCGGCGGCACGGCGGGCCTCGGCGGGGGTCCCCGAGGCCCTCCGGAGCGGAGCGTCCGGAGCCTTCAGATCGTTCGGAGCGGCGTACCGGGGAGGCCCCCGTCACCGGGCAGGGCTGAGCGCAGGGACGTCCGTCCGCGTTGCCAGCAGTCCACCAGATGCTCCCCGAAGCGCCTGTCCAGGGCGTCGGCGGCGGCGATGCCGAAGGCGATGTCCGGGGCGGCCCCGGGCTCGGCGTCCACCAGTTCGCCGATCACCCCGCGGCGCACCAGTTGCTCGTGGACGGCGTCCGCCTCGACGTGCTCGCGGTAGAACAGCACGCCGTCGGGCCCGCCGCCCAGGCGCTCCAGGGCGTTCGCCAGCCGGGCCGAGCCGGGCGAGGAGGTGATCTCGATGGCGGCGAACTGCCCGACCGCCGCGTACCGCAGCGCCCGGTGGAGGCCGAACAGCATCATCAGGTTGACCGTCGCCAGGGTCGGTGCGGGGACCAGGTCCAGGTAGTGCCCGTAGCGGGGATCGAGGCCGAAGGCGACCATCATCCGGGCGAACAGCGAGGCGTGGGCCCGTTCCGGGCGCCCGGCACCGTACTCGTCGTAGGCGATCGACATCAGCACCGCCTGTGCGGGCCCGTGCACCCTGGGCAGCGCCCACAGCTGCGGGTCCGCCTCCTTGAGGTGGTAGACGGAACGGTGCACCAGGTACTCCCGGGCATAGCGGCGCTCGCCCTGCCCCAACAGGAAGTAGGACGGCCCGGTGCCCTCCACCGGCTCGGTCAGCAGCTGATCCAGCACCTCGGGCAGCGGCGGCACCGGTTCCACCTCGGCACGGACCGCCGCGAGGAAGGGGCGCTCCAACTCCCTTCGCAGCGCCAGCAGTTCGGGTTCCCACTCCCAGCCGGGGTGGACGCCGGGCAGGCCCCGGCCGTGCAGCTCGTAGCACAGGTACAGCGCGAGCTGGTGGTCCTCGCCCCAAGGGTCGGAGAGTGGGCCGGGCGGGGCGAGCAGCCGGCCGGCGCCGGGCGGCCCGGCGGTCACCAGCCCGAGCACCGCCGCCGACAGCGGTCCGCGCGGCCCGGGCAGGCCGCTCGTCGCGCCGTCGTCGACCCGGCCCTCACCGTCCGCTTCCCGATGGCGCTCCGGTGCGCGCCCGTCCATGCCGCCGCCTCCTCGCCGCGAAACCCTCCTGGTCCGCAAGAGCGGGTGCCCGAAGCGAGCGGTCCCTAACACGCCGAGTGGTTCCGGCCCGATGTGCCGTGCGATGCCGGGGCGGCGCTCGACCGCGCTGCCCCTGGCCGTGGCGCGCTCGGCCGGCCGCTGAGGGGCCCGCGCGCCGCGGGCCCCTCTCGCCGCCGTCAGCCGACGGTCAGGGTGAACGGTCCGGCCAGCACCGAGTAGCCGTCGTTGGCCAGGTAGTACGCGTCGTAGCGGCCCGGGCCCTTGAGCTTGCCGGTGGCGAAGGTGACCGCGCCGCTCTGGTTGGGCGTGTAGGACCAGGTGAGCGCGGACTGGGATCCGGGGGTGACGCCCGCCGGGTAGAGGCCGACCCAGTTCTTCGCACCGGCCTGGGACGCGGTCGGCAGGCCGTAGCGCAAGGTGACGTTGCCGCCGTTGGCCACCGCGTTCAGGTCACCGGTCAGCGCCGGTCCGGCGGCGGTGGACGGCGCGAAGGCGGCGTTCAGCGGCGTCGCGTAGGTGTCGTTGGCGGTCAGCCCTGGCAGGCCGAGGGCCGACTCGATGGTGCGCCCGATGCCGTAGTGGTCGTTGTGCAGCGGGCTGCTGGTACCGGCCGGGACGGTGCCCTGGGAGCCCAGGACGACGGTGGCGACGTGGTTGTAGCCCTCGTTCTGGCTCTCGTCCCAGGTCAGGAGCAGCAGCGAGCGCTGCTGGGTCCAGGCCGGCGAGGACAGCACCGGGGCGAGGGTCTGCTGCAGCCAGCCGTCCTGGGTCTTCAGGCTCGTGGCGCTGCCGTTGCCGGAGGCCTCGCCGTCGTAGTAGTCGTCGGCGGCGATCCAGGAGAAGTTCGGCGTGGTGGCGGCCGACTTCAGGTCGGTGGTCAGCTGCGTGGTGTCGAACAGGTGGGCCGCGCAGCGGGCCGGATCGCCGCTGATGTCGGTGTAGTTGATGAAGGGCGCGTCGTCGGGCATGTAGTACGTGTCGTTGTTCTTGTTGGTGTTGCAGGGCGTGCCCATGCCCTGTTCGTAGGCCTTCCAGGTCTTCCCGGCGGCCTCGACGGTGTCGCCGAGGTTGCGCTGCGGGGAGTTGATGTTCGGCCAGTACGTGGCGCCCTTGGTGTAGGTGTCGCCGCCCGCGATGGCGAGGTAGTTCTCGTCGCTGGGGTGGTAGACGCCGTGGGCGTCGGTGAGGGTGGCGCCCTGGGCCATCAGGCCGTGGATGTACGGGGTGTCCGCCGGGTCGTTCATGATCTGGGAGTAGTCGGTGTTCTCCATCATGACGGTGAACACGTGGTCGTAGCCCGGCACTCGGGAGGCGGGCGGGGTGAGCGGCGCGGGCGCGGCGACCGGGGTGTCGAGGGTGAGCGAGAGGTTGTCCAGGTAGCCGGTCTCGTTCGTGGAGGACAGGAACTGCACCTCGACCTGGATCGACCTGGTCCCGGCCGGGACGGCGCCGGTGGCGGTGCGGGAGAGGAACTCGGTACTGAGGCCGCGGTCGGTCGCGGAGACGGTCGGCAGCTTCGCGGTCGGGCCGAGCGGCCTGCCGGCGGCGTCCTGGAAGTGCAGGCCGACCGCGACGTAGCCGCCGTACGTGGTCCAACCGCCCAGCCAGCCCGCCAGGTCGTAGTGCACGCCTCCGCCGTCGATCGCGGTGGCGGCGGAGGAGACGTCGACGGTCTGGCTCATCGAGCCGTCGCCGAAGTTGCCCGGCCCGAAGAAGGCCTTGCCGGGCGTCCTGCCGTCGTTCGGCAGGCCGAAGGAGCCGACCGTGGAGCACATGACGTCGACGCCGCCGGCCTCGGTCGTCCAGCCGGGGACGGTGGTGGCGGCGCTCCAGTCGTCGGTGCAGTAGCCGCCGGCCTCGGCGTCGCCGTTGACGATCAGGTTGCCGCTGCCGCCCGCCGCCTGCGCGGTGGCGGGCGCGCCGACGACCAGGGCGCCGAGGAGCGGGAGGGTGGCGAACAGTCCGCCGAGTGGGCTCCAGCGCAGTCGCATTGGGGGTACCTCGTCCCGTTGGTTGCGTGAGGGTGGGTGCCGTGGCGTTGCACCACGGGCGGGACAGAGATACCGGTTCAGCGCGGCCCGGGGAAGGGCGCGCGGGCGAACGGCGGCCGAACTTGCTCAGACAACTTCGCTGAAGACTCCACGGTCTCCGACCGGCTGTGCGCGAAGGAGCGCCGGACCCGGGGCGCGCCCGGAGGTGAACTCGGCCGGGCGGCCTCGTTGACCGGGCATGACCGTTGCCACACGCCTCACCGCCCTGGCCGTCCTGGCCGTCCTGGCCACGGCCGCGCTCCCGCTGGGCGGGGTCCCGGCCTTCGCCATCGACCACGTCCGCCACCTCGACCCGGCCGTCACCGTGCTGCAGTGCGAGGAGGGCGGCGGCTTCGTGGCCGCCGACATCCGCACCCGTCGCGGGTTCTGCGTCGGCGGGGAGTTCAACGACCACTACGTCGTCTGGGAGTAGCCGTGCGCGGGCACCCCGGGGCGGCGCTGCCCGGGGCGCGCCCCCGGGTCCTCACACCTCCGGCCCGTACGCGCCGAAGCCGCGGCAGACCAGGCCGTCACGGAAGGTGAGCACCTCGGCGACGGCCCGGCCGCGCTCGTTGCGGTAGCGTCGGGGCTCGTCGGGGGCCAGGGCCGGGTGGCGAGCTCGTGGCGCAGGGCGTCGAGCCGGGCCAGGCAGGCGTCGATCGTGGTCAGGGCCGCGCCGCCGTGCTCCCGGATCCGGCGTTCCAGGGCGGAGAGCCGTTCTTCGATGTGCCGCCAGCGGTCGTCCTGGGCGTCGGCGCAGGGCTCAGGCGCGTCGTTGGTCGCTGTCATGGCGGAGGCGGTCGGTGTGGCGGGCGAGGTCATCGAGGCGGGTGGCGAGCTCGGGATGGGCGTCGGCGAGGTGCGGACGCATGTCGGCCAGGGGCGCTATGAGGTCGGCGGGGTCGGCGGCGCCGAGGGCGATGGTGAGCGCGGTCAGCGCGGGCCCGGCGGCCGGGGCGTGGCCGGAGGCGGCGGTGATCTGGGCGGCCAGCACGCGCAGGCCGGCGGCGTGGTCGCGGGCCCAGGCGCTGACGGCGCGGTCGGCGGCCCGGCGGTCACGCACGGCCTTGAGCCGCTCCGCTCCGGTCTCCCCCGCCGCAGGAGCGCCGGCGGGGCGTAGCCGCAGGTAGCGGTTCTCGGCGGCCTGGCGGCTCGCGACGCCCATGGGGCGGGCGAGGTCGGCCCAGGTCGCGCCGCCGGCGCGGGCCGCCTCGACCAGCGGGGCCTCCCAGTCGGCGAGCCGGGCGCGCAGCTCCCGCAGCAGCACCAGGGCGGCCAACGCCTGCTCGGCCCCCTCCTCCCGTGGTTCCTCGGGCTCGGCGGAGGGCGCGCGGGCGGCGCGGACCGCGTCGTCGATGGCGGCGAGGGCCGACGCGGCGGCGAGGAAGGAGACCGGCTCGGAGCCGGGCACGGGCTTCGACGGCTTCGTACTCATGGCGTCATTCTACGGACGACAGTTTGCCTTTGTCATCGAACCGACGACGTGCTACAACAGTGTCAGGTGAAGCGCACTGGCACCCATCGATCAATGGAGGTGTTTCGCGATGCTGATGCGCACTGACCCGTTCCGCGAGCTGGACCGGCTGACCCAGCAGTTCCTCAACACGACCGGCACCTGGTCGCGGCCGACCCCGATGCCGCTGGACGCGTACCGCACCGGTGACGAGTACGTGATCTGCTTCGACCTGCCCGGGGTGGACCCGCAGGCGATCGACATCGACGTCGAACGGAACATGCTGACCGTCAAGGCCGAACGCCGCCCGCGCCAGGAGGGCGAGGGCGTGAAGTGGGAGCTGTCCGAGCGCCCGCTCGGCGTGTTCTCCCGGCAGGTCATGCTCTCCGACACCCTCGACCCGGAGGGGATCACCGCCGACTACGACTCCGGCGTGCTGACCCTGAGGATCCCGGTCGCCGAGAAGGCCAAGCCCCGCAAGATCGCCATCGGCCACAGCGACGGCCGCAAGCAGATCCAGGCCTGACCCCCTCCCGAGGCCGTCCCGTGCCGCCCGGTCCCCCCGGCGGAGCGGCACGGGACACCCCGGTCCGGTTCTCCACCTGCCCGGCACACGGGCCGGACGGACAGCGAGCAGTCCCATGACCACCCAGGCGACCCCGTTCGTGGTGACGGCGCACGGCGAGATCGACCTCGACACCGCCCCGCACCTGCGCCGAGAGATCTCCCGTGCACTGGCGGAGCACCAGGAGGTGGTGCTCGACCTCTCGGAGGTCACGTTCATGGACTGCTCGGGCCTGGGCGTCCTCGTCCGGGCCCGCAACCAGGCCGACCGCAGCGGCCGACGCCTCGTGCTACGCGGCATCGGCCGCCCCGTAACCCGGCTCCTCGAGCTCACCGGCCTAGGCCGCCGCCTGGCCCCGTGATCCGGCCGGCGACGGACCGGACCTCGTTCGCCCCCGATCCCGGAGGAAGGAGTGCACGGTGACGATCCGTTGGGAAGCGTTCCTGGACCAGGTCCGGGAACGCGGCGAGTACAGCACACCCGAGGAGGCCGAGCGCTGCGCCCGCGTGGTCCTGGCCCTGCTCGGCGCCCACCTGGTCGGCGCCGTGCGCGCCCGCCTCGCGGCCCGGCTGCCCGAGACCCTCGCCCTGGTCCTGCTCAACCCGCTCCAGGCCGCCGAACCGCTCAGTCCCGAACGGTTCGTGCGCGCCACCGCCGCCTGGATAGAAGGCGCCACCGAAGCCACCGCCCCGTGGGACATCGGCGCCGTCCTGTCCACGGTCGCCGACGCCGCCGACGACCAGCTCATGGAGCAGGTCCTGCTCCAACTGCCGCCCGGCTACGACGTCCTGTTCGGCCGCCCGGACGCCGTCCGACGCCCCTGACCCTTCGACCGCCGGTCCCCGACCACCAGCCCCGACCGCCGTTCCGGCCGCCGCGTGCGGCGGCCCGCCCCGGAAGGCCACCGCCATGACCCGGCACCGCCGCCTGATCCAGCAGGTCCGCACCCTCGGCCGCTACCCCGGTGACGAGGAGGCCGAACGCGTCCTCGACGCGGTCCTGGCCCTGCTCGGCTCACAGCTCACCGGCGACGAACGCTGCGACCTCGCCTCCGTGCTTCCCGAGCGGGCCCGCGTCGTCTTCTCCTCCCAGATCCCCCTTCCGACGCCGGTCGGCGCGCCCGCGTTCGTCGAAGCCCTCGCCGACGTCCTGGGCACCAGCCTCACCGCGGCCCGCTGGGACGCCTCCTCCGTCCTGGCCGCCCTCGCCGACCTGGCCGGCGACCACCTCACCGACCGCGTACTCGCCCGACTCCCCCACGGCTGGGCGCTGCTCTTCGGCCGCGCCGACCTGACCCCGGCCCCGGCCTGAGCCGCCACCCCCGCGACCCCGGCATCGGCCCGCCGAGCGAGGGGCTCGGCGGGCCGGGGGTGGCACCACGGATTCGTCAGGCCCAGGGTTCGGTGAAGGAACGGCCGGGGACGGGCTTGGCGATCAGCGCGATCGCCACGAAGAAGTTGACCTGGCCGATGGCCGTCATCAGGGTGGCGAGCGCCTTCTCGGGTGGTCAACGTCGTGTTCCTCTCGGGCTGTTCGGTGCTTTCACCGACCCGACGGATCGCGAGGCGTGAGTGTGACAGCTCCCCGCAGAATCCTTTCCGGCCCGCCCACGCCGGCGAACCCCTCGCCGACGGCTGCCTGCCGCCGCAGTCGTCGCCCGTGTCACCCCCGGACGGCCGCTGGCGACCCGGGTCCGGCCCCGCCCCGGCCTCCCGGGGTGGAGGGCCGCCCCCGGGAGCCCCGGGAGGTGCCGGGCGCGGCCACCACCGATACTGGGGTCGCAACCCGAGGCGGCCCCGGCGGCCGGCTACGGCCCTCGCCGCGCCGCGGAACCTGAGGAGCACGCCGTGACCGATCCCGCCCCGACCGGGCCTCCCCCCGGCGGAACCCCCACCGGACCCCCCACCGGGCCCGTCGTCGTCGGCTTCGACGGCTCGCCCGAGAGCCTGACCGCCACCGAGTGGGCCGCCCGCGAGGCGCAGCGCCGCGGCGTCCCGCTCGAAGTCCTGGAGGCCTGGCCCTGGCCGAAGCGGGACGTGGTCGGCAGCGACCAGACGTACCACCGCGCCCTCGCCCACCTCGCCGACCGCGAGTCCGCGCTGTCCGCCCTGGTGCCCGGGGTGCCGGTCTCCTCCGCCCCGGTGTCCGCCGACCCGGTGGAGGCCCTGGAGGAAGCCTCGCACCACGCCGCCCTGCTGGTGCTCGGTTCCCGCGGGCTGGGCACCCTGCGCGGCTTCCTGGTCGGCTCGGTCAGCCAGGAGGTGCTGCGCCGCTCCGTCTGCCCGGTAGTGCTGGTCCGCGCCCGGGAGGACGAGCCGGACGGCGCCGTGACGGTCGGCATCGACCTGGCCCACCCCCCGGAGAACGTGCTGGCCTTCGCCTTCCGGGCCGCCGCGCTGCGCTCGGCGCCGCTGCGGGTCATCCACGTCTGGTCCCCGCCGGCCGGCAGCGAGTACATGTCCTACGGCGCCATCGGCGGGCTGGAGGGTGAGCTCTCCAGCGTCGAGTGGACCGGCCTCGCCGAAGCCCTCGACCCGCTGCGGACCCTTCACCCCGAGGTGGAGGTGACCGCCGACCTGGTCCGCGGCAAGCCTGCCGTCGAACTCGTCGACGCGGCCGCGACGGCCCGTCTCCTCGTCCTCGGCCGCCGCCTGCGCCACCTGCCGTTCCGGCACCACCACCTCGGCCCCGTCGCCCACGCCGCGATCCACCACGTCCACTGCCCGGTCGCCGTCGTCCCGTACGACTGACCTCGTGGAGCGGCGCCGAGCAAGGCCGGAAGTGCTCCCCTCCCGCGGCCCGGCTCCCGACATGACGGGGAGCACGGGGGACCGAGGAGGTTCCGGCGTGCGGGCGGGGAAACAGCAGGAGAACGCCGGGCGCTGAGGCCCCCCTGACCGCGGAGCGGCCAGGGGGGCCTCTTACGATCAGTGCGCATTCTCCGACGGACGCCGACGCCCGACCGGCCGGCCGCCCGCCGTCCAACGTCCTGCACCACCCGACGCACGACACGACGACTCCACCGGTGGCGATGGGGTCGGCCATCGAGGAGGAACCTCCATGCAAGCCCGGAAGATCGGCGCGGCCGCCGCGACAGCGGTGGCGCTTCTGGCTGCCCGCGACCTCGTCCAGAAGAAGCACGCGCTGCTCCGGAACTTCCCGGTGCTCGGGCACGCCCGGTACCTGTTGGAGACGATCGGGCCGGAGCTGCGGCAGTACATCGTGACGTCGAACGAGGAGGAGCGCCCCTTCAGCCGCGACCAGCGCACCTGGATCTACGCGTCGGCCAAGGAGGAGAACAACTACTTCGGCTTCGGCACCGAGGTCGACGTCGCGCACGTCCAGGGCCACGCGTACCTGAAGCAGCGCACCTTCGCCGACGCGGTGCCCGACACCCACGACCCGCAGTCCCCCCTGCCCTCCGCCAAGGTGCTGGGCGGGCCGCGCGGGCGCGCCAAGGCCTTCCGGCCGGCGAGCGTGGTGAACATATCGGCGATGAGCTTCGGCTCGCTCTCCGGCGCCGCCATCTCCGCCCTCAACAAGGGCGCGGCGGAGGCGGGCGCGATGCACAACACCGGCGAGGGCGGCCTCTCCCCGTACCACCGCCAGGGCGGCGACCTCGTCCTCCAGCTCGGCACCGCGTACTTCGGCTGCCGCAACGAGGACGGCAGCTTCAACCTCGGCAAGCTCAAGGACGTCGTCGCCGGCGCACCGGTCAAGGCGATCGAGATCAAGCTCTCCCAGGGCGCCAAGCCCGGCCTGGGCGGAATGCTGCCGGGCGCCAAGGTCACCCCGGAGATCGCCGCCATCCGCGGCATCCCGGTCGGCCGGGACTGCGCCTCCCCGTCGCGGCACACCGCGTTCGGCGACGTCGACTCGATGCTCGACTTCGTCGAGCTGCTCGCCACCGAGACCGGCCTGCCCGTCGGCATCAAGAGCGCGGTCGGCGAGCTGGGCTTCTGGCAGGAGCTGGCCACCCTCATGGCGCGCCGCGACCGCGGCGTCGACTTCGTGACCGTCGACGGCGGCGAGGGCGGCACCGGCGCGGCGCCGCGGATGTTCGCCGACTCGGTGTCCCTTCCCTTCCGGATGGGCTTCTCCCGGGTCTACGGCACCTTCGCCGAACAGGGCCTCACCGACGAGCTGACCTTCATCGGCTCCGGCAAGCTCGGCCTGCCCGAGAACGCCGCCGTCGCCTTCGCCCTGGGTGCCGACATGATCAACGTGGCCCGCGAGGCCATGCTGTCGATCGGCTGCATCCAGGCCCAGAAGTGCCACACCGACCGGTGCCCCACCGGTATCGCCACCCAGAACCCCTGGCTGGCCCGCGGCCTCGACCCGGCCTCGAAGTCCACCCGCGCCGCCGTCTACCTGCGCACCCTGCGCAAGGAACTGCTCAAGGTCTCCTCCGCCGTCGGCGTCGCCCACCCGGGCCTCATCACCGCCGACGACATCGAGATCCTGAACGGCGACTACGAGGCCCGCACCCTGGCCGGCGTCTACGGCTACAAGGACGGCTGGGGCGAACTCGGCCCCCAGCTCGCCAAGGAGATCACCGCCCTGGTCGCCACCGAGCCCGCCGCCTGACCGGACCGATCGGACGATCCCCCCGGGTCCCGTCGCACGCCGGCAGGCAGCCGACGCGCGACGGGACCCCGGCCGGCGCTCCTTCAGTCGAGGCCGCGGGCCCGGCGCAGGCGGGTCGAGAGGGTCTCGGGGGCGATGACCGGGTCCGGGTAGTCGGGGGCGAGCGGCCAGGGGCGGTGGACGGCGGGCCCGGGCAGGTGGGCCAGCTCCGGTACCCAGCGGCGCACGTAGTCGCCGTCGGGGTCGTAGCGGTCGGCCTGGCGCAGTGGGTTGAGGACCCGGTTGGGGCGGGTGTCGGTGCCGGTTCCGGCCACCCATTGCCAGTTGAGCTGGTTGTTCGCGACGTCGCCGTCGACCAGCAGGTCGAGGAAGTGGGCGGCGCCGATGCGCCAGTCCAGGTAGAGGGACTTGGCCAGGAAGCTCGCCGTCAGCAGGCGGGCGCGGTTGTGCATCCAGCCTTCGTGGGCGAGCTGGCGCATCCCGGCGTCGACGATCGGGTAGCCGGTGCGGCCCTGCCGCCAGGCTTCGGCCTCGTGCTCGTCGTGGTGCCAGCGGTCGCCCTTGGAACGGTAGTCGTGGTGCGCGGCGTCGGGCCGGGCCGCGAGGACCTGGTGGTGGAAGTCGCGCCAGGCGAGCTGCCGTACGAAGGCCTGTGCCCCTTCGCCGCCGTGCCGCAGGGCGCGGGCGGTCAGCTCGGTGGGTGAGAGGCAGCCGAAGTGCAGGTACGGCGACAGCCGGGAGGTCGAGTCGCCCGCGAGGTCGTCGTGCCCCTGGGCGTAGCCGTCGAGGTCCCAGCGCCGCCAGCGCGCCCGCGCCGCGCTCTCGCCGCCGCGGGGCAGGGCCGGCGAGAGCGGGCCCGTGACCACGAGGTTCTCGCTGCCGATGCCCTCCGGCGTGCGGATCACCCGGGGCGCGCCCAGCACCGTGCGGTGGGGGGCCTGCTGCCAGACCCGGTGGTACGGGGTGAACACCGCGTAGTGGTCGCGGCCCGCCGGGGCGATCCGCCCGGCCGGGACCACCGTCACGGAGGCGTCATGGACGTGCAGACGCTCGCCGAACAGGGCGAGCAGCCCCGCCTCGCGCCGACGGGCGAACGCGCTGACCCCGGCCGCGACGTGCACCGTCCCCGCACCGCTCTCGGCGGCCACCCGGGCCGTCTGCTCGGCGGTCGCGCCGCGGCGCACGATCAGGCGCGAGCCGGTGAAGCGCAGCGAGGCGTCCAGGTCGGCGAGGCAGTCGGCCAGGAAGGCCAGCCGGTTGGAGGCGGCGAAACCGGCCGCCTCCACGGCGGGATCGAGGACGAACAGCGGCACCACCTGGTCCGCGGCGGCGCGGGCGGCGTGCAGCACCGGGTTGTCGTGCAGGCGCAGGTCCTGGGTGAACAGGACGATCGAGACGGTCATGGGTGGGCCCTCGGAGCGGAATCGGTCGGGGTTCTCGGGGTGCTGCGCGGCACGGCGGCCCTTCGGGCGCGTTCCGTGATGTTGCGCGCCATCGCGCCGAACACCAGCGAGTGGAACGGCGCCACCGACCACCAGTAGGCGTGGCCGGCCAGTCCGTGCGGGTGGAACAGCGCGCGCTGGCGGTAGAGCGTTCCGCCCTCGCCGTCGGGCGCGACCCGCATCTCCAGCCAGGCCAGTCCCGGCAGGCGCATCTCGGCACGCAGGCGCAGCAGGCGCCCGGGCTCGATCTCCTCGACCCTCCAGAAGTCGAGGGCGTCGCCGACCCGCAGGTGGTCCCGGTCGCGCCGGCCGCGGCGCAGTCCGACGCCGCCGGCCAGCCGGTCGACGGTGCCGCGCAGCGCCCAGGCGAACGGCAGGGAGTACCAGCCGTTCTCGCCGCCGACGCCCTCCACGACCCGCCACACCGCGGCCGGATCGGCCGCCACCCGCCGTTCCCGCAGGTCCTGGTAGAGGCTGCCGCCCGCCCAGTCGGGGTCGGTGGGCAGCGGGTCGCTGGGGACGCCAGGGAGCGAGGCGGAGGACCAGCGGGTGGTGACCCGGGCTTCGCGGATGCGGCGCAGGGCGAGTTCGACGGCGCGGTCGAAGCCGGTCAGTCCCTGCGGTGGGTCGGGGATCCAGTGGGCGATGTCGTGCTCGCCGCAGACCACCTCGTGCCGCAGCGACTCCACCAGCGGGCGGGCGAGCGAACCGGGCACCGGGGTGACCAGGCCGACCCAGTGGCTGGACAGCGCCGGGGTCAGGACGGGCACCGGCACGATCAGCCGCCGGGGCAGGCCGGCCGCCCTGGCGTACCGCTGCATCATCAGCCGGTAGGTCAGCACGTCCGGTCCCCCGATGTCGAAGGCCCGGTCGACGTCCGGCGGCAGCGAGGCGGCGGCGACCAGGTAGCGGAGCACGTCGCGCACGGCGATTGGCTGGATCCGGGTGTTGACCCAGCGCGGGGTGACCATGGCGGGCAGGCGTTCGGTCAGGTAGCGGAGCATCTCGAAGGAGGCGGAGCCGGAACCGATGATGACGGCGGCCCGCAGTTCGGCGGTCGGCACGCCCGCGGTGCGCAGGACCCGGCCGACCTCGGCGCGCGAGCGCAGGTGAGGCGAGAGCTCGGCTTCGGGCACCCCGGCGGGCAGCAGCCCGCTGAGGTAGACGATCCGGCCCACCCCGGCCCGGGCGGCCGCGCGGGCGAAGGCCCGGGCGGCGCGGCGGTCGGTGTCCTCGAAGTCCGGTCCGGTGCCGAGGGAGTGCACCAGGTAGTAGGCGACGTCGACGCCGTCGAAGGCGCCGTCCAGGGTCGGGGGCCGGGTGACGTCGCCGGTGACGGCCGTCACCCGGCCGCGCCACGGCTGGTCGCGCAGCCGGCGCTGGTCCCGGACCAGGCAGCGCACCCGGTACCCGGCGGAGAGCAGTTCGGGGACCAGCCGTCCGCCGATGTAGCCGGTGGCGCCGGTGACCAGGCAGAGTCTTCCGGTCTGGGCTCGCTCGTCCACGGTGTTCCGCTCCTTCCGGGGGACGGGTGCCGGGGGCCTGGCCTGCGGCGGATCAGCGCAGCAGCCCCTCCAGCAGGTGGAGTGCGGTGGTGAGGTCGCGGGGGCGCAGGGTGCCGGGAGGGCGGCGGGGGCCGGCCCAGCCGGGTCCGGCGAGCAGCACCACCGGTCGGGTGCGCGCGCCCTGCGGGCCCCAGGCGGTGCGGACGACCCGCTCGACCAGGGCCCGGTCGGCGGTACCGGGGACCTGCGACCAGAGCAGCACGGCGGGCGGGCCCGTCCGGCGCACGGCTTCGAGCAGGGCGTCGGGCGGCAGCGCCGCGCCGAACATCCGGAACGGCAGGCCGCGCTCGGCCAGGGCGGCGGCGAGCGCCTCCAGCGCGAGGGTGTGCAGTTCCGTCGGCATGCCGGCGAGCAACGCGGCCGGGCCGAGGTGCGGCTGCACCTGGTCGGCGGCCCGGCGCAGGGCGGCGCAGACGTGCCAGGACAGCAGGTGCTCCACCTCGACGTAGCGCTCGCCCTCGGTGGCCCACTTGCGCCCGACCGCCCGCAGCGCCGGCGCCATCACCTCCGTCCAGGCGGTGACCAGGCCGAGCTCGTCGACGTTGCGGCGCAGGATGAGGGCCATCTCGGGGGCGTCGAGCCGGACGGCGGCACGGGCCAGGCCCCGGCACTCGGGCCGTACGGTGCCCACGGGCAGGGTGGTACCGCCGGAGACCGTTCCGGTCCGTGCCTGCGGCGGGGTGGGGCCGACCCCCGCCACCGCGACGCGCGCGGCTTCGGCGGGGGTGACGCCCCGGGCGGTGAGCCGGCACATCTCCTCCAGGACGGCCACGTCGTCCGGTGCCCACCGCCGGTGCCGCCCGGGGTCTCGGCGAGCGGGGCCGATGCCGTAGCGGCGCTCCCAGGACCGGACGGTGGTGGGCGAGACGCCGAGCCGGCGCGCGAGGGCTCCGGTGGTCAGTCCGGCCGGGTCGGGGACGGTCGGGGCGGTCACGCCGGCGAGCCTACGACGGGGCGCAGGAGCCCGGCCGGCCGACGCGCCCGCGACGGGAAGCGGTCTGCCGGGGGCCACGGGCCAGGTGGACGGCCGGTGAGTGACCGCCCGTTCGGTGGTTGCCTGCACGGTTCGACCATGGCGCAGCGGCTGACGGTGCCGCCAGGCGCATCGTTTTCGCAGCGTTACCGGCACTTTCGCCGCGCCGCGTACCGTCGACTGCTGTTCCACCCGTCCAACGCCCCCGACCTGAGCGCGGGGCGGGCGAAGCAATCCCCGACCGGGCGCCGGCGTCGAAGGGCGGGTCCCGGTGTCGCCGGTGGGTGTCACCGGCACGAGCGGCGCAGGCCGTGCAGGACGGCGGTGGCAGCGCCGTAGGCCCGGTGCGGCACGATATCGGCGGCCCAGTCGGCGGGCTCCCACTCCTTCGGGTCGCTGATGCCGAGCGCGGCCATCGGGCCGTCGGAGGCGGCCAGTGCCGCCGCTGCGGCGCTCACGGCGGCGACGCAGGCCCCCGTCCTGGTGGGCGGGCCCCCGGCCACCCCGGTCAGCACGCCGATGCCCCGGCCCAGGCCCACGCCCAGTCCGGCGGCCAGGCCGAGCAGCGGGCCCAGCCCGGAGATCCGGTTGCCGCGTTCCTCGCGGCCGCCGGGGACGGACACTCCCGTCCGGTCGGCCAGGGCCTCGACGGCCTCCCGGACGCGGTCGACATCCTGGCGGACCAGGTTCGCGGTGGACTCGGTGAGGCGGCGCGCCGCGTCGCCCACGCCCTGCTCGGCGCCACCGTGCCTCGTCGTGTCCATTCTCGTCCTCCTCCACCGGTTCGGGGACGCCCGGCTGCGGACGACACGGACGTCTCGACGCCCGCGCCTACCCGGCCTCGGCAGGCTCTAACGGCGCGCCGCGCCAACGGGCTTGGGCTCCGCAGAAGCGGGCAGACGCGGAACGATCACCGACCCGAGGAGAAGGAGGTCCACCATGGCCGAACCGGCGAACCCGTCCGCACGCACACGGGAAACGGAACCCGGCGTGATCACCACCGACGTCCCCGCCCGCCTCGACCGGCTGCCCTGGTCACGCTGGCACTGGCGGATCGTGATCGGTCTGGGCACCGTCTGGATCCTGGACGGCCTGGAGGTGACGATCGTCGGCAACATGGCCGGACGCCTCGCCCAGCACGGCAGCGGGATCAGCATCAGCACCGCCCAGGTGACCACCGTCGCCGCCGCCGTCTACGTCGCCGGCGCCTGCAGCGGTGCGCTGTTCTTCGGCTGGCTGACCGACCGGCTCGGCCGCAAGAAGCTCTTCATGCTCACGCTCGCCGTCTACCTGGCGGCGACCGCCGTCACCGCCCTCTCCTGGTCGGCGTGGTTCTTCTTCCTGTGCCGCTTCTTCACCGGCTTCGGCATCGGCGGCGAGTACGCGGCGATCAACTCGGCGATCGACGAACTGATCCCCGCCCGGGTGCGCGGCCGGATCGACCTGGTCATCAACGGCAGCTTCTGGATCGGCGCCGCCTTCGGCGCCTTCGCGTCGATCGCGCTGCTCGACACCTCGCTCTTCGCCACCGACGTGGGCTGGCGGCTCGCCTTCGGGATCGGTGTCGTGCTCGGCCTGGTCATCCTGTTCGTCCGCAGGCACGTCCCCGAGAGCCCGCGCTGGCTGTTCACCCACGGGCGGGCCGACGAGGCGGAGCGGATCGTGGCGGAGGCGGAGCGGACGGTCGAGCGGCAGACCGGCACGCCCCTGCCGCCCGTCGAGGAGGCGCCCATCCGGATCCGCGCGCGGGAAGCGCTGGGATTCGTCACCATCGCCCGCACCGTGTTCTCCCGCTACCCGCGCCGCACCGCGCTGGGCTTCGCGCTGTTCGTCGGGCAGGCGTTCCTCTACAACGCCGTGACCTTCGGCTACGCGACGATCCTGACCACCTACTTCGACGTCCCCGAGGGCGACACCGGCTACTACTTCGCGGTGATCGCGGTCGGCAACTTCCTCGGCCCGCTGCTGCTCGGCCACCTCTTCGACTCGCTGGGCCGCAAACCGATGATCGCCGGCACCTACATCGGCTCGGGCGTGCTGCTCTTCGCCACCGCCGCCCTCTTCCAGCACGGCTCGCTCTCCGCCACCACCCTGACCGGCTGCTGGACGGCCGTCCTGTTCCTCGCCTCGGCCGGCGCCAGTTCGGCCTACCTGACGGTCAGCGAGATCTTCCCGCTGGAGACCCGGGCCCTGTGCATCGCCTTCTTCTACGCCATCGGCACCGCCGTCGGCGGCATCAGCGGCCCGTTGCTCTTCAACGGCCTCGTCAGCAGCGGCAGGGTCTCCGACACCACGCTCGCCTTCTGCACCGGCGCGGCACTGATGACGGCCGCCGGCCTGGTCGAGGCCGTCATCGGCGTCAAGGCCGAGCGGCGCAGCCTGGAGTCGCTGGCCGCGCCGCTGAGCGCCGTCCGGACGGAGGCCTGAGAGATGGCCGGTTTCGACGCGTTCACGGGCTTGCTGGACTATCCGGTGTACGTCGTGACGGCGGCCGGACCGCGGCCGGCCGGCTGCCTGGTGGGGTTCGCCGGGCAGTGTTCGATCGATCCGGCGCGGTTCACGGTGTGGTTGTCGAAGGCGAACCACACCCACGCCGTCGCCCTGGGCGCGCGAGTGCTCGGCGTCCACCTGCTGCCGCCCGACCACCGGCTGGCCGAGTTGTTCGGCGGCCGGACCGGCGACGAGTGCGACAAGTTCGCCGACACGGCCTGGCACCGCGGGCCGGGCGGCGCCCCGGTCCTCGACCTGGCACCGGCCTGGTTCGTCGGCACTGTGCTGGACCGGGCCGACTGGGGCGATCACACCGGCTTCCTCCTGGAGCCGCTGCACGTCCACGCGCCGGGCTCGGCGACGACGCCCGTGCTCTCGTTCCGCGACGTGGCGGACATCGAGCCCGGACACCCGGCATGACCCGGCTGCCACGAACCACGGCGGACGCCGGCCGACACCCGCCGACGCCCTCCTGACAACCACTGACGCCCGCCCGGCGGAAAGCACCGGGCGGGCGTCAGTGGGCCGGTCGGGGGCCGGCGCGGCCGCCGGCCGGCGTCGGGCCGTGCGCGCCGCGCACGGCCCGCGGGCGTCAGCCCCGGCTCTCCGCCTGGAACATCCAACTGTGCTTCTCCAGCGCGGCCGTGAGTCCGATCAGGAGGTCCTGGGTGACCGGGTCCGCCGGGCCCGTCTCGTCGATCCGCGCGCGCATCCGCTCGATCACGGCCCCGAACGCCTTCACCAGGTGCTCGACCACCGCCTCGTCGGGCGTCCAGCCCTCGGGGAACCCGGGCAGGCCGCTGGAGGCCGCGACGGTGGCGGCCCGGCCGTCCGGGCTGACGCCGATCGCGGCGGCACGCTCGGCCACCTCGTCGGCGAAGCTGCGCGCGGTGGCGACCACTTCGTCGAGCTGCAGGTGGACGGAGCGGAACCGGGGCCCGTAGAGGTTCCAGTGCGCCTGCTTGGCCACCAGGGAGAGGTCCAGCAGGTCCACCAGGGCGCCCTGCAGCGCCTCCCCGGTCGTCTTGCGTTCGTTGTCCGGCAGCGGGCTGCTGATGACGATGCCCATCGCTGAATTCCTTCCGGGTCGGGGGAGCCGTCGTCCGGTCTCCGTACGGTGGTGGCGGCCCGCCGCCCGGCGGTTCGGCCCCGGTGGGGAACCGTGCCCGCACGCACGCGGGCGACCCCCTCGGCGTCCGGGACGGGCGCGAACGACCGGCAGCGGATGGTCGGCGGCTTCCCCCTCTGCCGGCGCGGAAACCACCCGGCCCGCCGGCGCACCGTCCCGGTTCCCCGGACGCCGCGCTCCCGGTGACGGCCGGGGGAAACGGTGACGTCCCCGTCCGCCTGCCGCCTGAGCTGCGGTGCTGCGGGCGAGTGCGCCCGGCCGGGCGGGGTAGACGGACGCCAGCCGTGGTCCCGATCCGGCTCGTCCCTCCCCCGGGACTGCCGAGCCGCGGAACGGCAACCGAAAGAACCCAGGAAAGGAACGGAATCCGTGATCACCCACTCGCTCTCCGCCGCGGAAGCCGCCGGCCCCTCGGCGGCGGGCGTCCTGGCGCCCGCACTGGTCATCGCGGCGGTGCTCATCGGCGCCTTCGCCTGGGGCAGTCACCGCTTGCTCCGCCGACGGCCGCCGCGGCCCGCTGAGGGCGCCGCCGCCGAGCGGGCCGACTCCTGGCGCACCCCCGACGGCGAGGGCCCCCACTCCGACGAGGAGCCGCCCGCCGCCCCCGGTCCCGGCCGTCCCGGCCGTCCCAGCCGCTGAGGTCCGCGTGGTCCCGGGCTCCGGCGCCGGAGCCCGGGACCACGGCGACCGCCGTTCTCACCGCGTCGCGCCGCGAACGGACGCACGCGCGACGGTCCGGGCCGGCACCTGGTGGTGTCGGCCCGGACCGCTGCTCAGGCCGGGTCAGAAGTAGTGACGACGTCCGCCGACGGCGTGACCGAGGGCCCCGGCGAGCCACAGGATGAGGCCGATGACGACCAGGATGATGCCGATCGTCCACAGGATCGGGAAGCCGATCACAAAGCCGATGATCAGCAGGATGACGCCGAGAATGACCACGATGTCCTCCCAGGTGGGTGACGGGACGGGTTGTCGTGAGGGCCGGCGCCCGCGCTTGCGGAGCCCGGGCCGCGCCCCCGGGTGGTGGAGCCGTCGTCTGTCCGGCCGCGCCCATGGACCGCGTCTACCGCACCACGCGCGCGGCAAACTCCCTGCGGGGTTCCGGTGTCACACCGGCGGAGGAACGCGGTGGCCGGTGTTCGTACGATCGAACGAAGACCGGCTGCGGGAGTGGACGGCGCCCTCCGCGGGGCAGACGCGGGTCATGGTGCAGATCGGATACACGATGATGACCGAGCAGCGGGCCCCCCGGGACCTGGTCTGCGACGTGGTGCGCGCCGAACGGGCGGGCTTCGACTTCTCGGTGGTCTCGGACCACTACTTCCCGTGGCTCGACGAGCAGGGCCACGCCCCCTACGCGTGGGCGGTGCTGGGAGCGGCCGCGCAGGCCACCTCCCGCATCCCGCTCATGACGTACGTGACGTGCCCGACCTTCCGCTACCACCCCGCTGTCGTGGCGCAGAAGGCGGCGACGCTCCAGCTGCTGTCCGAGGGACGCTTCCGGCTGGGGCTCGGCAGCGGGGAGAACCTCAACGAGCACGTGGTGGGCCGCGGCTGGCCGGCCGCGTCGGTCCGGCTGGAGATGTTCGCCGAGGCCGTGGAGATCATCCGCGCGCTGTTCGACGGCGGGTACGTGACGCGGCACGGCAAGCACTTCGACGTGGTCGGCGCCCGGCTGTGGGACCTCCCGGACCAGCCGCCGCCGATCGGGATGGCGGTGTCGGGCCCGGCCTCGTGCGCCCTGGCCGGGCGGCTCGCCGACCTCGCGATCGCCGTCGAGCCCGACGCCGGGCTGGTCTCGGGCTTCGCGGAGCACGGCGGCGCCGGCAAGCCCGCGGTGGGCCAGCTGCCGGTGTGCTGGGACCGCGACCGGAACGCGGCCGTGCGCCGCGCCCACGAGCAGTTCCGCTGGTTCGGCGGCGGCTGGAAGGTCAATGCCGAACTGCCGGGCACCGCCGGGTTCGCGGCGGCCGGCCGGTTCGTCCGCCCCGAGGACGTCGCCGGGGCGATCCCGTGCGGCGACCGGGTCGAGGACTTCGTCGAGGCCGTGCGGCCCTTCGTCGACGCCGGATTCGAGGAGGTCGCCCTCGTACAGGTGGGCGGGGACGGCCAGCCCGCCTTCCTGGAGTGGGCCGAGGAGACCCTCCTGCCCGCGCTGCGCGGGGCGTTCTGACGCCTGGGCGCCGCACCGGCCGGGACATAAGCTCCGAAACCGGTACATACCCCCGGGCCTCCGGGGCAGAAGGACGGACACATCACCCACTCGAGGAGGTAGACCCATGGTCCCGCTTCTGCTGGTCCTTCTGCTCGCCCTGATCCTCTTCGGCGCCGGGTTCGCGCTGAAGGTGCTCTGGTGGGCAGCCGTCATCGTGCTCGTCGTGTGGCTGCTCGGCTTCATCGCACGGGGCACGACGGCGGCGGGCGGACGGAGCCGCTGGTACCGCTGGTAACCGCTCGGGGAACGCGCCGGTCCGGCCGGCACGCAACAGGCGAGGGGCCGCCCGTTCCGGGCGGCCCCGCCGCGTTCTCCTGCTCCGCTCGCCGTCGGAGCGTCCTTCCCGTGGTGCGACGCGCCGTGGGTTTCGTGACGTCACGAACCCCGCAGGCGGAGGGCGTCGAACTCGGCCCAGATGGTCTTGCCCTGGACGTGCGGCTCGGCGCCCCAGCGGTCCGCGATGCGCTGCACGATGAACAGGCCGTGGCCGCCGGGCAGGGCGGGGTGGTGCGGTTCCCGGGGGGCGGGCATGTCCGTGCTGCGGTCGCTGACCTCGATCCGCAGCCGGGCGGGGGTGAGGTCGAGGATCAGCTCCAGCGGGCCGTCGCCGTGCAGCATGGCGTTGCCGACGAGTTCGGCGACCACCAGGACGATGTCCTCGGTGATCCCCTCCCCGGCACCGGGGGCCGGCGCGCACCAGTCGCCGAGCGCACGGACGGTGTGGGTCCTGGCACGGGCGACCGGCTTGGTGAGCCCGGCCAGGGGCAACCGTCTGCGCTGCCCGCCGGCGGGCAGCACGAGCCCGCCCGGGTGCGGGTCGCCGTCCAGGGTCCCCCGGCTCATCGACATCTAAGGGCACCCTTCCGCATCGACGACTCTCGCAGCTCGGTTTCCCGGCAGCTCCGGGATTATGCCTCTCCCCGGCCGCCGCCCGGTAGCCGGGCGGACCACCCCGCCGCCCGGGCGGTCAGGCGGCCAGGGCCCCCTCGACCGACTCGTGGATGGTGAACACCGTCCGCGCGCCGGTCAGTTCCAGTACCCGCAGCACCGTCGGCGCCACCGCCGCGAGCCGCAGGTGCAGCCCCTCCTTCTCCGCCGCGAGGCGGGTGCGGAGCAGCAGGTTCAGCCCTGAGGAGTCACAGAAGGCGACTTCCCGCAGGTCGATGACCAGCGCGGACGGCCGCTGCGCGACCAGCTCGGCGAGCGGCTCGGCGGCCGAGGCCAGCGTCTCGATGTCGAGGTCGCCGGCGAGCGCGCACACCACTGCCCCGGTCTCCGTGGTACGGCTGCGCACCACGAGACCGGGCCGGGGTACGGCGGTCACCAGAGTGGCTTCGCCCTGGCCGTTGTCGGATGGCATCATCGTCGTCCCCTCCATGTTCGTGCCTTCCGACCTTACGTAGACCGGGCCGCTGCGCCAAACACGGCCCGGCGCCCGTCAGTCGCTCTCCAGCCCTTCCCGCAGCTTCCGAAGCGTGCGGCTCAGCAGCCGGGAGACGTGCATCTGGGAGAGCCCGAGGCGGGCGCCGATCTGGGACTGCGTCATGTCCTCACAGAAGCGCATGGAGAGGATGAGCCGTTCCCGTTCCGGCAGCGCGGCCACCAGCGGCTTGAGCGCCACCAGGTCCTCGACCCGGGACAGGCTCTGGTCCTCCTCGCCGAGGCGGTCGGCGAGCGGGCCGGGGCCGTCCTCGTCCTCCGCGGCGCCGAGGTCCAGCGAGCCCGCGGTGTGCCCGTTGGCCGCGGTCAGTCCCTCGATGACCTCCTCGACCGGGAGCGAGAGGTGTTCGGCGAGTTCGGCCGGCGTGGGCGCGCGGTCGAGGTCGTGAGCGAGCTTCTCCTGGGCCCTGGCCAGGACGATGCGCAGTTCCTGGAGCCGGCGGGGCACGTGCACGGCCCAGGTGGTGTCGCGGAAGTGGCGCCGCAGTTCGCCGAGGACGGTCGGCATGGCGAAGGTGGTGAACTCCACGCCGAGGTCCGGGTCGAACCGGTCGATGGCCTTGACCAGGCCGACCGCGCCCACCTGGAGGAGGTCCTCCTTCGGCTCGCGGTGCGAGGTGAAGCGGCGGATCGCGAACCTCACGAGGGAGAGGTTCATCTCCACCAGGGTGTTGCGGACGTACGAGTACTCCCTCGTCCCCTCCTCCAGCGTGCAGAGACGGCGCAGCAGGACGCGGGTGAGTTCCCGAGCGTCGGCCGGCGCCATCTCCCGCAGCTCCGCTCCTCGGGGCAGATCGACCGGGAGCGGCTCCCGCGCGATCTCCCCCGGGGCGGTTGTGGAAACGAGCAGTTCACCGGTGGGCGTGGGCATCCGAGTCCTTTCCCGAGAGGGCACGACGGGGGCCCTGCTACCCCGGAGCGGGAGATCGATGCGGCCACCCGTCGTGAAGATTCAGTGAAACCCGCTCTGCATCGGATCCGCCACTCGGAGTCGCTCCGCCCCGGGGGCAGGCGTTTCCCGGTGGTGCGGACGCTGCGGTAGCCTCCGTGACGGTACCCACCGCACCCGACCGACGACCGGAACCACCCGGCCGGGTTCGGTGATGCCCACGACCGGATGCGGGCCCCCGGCCCGGCGTTCTACGGAGGCGACGTTCGATGCCTGGCCCGACCACGTCCAACGGCTCGCAGCACCGCCCGGCGAACGGGCCGGCGGCCGCGCTGGGCAACGAGCCCGAACTGCGGCAACTGCTGGCCGGCCTGACGGCCGTCCGGGACGGCGACTTCAGCACGAAACTGCCCGACGACGCGCACGGGCTGCTGGGCGAGATCGCCTTGGTGTTCAACGGCATGGTCGACCAGCTGTCGCACTTCACCTCCGAGGTGACGCGCGTCGCGCGGGAGGTCGGTACCGAGGGCCGGCTCGGCGGCCAGGCCCAGGTCCCCGGGGTCTCCGGCACCTGGGCGGACCTGACCGACTCGGTCAACGCGATGGCCGGCAACCTCACCTGGCAGGTGCGCGGGATCGCCCAGGTCACCACGGCGGTGGCGCGCGGCGATCTCACCCAGAAGATCGAGGTCGACGCCCGGGGCGAGATCCTGGAGCTCAAGAACACCGTCAACACGATGGTCGACCAGCTGTCCTCGTTCGCCGGGGAGGTCACCCGGGTGGCCCGCGAGGTCGGCACCGAGGGCATCCTCGGCGGCCAGGCCCGGGTCGTCGGCGTCTCGGGGACCTGGCGCGACCTCACCGACTCGGTGAACTCCATGGCCGGCAACCTCACCGGCCAGGTCCGCGCGATCGCCCAGGTGGCCACCGCGGTCGCCGAGGGCGACCTGTCGCAGAAGATCACCGTCACCGCCCGGGGCGAGATCCTGGAGCTGAAGGAGACCATCAACACGATGGTCGACCAGCTCTCCTCGTTCGCCGACGAGGTCACCCGGGTGGCCCGCGAGGTCGGCACCGAGGGCCGGCTCGGCGGCCAGGCCAAGGTCGAGGGCGTGTCCGGCACGTGGAAGCGGCTCACCGAGAACGTCAACGAACTGGCCGGCAACCTCACCAGGCAGGTCCGGGCGATCGCCGAGGTCACCAGCGCCGTCGCGGCCGGCGACCTCACCCGCTCGATCACCGTCGACGCCTCCGGCGAGGTCGCCGACCTCAAGGACAACATCAACTTCATGGTGGAGTCCCTGCGCGAGACCACCCGCGCCAACGAGGAACAGGACTGGCTGAAGACCAATCTCGCCCGCTTCTCCGCCCTGATGCAGGGTCGGCGCGACCTCGGCGTCGTCGCCGAGTCCGTCATGGACGAACTCGCCCCGCTGGTGGGCGCCCAGTGCGGCGCCTTCTACCTCGCCGAGGACAGCACGGACGGGACGATCCTCCAGCTCGTCGGCTCCTACGCGTTCCCCGACGGCGAACGCCCCACCCGCTTCCGCCTGGGCGAGTCCTTCGTCGGCCAGGCCGCGCGCAGTCGCCGGACCATCGCCGTCGACGCCCTGCCGCCCGGCTACCTCCCCGCCTCCTCCGGCCTCGGCCGCACCGACTCGCTGTCCCTGATGGTGCTGCCGATCGTCGTCGAGGACCAGGTCCTCGGCGTCATCGAGCTGGCCTCCGTCAAGCCGTTCACGCAGGTCCACCGGGACTTCCTGGACCAGCTCATGGAGACCATCGGCGTCAACGTCAACACCATCATCGCCAACGCCCGCACCGACGAGCTGCTCGGCGAATCACAGCGGCTCACCGCCGAACTCCAGGCCCGTTCCGAGGAACTCCAGGCCCGGCAGGAGGAACTCCAGTTCTCCAACGCCGAGTTGGAGGACAAGGCGGAACTCCTCGCCGCCCAGAACCGCGACATCGAGACGAAGAACCTGGAGATCGAACAGGCCCGTCAGGAGCTGGAGGAGCGCGCCCACCAGCTCTCCCTCGCCTCGAAGTACAAGTCGGAGTTCCTGGCCAACATGAGCCACGAGCTGCGCACGCCGCTCAACAGCCTGCTCATCCTCGCCCAGTTGCTCGCCCAGAACCCCACGAGGAACCTGACCGCCAAGCAGGTCGAGTACGCCGGCATCATCCACTCCGCCGGCTCCGACCTGCTCCAGCTCATCAACGACATCCTCGACCTGTCCAAGGTCGAGGCGGGCAAGATGGACCTGAACATCGACGCGGTGCCGCTGCACGCGCTGCTCGACTACGTCGAGGCCACCTTCCGCCCGATGACCGGCCAGAAGAACCTCGCCTTCGCCGTACGGACGGCGTCCGGGGTCCCCGGCGAACTCCTCACCGACGACTACCGGTTGCGCCAGGTTCTGCGCAACCTGCTGTCCAACGCCGTCAAGTTCACCGAGCACGGCAAGGTCGAGCTGCGCATCGAGCCCGCCGGCGAGGCCGAACTTCCCGACGGCGTCCGGCGAGGCGGCCCGGTGCTCGCCTTCCGGGTGACCGACACCGGCATCGGGATCGCGCCCCAGCACCTGGAGACCGTCTTCGGCGCCTTCCAGCAGGCCGACGGCACCACCAGCCGCAAGTACGGCGGCACCGGCCTCGGCCTGTCCATCAGCCGCGAGATCGCCTTCCTGCTCGGCGGCGCCATCACGGTCGAGAGCACCCTCGGCCGGGGCACCGTCTTCACCCTCTACCTCCCGGTCGAGCACTCCGAGGTCGCCGCGAGCGAACTCCCGCTGACGCCCGGAGCGCCGGGCGGCGCCGTCGCGGGGGCCCTCGCGGAACAGCCCGTCGATCCCGCCGACGACCCCTCCTCCGGACGGCCGCGGCGACTCCTCGTCGTCGAGGGACGCCCCAACGGTCTGCTGACCCTCGTGGCGGAGAACGCCGTCGCCGACCTCGCCCGCTACTCCGCCGGGCACCGGCAGGTCGAGATCGTCACCGCCGTCGGGGCCCAGGAGGCCGCCACCGCACTCGCCACCGCGCCGTGCCACTGCGTCGTCCTGGAACTCGACCTGCCGGACGGCGCGGCCGCCACGCTCCTCGCCGACATGGAGGGCGACCCGGCCCTGCACACCGTCCCCGTGCTGGCGCACAACAACCGGGGCGTCACCGGCGAACGCGCGGACTCCGTCTCCCGTCCGGGCGAACGGCCGCTGGAACTGATCGCCAGCCTCGACGAGTTGCGCGAGCGGATCGCCCTGCACATGAGCGCCGACCGCCCCGGCGGCGCGCTCCCACCGGGACGCGGCGCGGACCGGGTGTCCTCCTGGAGCCCCGGCGCCGAACCGGCGCTCGCCGGCCGCACGGCCCTCGTGGTCGACGACGACGACCGCAACCTGTACGCGATCACCAGCATCCTGGAGCTCCACGGCATGCGGGTGCTCCAGGCCGAGAACGGGCGCGCCGCGCTGGAGTCGCTCACCGCCCACCCCGGCATCGACGTCATCCTGATGGACGTGATGATGCCCGAGATGGACGGGTACACGGCCACTGCGGCGATCCGCGCCATGCCCGAGCACGAGGGCCTGCCGATCATCGCCGTGACCGCCAAGGCGATGATCGGCGACCGGGAGAAGAGCCTGGCCGCGGGCGCTAGCGACTACATCACCAAACCGGTCGACGCCGACGAGGTGATCAGCCGGATCACGCACCACCTCACGCGGTAGCCGCCGCCGACCGGAGCAGCAGTCCAGACCCCAGGAGCCACCACCGTGCAGCACCCCGACGAGCAACTCGCCAAGGGCCGCCCGCCCGAGACGGAACCGGCCGTCGGCGCCCCCAGGGTCGGGGCGCAGCGCGGCTCGGCCGGGCCCGAGGCGCTCGCCGCCCGGGAGCCGGAGCCGGACCGCACGGCCACGGCGGTGGGCCGGCTCGCCAGCACGGTGGAGCGCCTGCGCCGGGAGCTGGACCAGGCGCAGGCGGACGGGGCGGGCCGGGCCGTGCTGGAGATGGCCGTCGGCGTGCTGGTGGAGCGCCTGCGGTGCGGCCCCACCGAAGCCGCCCGGCAGTTGGAGGGCCTGGCCGAGCAGGCGGGGGTGACGACGCTGGCGCTGGCCGCCGACCTGCTCAACCAGGCCGCGGCGGACCAGATCTCGGCGCTCGCCCGTGAGTTCGTCGCCGGCGCCGCGATCCGCTCCGAGGAGGCCGCCCGGACCGACGGGGCGGCGGTGCGCGCCGGCGCGGCGGCCAGGGGCGCGGATCCGGTCGCACTGCGGCTGCGCAGCACCGAGGCGGACACGATCGCGGGCGGCGACGCCGCGACGGCGGCCCGCTCCATGCTGGACCACGCCCTGCGCCCGCTCGGCGTGGCCGCGGTGGCCATCTGGGCCGCCCATCCCGACCTCTCGCTGTCGCTCGCGGGCAGCGCCGGCTTCCAGCCGGAGGAGGCCCGCCGCTGGCGCCACGTTCCGCCCGGCGTCCCGACGCCGGCCCGCCGGGCGCTGGACGAACGCACGGCGATCGGCTACCACGTGCTCGCCGACGCCTCGTTGCCCTCCATCGGCCAGCACGACGTCCGCGGCGGGCGGCTGGCCGTGCCGGCCGGTGTCGGCGGCCGGCTGATCGGCGTCCTGGAGATCTGCTGGCGCGAGGCGCTGCCCGAGCAGTCCCAGCCGCTGCAACGGCAGTTCGAGGCCCTCGCGGGGGTGGCCGCCGCCACCCTGGAGTCCTGGGACCCCCGGGAGTTCCCCTCCGCCGACTCCGCCGACTCCCAGTTCGACGAGCTGCGGCAGCTCACGGACGGCCTCTTCGACCCGTGCCTGGTGCTCCGCGTGGCGCCGGAGGACGGCGAGGTGCCGCCGCGGTTCGTGGTGCGGCACGTGAACCCGTCCTTCGTCGACTTCGCCGGCCGGCCCACGGCCGCGATCGTGGGCTCCCGGCTGCTGGAGGCGTACCCGCTCGCGGCCGAGCCGGGAGGCCTCGCCGAGAAGGTCGAGCACGTCTTCGCCTCCGGAGAGCCGTTCCGAACCCCGGACATGCGGCTCGCCGCCCTCGTCGACGGGGTGCCGCTGACCACCCGGGCGCAGGTGAGCATCAGTCGGCACGGCTCCCACCTGGTGGTCGTCTGGCGGCTGGACGACGGCACGCCGCGGGTCGCCCGTCTGCTCCAGCACGCGCAGCGCCTGGGCCGGATCGGCGGCTTCGAGGAGAACCTGCGCACGCGCCAGATCGTCTGGAACGACAGCCTGTTCGAGCTGCACGGGCTGCCGCCCACCGCACAGCCCATCTCCATCGACCAGCTGGCCGAGCACGCCCACCCGGACGACCGGCACACCATCGGCCGGTTCCTGCGCACCCTGCTGCACCACCGCCGGCCGGCCTCCACCGCCTTCCGGCTCCAGCGCCCCGACGGCGTCACCCGGCACATCCGCGTCGTGGCGGAGCCGGTGCGCGATCCGCGCAGCGGGCTGCGCCTGGTGCGCGGCGCCTACCAGGACATCTCCGCCCAGCACTGGACGGAGGTCGCGCTGGCCGCCACCCGCGACCAGTTGGCCCAGAGCGAGCAGCAGGCGGCCGAGCGCAGCCGCCTCGCCCTCCAGCTCCAGCACGCCATCATGCCGCCCACCCGCGGCCCGCTGGACCTGCACGACCTGCACGTGGCCGTGCGTTACCGGCCGGCCGAGAAGGACCACCTGGTCGGCGGCGACTGGTACGACGCGCTCGCGCTGCCGACCGGCGACGTCCTGCTGTGCGTCGGCGACGTCGCCGGACACGGCATCGAGGCCGCCACCGGCATGGTCGCGCTGCGCAACGCGCTGCGCGGCCTGGCCGCCACCGGCGCCGGGCCGGGCCAACTGCTCAGCTGGCTCAACAGCGTCACCCACCACCTGACCGACAACGTCACGGCCACCGCGGTCTGCGGGCTGTACGAACCGGCGACCCGCCGGCTGCGCTGGGCCCGGGCGGGCCACCCGCCGCCGGTCCTGCTGCGCGAGGGCCGCGCGAGGACCCTTCCGCAGGTGGGCGGCATCCTGCTCGGTGCCCTGGACCAGGCGGACTACGAGGAGGACGAGTTCGTCCTGGAGGCCGGCGACACGCTGGTGATGTACACCGACGGCCTGATCGAACGCCGCGACGAGTCCCTCCAGGCGTCCCTGACCCACCTGACGACCCTCAGCGAACGGGCCCACCGCGATGCGGCCGTCAGCGCCAACGGCCTCGAAGGGCACCTGGACCACCTGCTCCAGTACAGCAGCGCCGACACCGACGACGACACCTGCCTGGTCGGCGTGGCGGTCCGCAGGCCGGGCAGCTGACCCCGGCGACGGCCCGGCGCCCGCGCGCGGGCCTCGGTTCCGTGCGAACGGGCGGGCCGGATAGCCTGACGGGACCGACGGGCGGCCCCCGCCCGTTCGACGAAGGCCGCGGGGTGAACCCGCTCGGATGGAGAACGATGTCCCCTCTTCACGACTGCTCCGACCCGGTGGAACGTGCCGCCGGACTGCGCGAGGCCTGCGCCGCGCTGCGGCGCGGTGAGCTCGTCGTCCTGCCCACCGACACCGTGTACGGCGTCGGTGCGGACGCCTTCGACCCGGAGGCGGTGGCCCGGCTCCTGCGGGCCAAGGGACGCGGGCGCAACATGCCCTCGCCGGTCCTGGTCGGCTCCCCCGGCGACCTCGACGACCTGGTCGACGGCCTGCCCCGGCGGGCGAGCGAGTTGATGGCGGCGTTCTGGCCCGGCGGACTGACCCTGGTCGCCCGTCACAAGCCCTCGATCACGTGGGACCTCGGGGACACCGGAGGAACGGTGGCCGTGCGGATGCCCGACCACCCCGTCGCCCTCGAACTCCTGCGGCGGACCGGTCCGCTGGCCGTGTCCAGCGCCAACCTGACCGGCAAGCCGTCCCCGCAGGACTGCCGCGCCGCTCAGGACATGCTCGGCGGGGCGGCGGCCGTCTACCTCGACGCCGGGCCCACGCCGGCCGCCGTACCGTCCTCGATCGTGGACCTCACCGGCCCGGTCCCGGTCCTGGTCCGCGCGGGCGCGATCAGCACCGAGCGGCTGCGCGAGGTCGCGCCCGACCTGCGGGAACGCTGAGCGACCGCACGGTTCGCCGCCGCCAGGCACCGCTGGCGGCGGCGAACCGCACGGACCCGGGGTCTACAGGGTGCGGGTGAGGCGGTCGGTCAGCAGACGGGTGAAGCGGGCCGGGTCGGGCAGGTCGCCGCCTTCGGCGAGCAGGGCGCTGCCGTGGACGAGTTCGGCGATGTCGGCGAGCGCCGGGTCGTCGGGCCCTGCCTTGTGGGCCCGGTGCAGGGCGGTGATGAGGGGGTGGGTCGGGTTGAGTTCGAGGTTGCGCTTGACCTGGGGGAACTCCTGGCCCATGGCCCGGTACATCTTCTCCAGGGTGGGGGTCAGGTCGTTGGCGTCCCCGACGAGGCACGCGGCGGAGGTGGTGAGCCGGGTGGAGAGGCGGACGTCCTTGACGTGCTCGGCGAGTGAGGTCCGGAGCCAGGTGAGGAGGGCGGCGAAGTCCTCTTCGCGCTGGGCCTTCTCCGCCTTCGCCTCGTCATTGCCGTCGCCGTCGGCGTCACCGTCGAGGTCGACCTGGCCCTTGGCGATGGACTGGAAGCGGTGGCCGTCGAACGCGGGGACCTGGTCGGCCCATACCTCGTCGACGGGGTCGGTGAGGATCAGGACCTCGTAGCCCTTGGCGGTGAAGGCCTCCATGTGCGGGGAGTTCTCCACCATCTGGCGGTTCTCGCCGGTCAGGTAGTAGATGGTGTCCTGGCCGTCCTTCATCCGCTCGACGTACTCGCGCAGCGTGGTCGGCTTCTGCGCGTCGTGGGTGGAGGCGGCCGAGACCAGCTCCAGCAGGGTGCCGGTGTTGTCGCGGTCCTCGAGCAGGCCTTCCTTGAGGACGCGGCCGAACTGGTCCCACAGCTTGGCGTAGGCGTCGGGGTTCGCGGCCCGCATGTCCTTGAGGGCGGTGAGGACCTTCTTGACGAGGCGTCGGCGCACGGCGGTGATCTGACGGTCGTGCTGGAGGATCTCGCGCGAGACGTTGAGCGAGAGGTCGTGGGCGTCCACGACCCCCTTGACGAAGCGCAGGTAGTTCGGCATGAGCGCGTCGCAGTCGTCCATGATGAACACGCGCTTGACGTACAGCTGCACGCCCCGCTTGGTGTCGCGGGAGAACAGGTCGAACGGGGCGTGGGCGGGGACGAACAGCAGCGCCTCGTACTCGAAGGTGCCCTCGGCGCGCATGTGGATGGTCTCGGCGGGCTCCTGCCAGTCGTGGCTGATCTGCTGGTAGAACTCGTTGTACTCGGCCTGGGTCACCTCGCTGCGCGGGCGGGCCCACAGGGCCTTCATCGAGTTCAGCGTCTCCGGAGCGCCCGCGGCCCCGTCCTCGGCGCCGGATCCGGCGTCCGTGCCGACGGGTTCGGCTGCCATGCGGATGGGCCAGCGGATGAAGTCGGAGTACTGCTTGACGATCTGGCGGATCTTCCAGCCGGCCAGGTAGTCGCCGAGCCCGTCCTCGCCGTCCGCCGGCTTGAGGTGCAGCGTGACCGAGGTGCCCACCGGCAGGCCGTCGCCCGGCGCGATGGTGTAGGTGCCCTCACCGTCGGACTCCCACACGGTGCCCTGCTCGGTCCCGGCGCGACGGGTGCGCAGGGTGACCTTGTCGGCGACCATGAACGCCGAGTAGAAGCCGACGCCGAACTGGCCGATCAGGCTCTGCGCCGCGTCCGCGTCCTTGGCCTCCTTGATCTTGGCCAGCAGACTGGCGGTGCCGGACTTGGCGATGGTGCCGATCAGGTCGACCACGTCGTCGCGGGTCATGCCGATGCCGTTGTCCCGCACCGTCAGGGTGCGGGCCTCCTTGTCGACCTCCAGCGTGATGTGCAGGTCGGAGGTGTCGACGGCGAGGCCGGTGTCGGTGAGGGATTCCAGGCGGAGCTTGTCGAGGGCGTCGGAGGCGTTGGAGATCAGCTCGCGCAGGAAGATGTCCTTGTTCGAGTAGATCGAGTGGATCACCAGCTGCAGCAGCTGGCGGGTCTCCGCCTGGAACTCCAGCGTCTCGGTCGGGCTGGCCACGGGACGGGTCTCCTTCAGTGGAAAGTGGAAAGGGGTCGGGTCGGGACGGGTCGCCGGGGCCGGACGGGCGTGCCGCTCGGCCGGCTCCGGGCTGTTCAGATGTGGCTGAGGGGCTGGTGAGCGGGGCGGGCGGTACGGGCTGCCGTCGTCACGCCGGTCGGCGGCGGTGGTGCCCCGTGTGCCGGGGCGGCGTGATCAGCGGCTGCTGCAGGTCGGCCGGAGTCACGGACGTCGGGTGGCAGGGGTACGGGTGGCCGTCACGCCGAGGGCCCTCGGGCGCGTCCGTCGCGCGGTGGGCGGGCCGGAGGCCGTCACGGGCCGGCAGGGGGTCTGCGGCGCTGTCGGCCGCTGTCGGCGCGCAGCTGTTCGGCCCGGGCGGTGAGCTCGTCGAGGCGATCGGCGATCGCCGGATGGTCCGCCTCCAGGAGCGGCCGGGTCTCGGCGAGCGGGCCGAGCAGCCGGGCGGGGTCGTGGTGGCCGAGCGCGTCCATCAGGCGTTCCAGGGCGGGGGCCGCCGAGGAGCCGAGGCCGTCCAGGGCGCCGATCTGTCCGGCGAGCCGGCGCAGGTCCGCGGCGTTGGCGCGGGCCCAGGTGGTGACCGCCCGGTCGGCGGCGCGCCGGTCGCGCGCCGCCCGGACGCGCTGTTCGCCGGTGCTGCCTGCCTCGGTGCCGGCGTCGCCGTCGGGGCGCAGACGCAGGTAGCGGCGTTCGGCGGCCTGGCGGCTCTGGACGCCCAGCGGTTCGGCGAGGTCGCTCCAGGTGGCACCGGCGTCGCGGGCGGTCTCGATCAGGCCGGTCTCCCAGCCGGCGAGCTCCTCGCGGAGGTGGCGCAGCACCAGGAGCGCGGCGAGGGCCTGCTGCGGGTCGCTCTGGCCCGGGACGTCCGGCGGTGCGTGGCGGGCGGTGCGCGCGGCGGCGTCCATCGTGCCCAGCGCGGCGGCGGCGGCCAGGAACGAGACCGGCCCCACCCCGGCCGTGCCGGTGTCCTGCGCATCCATTCCGTCACTCTTTCGTTGACGCGTCCTGCCGTCGTCGTGCCGATGACAGACTACAACGGCTTCGGGTCCTGCCGCACCGGTTTCCGGCGTCCCGGCCGCACGACGGTCCCCGTCTACTCGTCGGGTCCGTGCGCGTCCACGGTCGGTCGGATCAGGACCCGGCCGAGCAGCGCCCCGCCGTAGATGGTGTAGCCGACCCCGACCAGCCAGGACTGCACCACCAGGACGGTGCCGACCGTGCCGTAGGACACCGCGTTGGCCACCAGCAGCGGTGCCAGCACGAGGTAGGAGAAGAACCAGAGCCCCACCAGCGCCACCACGGTGGCCACCGCGCCCGGCAGGAGGAGCCTGCCCGCGACGCGGGAGGCGAGCAGCAGGTGCTGCAGCCACCAGAACAGCAGGACTCCCCCGCCCAGGGTGACCGCGATCCGCAGTCCCGGCTGCAGCACCGTGCGCTGCCCCAGCTGCCCGCTCCACTCCGCCGCGAGGATGTAACCCACCAGGCCCGCGAGGCCGACGGCCTGACGGGCGGCACTGTGCCAGGGGCCGCGGGGCAGGTCCCAGATCCGCTCGAACACGCCCTGCACCGACGCCATCAAGGACACCCCGAACACCGCCACCGCCACGACACCACCCACGGTGGTCGTGCTCAACGTCCGCCCCCTGCTGCTGAACAACCCTCGGACGGCCTGTTCGCCCTCGGCCCTCAGGCCCATCCCGTCAGTGATCCACTGCGCCAGTCCGCTACCTCGGGTGACCGACGCCGCCGCGATCACCACCAGCAGCGGCACCAGCGTCACCAGGAACAGCGCCCCGAACGCCATTGCCCGCTCCAGCACCTGCATCTCACGCCCGCGCCGCCACACCTCGGTCGACCGCGCCGCCACCCACCGCGCCCCGTTCATCCCGCCACCCCCTCCCTCATGGATTCCACCGGCCTCCGGCGGGCCCGAAGCTACCGGGGCTCCCCCCGGAAACGGTGCCGGGACACTCCGAGCGGACGGCAACGCCCGCCCCCTCCCGCCGGGGCACCCGCTCGGCTACGCATCGGGGTGGCCGCGCCGGCGGTCCCGCATACAGTCCGAAATGCGGGATATGAGGGGAAGCAACGTCGGCGACCCGGCCGGGTCGGCACCCCGGCGACACCGCCCCTACTCGGACAGGAGAACCGCACATGGGACACGGCGGCAACGTGATCGACGAGCTGATGACGGACCACCGGGAGGTGGAGGAGATGTTCGCCCGGGTCCAGGCGCTGCCGACGGGCGACGAGCGGCGCCGCGAGGTGGCGGACGGGTTCACCATCGAGCTGGTGCGCCACTCGGTGGCCGAGGAGCAGTACCTGTACCCGGCGGTGCGTGAGCACGTGCCCGGTGGTGGGAGTCTCGCGGACAAGGAGATCGCCGACCACGAGACCGTCGAGAAACTCCTCAAGGAACTCGAGGGCGTTGACTGCGGCGACGCCCGCTTCGGCGTCCTGGTCGACCGGATCATCTCCGAGGTCTCGGCGCACATCCGTGACGAGGAACAGAACCTGTTCCCGGCCCTGGCCAGGGCCTGCTCGCCCGAGCAGCTGAACGAACTGGGTGAGCGGGTCCGGCGGGCGAAGAAGGTCGCACCCACGCGCCCCCACCCGAACGCCCCCGACAACAAGCTGCTCGCCGCCGGTACCGGCCTGGTCGACCGCGCCCGCGACCTGGTCACGGGCCGCGGCAAGGCCTGACGCCGAACCACTGTCGTGGGGGGGGGGGGGGGGGGGGGGGGGGGGGCGCGCCCCGCCCCCCCGCGGGGCCGGGGGGGCGGGGGGGGGGCCCGCGCGCCCCCCCCCGCCCCCCGCCCCCCCCGCCCGCCCGGGGGGCCGGGCCGCCGCCCCGCCCCCCCCCCCCCCCGGGGGGGGGGCGGGGGGGGGGGGCCCCCCCGCCCCCCCCCCCCACGACAGTGGTTCGGCGCCCTACCGGGTGGCTCGCGCCGGCGGTCCCCCCGGCGGTCAGCCTCCACCGGCCGCGGTCCAGTAGCCGGGGTCGGCCGGCAGGCGCGTGCGCAGGTCGCTGCGGACCTGCCGGGCCACCCGCCGGGTGTCGCGCCGGTTGACCGTCGCACCGATGCCCGCGCCGAGGAGCAGCGGGCTCACCGACGGCAGGCGGCGTATCCAGCTGCGGGTGAGCCGGCGGCGCACCTGTTGGCGCACCTCCGAGCCGAGCGCGAGCGCCGCGAGGCCCGCCGGACGGATCAGCAGTTTCGCGTCGATCCCCCGTCGGTTGGCCCAGGCGCCCAGGTAGGCCGCGGCCCGCTGGGTGGCGCTGCCCCGTACCGGGACGCCGTAGACCTGGTGCAGCTCGGCGATCAGCTTGATCTCCACCGCCGCCACGGCCAGCGTCTCGGCCGCGATCTCCACCGGCATCGCGAGCGGCACCGGCAGCATCGCCACCGCCCCGACGCCCGCGCCGAGCGCGCCGGAGGCCCGGGTGGCGCCGACGACCAGCAGATCGGCCAGGCGCTCCGGGTCGGCGGCGCCGGGATGCTGGGCGCGCAGGGTGGCGAGGTCACGGACCGGGATCCGCGGGGCCGCGCGCACCAGCTGCTCGGTGAGGGCCTTGCCGCCGAGGACCGCTCCCCGGCCACCGCTGCCCAGCAGCCGCGTCGCCCTCCCCCTCAGTGCCCGGGCGCGGCCTCGCTCGGCGCGCTCCTCGACGGCCGGCCAGGCCCCGACCGGCTGCTCGGCCCGCTCGACCAGGTCGGCCAGGCCTTCGCCCAGGCTCGCCCCCGGGACGGCGCCGCCCATCCCGGGGGCGGGCCCGGAGTTCGGGGCTCCGGGTGTGACGGGGCCCGTCCTCGAAGCTCCGGGCTCCGGGGGCCCCGGCCGCTCGACGCGGCCCGTTCTGCGGAAGACTGCCATGCGTGGGCGGGTACCCGGCCAGCCGGACGGCACGCCTGGGACGGTCCGCCGAGTGGGTGGCCGGCACTTCGGTTAGCGTCGGACGGGGAACCGGACGGTGGTCGGAGGTCGGCGACATGGCAGCAACGGCAATCGCGCGGCTGGCGGAGGAGTGGCGGCGGGCGGCGGATCAGCACCTGACGCCGACCAAACAATCACTCGTGGTGATGTGGACGGCGTTCGGCACCACCTTCGGCACGGTGCGCCTCATCACGCACGGGATCAGGGGCGGCTGGCTGCCCTGGGGCAACATCTCGGCCGGCGGGAAGCACCTGCACCACTACAACATCGGCATCGCGGCGCTGGCCGGAGTCGGCCTGGTCGCCGTCCGCGGTGACGAGCGGGCGGTCGGCCACCCGGCGGTCGCCGCCGTCTACGGCGCCGGCGCGGCCCTGATCACCGACGAGTTCGCCCTCTTGCTGGACTTGCAGGACGTCTACTGGGCCAAGCAGGGCCGGGTGAGCGTCGACGTCTCGTTCGGAGTGCTCGCCGCGCTCGGCGGCTACCTGTCGGCCGCGCCGTTCTGGCACGAGATCGTCCGGAGCACCCACCGCCGGCTGCGGGCCGGGTAGGGGTCCGACCCTGCCGTGGGCCCCGGCCGGCTCGTCCTGGAACGCCATCCGCCCGCCAAGGGTCAGGCCGCCGAGCGGTGGTGGGCCGGACTGAGCATCAGGTTCCTTTCCTCCTCGCTCAACCCGCCCCACACGCCGTACGGCTCGCGCGTTTCGAGCGCGTGGCGCCGGCACTCGACGCGGACCGGACACATGGCGCAGACCGCCTTCGCCGCTTCCTCGCGTGCCTTGTGCGCGGCACCCCGCTCACCGGCGGGATGGAAGAAGAGGCTGTTCTCGACCCGGCGACAGGCAGCCTCCAACTGCCAGTCCCAGTAGTGGTCGTAGGCTCCGGGCAAACGCGAGATGTCCGCCATCAGAGATCGCCTTCCTTCGATCGGATGGAAGCATGTCGCTGTCCGTGTAGCCAGGATCCGGAATCCCATTCACGCTGGGCCCGGCGGATTTGGCCCGGGACGGCGGAACGGCCGTCGGCGGGACTCCCGCCCACTCCCCCGCCGAGGTGGCTCGCGGCCGCCCCGGGGCGGCGACAACGACGGCGTCGCCCGTTTTGTTAGCAACCGGCCCATTCCGGGCAGGCGCGCTGACGCGTCAACGACACGGCCGAGGATGGAGGAGGCGATCGGTGGTGCCGTGGCTGTTCCTCGTCACGTTCACAACGTACGGAGTCGTCGCGGGGCTGACGGCTCGAATGGTCTTCGCACGATCACGTGCCGGATTCGTCGCCGGCAGAAGGGGAGCGCACACCGAGTGGGTCGAGGAGCGGTTCGAGGAGCAGGAACGGGCCCAGGCCGAGGCGGTGGCCCTGGTGTCGGGGCTGTGCTGGGTCGTCGCGATCCCGGCCCTGCTGCTCAGGCGGGTCGTGACCGGGCTGGTGCTGGACCGGCCCGCTCCGCGGAGCACCGCGACCCCGACGCAGTCGGTGGCCGACCGGATCGAGGAGCTCGAAAGGGCGTTGGGGCTCGACGCATCCGCGCCGAACGCCCTGCCCGGCGATCCACCGGAGCCGCGCGGTCCGGAAGTCGAAGGAACGCAGGCCGATTGAGCGAGGGCGGGACGCCGGGGAGCAGGCGCGGAAGGCCGCGAGCAGCTTGTCGGTGAGGCGGTCGGGCGCTGCGTGCCCTGCCCGCCGCGTTCGTCTCCGACGCCGCCTCCCCCGCCCTGATGGCGCTCACCACCGGCACCAGCGGAACCCCCACCGCGGTGTGGTTCTCCCGGGCCGAAGTCGAGAGCGCCATCGCGTTAAGCACCATCTCCGCCGTGCTCGGCCTCGGACTGCGGCCCCGCCACACCGTCGCCTACGCCGGTTGCTCCCGCGCCACCCTGCCGCTGGTCTACGCCGAGGAGTCCACCACCCGCGCCGGGGCCGGGTTCGTCCAGTTCGGCACCGTCGAACCGGCGCTGGCCCTCGACCGGCTCGCCGCCCCGCTCGGCCTGCCCGGCAAGGATCCGCAGGTCACCCACCTCACCACCTCCGCCTGCTGCTGCTCGTCCTCTTCCTGCTGGTCGCCGCCAAGGCCCACGGCCGTACGGCGGCCTGGTGCGCCGCCCTCGCGGGCCTGCTGGTGACCAGCGCCGTCAGCACCTGCTTCGCACTCGGCCTGCTGACCACCGGTTTCCCGCTGCTCACCGCCCTCGGCCCGGCGATCGTCGCCCAACACCTCCACTGGAGGCGGCGGCTCGGCGGAGAGCGGACCACCGCCCAGTGGCGCGAGGGCCGCTCCGCCCCGCTGCCGCCGCCCTCCGGCACCGAACCCACCGCCGCCTTCACCGCCACCATCCCGGACGACACTCCCCCGGGCACCTGGCTCGCCCTCGCCGACGGCCGCGTCCTCGGCTCCGGCCCCACCCCGGGCCGCGCCCGCCGCGACGCCCGCCGCAACGGTTCGGACCGGCCGACCACGGCCAGGATGGTCTGAGTCCGATCCGGGGCGCGGCGCACCCCCGACGACCTGGCACTCGACCGCCTCGCCCGGCCGGCCACGCCGTCGACTCCTGCCGATCGGGCCCGTCTGCGTCTTTCCGCGAGCTGGGCGATGGAGCGACCGCGGAACGCTCCGTGACACAGCTCGCGAGGACCTCGGCGCCAGGGACGCCGGTGACGCCTCCCTCGGGGTCTGCGACCAGCCGCCGCGGCAGGAGAGCCTAGCCGCAACTTCCAACACCAATCAACACCTCCGGGCAACGCCGGTCAACGCCGCCTCCGGCCGACGAAACGGGCGGGTGCCGGGGCTATTGACGCCGTCTCGGCTTTGACCGAAGCTGTCCCGGGCGCCTGTCTACCGATCGGTAGACAGGTGAGCCCGAGCGCTCCCCCGTTGAGCAGCCCTGACCAGGACGACCGTCAGGCCCCTCAACGGAGTGCGCAGCGCGCCCGCGCGGACCGGCGGGCATCACGAGACGGTTTCGAAACCGCCCCGGAGGCAAAGCTGAGCTTGACTCAGGCCTGAACGGGGCGTTTTCTTTTGCTCCATCGCGTTTGATTACGATGCTTTCTGATCGATTCTGTTGCTACTGGCTGATCGGCCCCCACCTTCAGGAGCCCCACCATGCACCTCTCCCCCCGTGGCCGCCTGGCCCCGCTCGCCGCGCTGAGCCTGGTCACCGCCTTCGGTCTGACGGCCTGTTCCACCGGGCAGACCTCCTCGTCCGGCGCCGACGCCGCGGTGGCCCCGGTCTCCGGCAAGGTCTCGATCACCTACCTGCAGAAGCAGGGCGACCAGCAGTACTTCGTGGACGAGGCCGCCGGCGCCAAGGCCAAGGCGGCCGAGCTGGGCGCCGACCTGAAGGTCGTCAACCTCGGCAACGACGCCAACAAGACGGTCGGCGAGGTGCAGGCCGCGATCGCCCAGAAGAGCAACGGCCTGATCATCGTGGTGCCGGACCCTGCGGTCGGCCCGCAGGTCGTCCAGACCGCCCGGGACGCCAAGGCCGCGCTGCTCACCTCGGACGACCAGGTCTGCGCGAGCGGCCCCTCCCCGACCCAGTGCGCCGCCGGCGACCTGGTGCCCCGGATCGGCTTCTCCGGCCAGCAGATGGGCCAGCAGGTCGGCCAGCGCGCCGCGGAGGAGTTCAAGAAGGCAGGCTGGAACGCGGCCGACACCCGGATCATCTCCGCCTGGAAGCAGGACGTGACCGTCTGCGGCGACCGGGTCAAGGCCGCCCGGACCGCCTTCGACCAGGCCGCGCCGGGCGTGCAGGGCATCGATGTGGCCACCGACAACACGCCGACCGGCGCCCAGGACAAGGTGGCCGCCACCATCACCGCCAACGCCGGCGTCAAGCACTGGGTCGTCTGGGGCTGCAACGACGAGAACGTCCAGGGCGCCGTCACCGCCCTGCAGAACGCCGGGGTCAGCCCCGACGACATCGACGGCGTCGGCCTGGGCGCCTACCTGGCGTGCAAGGACTGGGCCTCCGGCAAGCCCTCCGGCATGAAGGCCGCGCTGTTCATCAACGGCAAGGACGTCGGCGCCCTGTCGGTGCAGACGATGTACGACAAGCTCAAGAACGGCAAGGACTTCCCCAAGGAGGCCTTCGCCCCGACCAAGATGGTCGACGCCGCGACCTGGCAGTCCGCGGGCGTGTCCTGCAGCTGACGCCGCATCCGGCGTCGCGCCGAGCCGGCGGTGCGGCAGGCCCGCCCAGGCCCCCGCCGCACCCCCGACGCTCCCCAAGACCGTCCGCACCGCACCGCCAACGAGGCCCCGATGACCCCACCTGAATCCCCGCCCCTCCCCCCACCGGACGGCTCGGCCGGCCTGAGCGCCGAGGGGGTGTCCAAGCGCTTCGGCGCCGTCCAGGCGCTGACGGACGTCACCCTCAGTTTCCCTCCCGGCCAGGTCACCGCCCTGATGGGCGAGAACGGCGCCGGAAAGTCGACCCTGCTGCGCATCCTCACCGGCGACCACCGCCCCAGCGGGGGCCGCGTCCTGCTGGACGGCCGGCCCCTGGAGCTGAACTCCCCGCAGGACGCCCGCCGGGCCGGGATCCGGATCATTCCGCAGGAACCCGAGATCATCCCGCACGTCCCGGTCGCCGAGAACGTCTACGCCGGCGCGCTGCCCCGCACCCGGCTGCGCCGCCTGGACCGCGCCGGGCTGCACCGGCGCATCGTCGCCGACCTGCGCCGCCTCGGCTTCGACAAGGTCCTCGACCCCACCCTGCTCGGCTCCGAACTCACGGCTGCGCAGCGTCAGTTGGTCGAGATCATGCGGGCTCTGACCGGCGCCGTCCCGCCGCGCGCGATCGCCTTCGACGAGCCCACCTCCTCGCTCTCCGAGCACGAGGTGGAGGCCCTGTTCGCCCTGATCGGACGCCTGCGCGACGAGGGCATCGCGGTCATCTACGTCTCCCACCGGATGAAGGAGATCTTCCGGCTCGCCGACCGCATCGCCGTGCTGCGCGACGGACGGGTGGCCGGCGTGGTCCAGGCCGCCGCCACCGGCGAGGGCGAACTCGTCCGGCTCATGGTCGGCCGAGACCTGTCCTCGCTGTTCGTCCGCCAGCAGGTCGCCACCGATCGGGTCGTCCTGGACGTCGAGGACCTCAGCACCGACGACGTGCACGGCATCGACCTGCGGGTCCGGGCCGGCGAGGTCGTCGCGCTGGCGGGCCTGATCGGCGCCGGACGGTCCGAACTGGCCCTCGCGCTGGCGGGCGACGCCCCGATCCGCTCCGGCACGGTGACCCTCAACGGCGAAGTCCTGCGGCTGAGGAACCCCGGCGACGCCATCGCCGCGGGCATCGGTCTGGCCCCCGAGGAGCGCAAGACCCAGGCGCTGTTCCTGCACCGCACGATCCGGGACAACACCTCGCTGGTCAGCCTGGGCCGGCTGAGCCGCTGGCGGTTCGTCAGGCGCCGTCAGGAGAAGGACCTCGCCCAGGAGTACGCCGACCGGCTGCGGGTCCGCGCCCCCTCCGTCGAGGCGGAGGTCCGCACCCTGTCCGGCGGCAACCAGCAGAAGGTCGTCCTGGCCCGCTGGCTCGCCCGCAGGCCCGACCTGCTGATCCTCGACGAGCCCACCCGCGGCGTCGACATCGGCGCCAAGGCCGAGATCTACCAGATCATCGCCGACCTCGCCCGCGCGGGCACCGCCGTCCTGGTCATCTCCTCCGAACTGCCCGAAGTACTCGGCCTCGCCGACCGGGTCGTGGTGATGCAGAACGGCCGCACCACCGGCGAGCTCACCCGCGAGCAGGCCACCGAGGAGGCCGTCCTCGCCCTCGCCATGGCCGACGACCTGGCCACCACCGCCCCCGCCCAGACCGGAGAGACCCGATGACCACCGCCACTCCCCCGACCGCCCCGGCGCCGGACGCCGGGGCCGCGAACGCCCGGTCCGGTGGCCCGCGCGCCCTGCTGGCCGCGGTCGGCGGCCAGAACCTCAGCCTGATCGGCGCCCTCGTCGCCGTCGTCGCCCTGTTCGGCTGGCTCAACCCGAACTTCGCCGGTTGGGACAACATCCAGGTCATCGCCGAGGCCGTCACCATCTCCGGACTGCTGGCCGTCGTCCAGACCGTGGTGATCATCTGCGGCGGCCTGGACATCTCGGTCGGTTCCCAGGCCGGCCTGGCCTCCGTCACCAGCGCGATGGTCTTCACCTCCACCGGCGCCAACCCCTACCTCGGCATCGGCGCCGCCCTCGCCATCGGCGCCGGCATCGGCCTGTTCAACGGCGTCGTCATCGTCTACGGCCGGGTCAACCCGACCATCGCCACCCTCGCCGGACTGGCCGCCTACAAGGGCGTCGCCCAGCTCGTCTCGGACGGCCGGGCCCAGGGCTACGTGCTCAACGACCCGGTCTTCGTCTTCCTCAGCCGGGGGCGGATCGCCGGCCTGCCCACCATGGTCTGGCTGCTGATCCTCACCGCCCTCGCCGTGCACGCCCTGCTCACGTACACGGACATCGGCCGCAACATCTACGCCATCGGCGGCAACGACACCGCCGCCCGCCTGGCCGGCATCAACCTCAACAAGTACCTGATCGCCGCCTACGCACTCAGCGGCACCGTCGCCGCCCTCGCGGGCGTGCTGCTCACCGCCCGCACCGGCAGCGGCCAGCCCGTCTCCGGCAGCGAAGGCCTGGAGCTGCAGTCGATCACCGCGGCCGCCCTCGGCGGCTGCGCCCTCAAGGGCGGCAAGGGCGGCATCGGCGGCACCCTGCTCGCGGTCGCGCTGCTCGGCGCACTGCAGAACGGCCTCACCGTCCAGAACATCAACTCCTTCTGGCAGAACGTCGCCCAGGGCGCCCTGCTGGTCGCCGCCGTCGTCATCCAACAGCGCCGCAACCGCGACCGCGCGGTCGGCCTGCCCGCCTAGGGCGTCGGCCCGTCCTTGCGGGCCGGGGAACCGGCCGTCCCCTGACCGCCGGTGCCGCGACCGAACGCGGCGCCGGCGGTTCGGTCCCCGGACCGGTACCGGGGGGAGAGCCGGCCGGCGGTGCTGGGATAATGACTCCCGCAGGCCCCGGCCGCGTTCCCGGTCGCCGACGAGAACGCCCAGGCCGCACGTGCTCGTTCGATCGAAAGGTCCTCCGTGGCTGACCAGACGTTGCTCGCCGCCCAGCGCCAGGCACTGATCCTGGAGGCGATCCGCCGGGCCGGCGCGGTCCGGGTCGCCGAACTGGTCGAACAGTTCGGCGTGTCCGACATGACCATCCGCCGGGACCTCGACGCGCTGGTCCGTCAGGGCACCGTGGAGAAGGTCCACGGCGGCGCGGTGGCGACCGGGACGGCGAGCACCTTCGAACCCGGCTTCGACGCCAAGTCCGGGCTGGAGGAGGGCACCAAGGCCGCGCTCGCGGACGCGGCGGTCAAGCTGGTGGAGCCGGGCAGCGTGGTGGCCCTCTCGGCCGGGACCACGACCTACGCGGTCGCCGCCCGGCTCCTGGAGGTCCCGGGGCTGACGGTGGTGACCAACTCGCTCCGGATCGCGGACCTGCTCTGGACGGCGGGGAGCGAGGGGAAGGAGACCGTCCCCTCGCTGCTGCTGACGGGCGGGTCGCCCACCCGCTCGGCGGCCCTGGTGGGGGCGCTGGCCGACCAGACGATCCGCTCGCTGCACGTGGACCTGCTGATCCTCGGCGTGCACGGGGTGAGCGAGCAGGCCGGCCTCACCACGCCCAACCTGGCCGAGGCGCAGACCAACCGGGCCCTGATCGCCTCGGCACGCCGTACGGTCGTGGTCGCGGACCACACCAAGTGGGGCGTGGTCGGGCTGAGCAGCTTCGCGACGCTGGCCGAGGTCGACTGCTTCGTCACCGACGACGCCCTCCCGGCGACCGCCCGCGAGGTGGTCGCCGAGGCGGTCGGCGAGCTGGTCGTCGTCCCGGCGTTCGGCTGAGCGGGCGGCCGGCTCGGCGGCCGGCCGGCTCGGCGGCCGGCCGGGTCAGGCCACCCGCCGGGCGCCCGCCGAGGGCACCGCGGTGAAGGTGGCGGGTGCGGTGAAGCCCGCCGAGCGGAAGGCCGACCGCACCGCCTCGAAGACCGCTGCCCGATCCGCGGCCCCGACCAGCGCGATGACGGACCCGCCGAAGCCGCCACCGGTCATCCGGGCGCCCAAGGCCCCAGCGGCGACGGCGGCTTCCACCGCGAGGTCCGTCTCCGCGCAGGAGACCCGGAAGTCGTCGCGCAGCGAGGCGTGTCCGGCCGTCAGCACCGGCCCCAGTGCCGCGAGCTCACCGCGGCCCAGGTGGTCGATCGTCTCCAGCACTCGCCCGTTCTCGGTGACCACGTGCCGCACCAGCGGCCGGAGTTCGCCGGGCAGCCGGTCCAGGGCCGGGGCCAGGTCGGCGGCCGGGAGGTCGCGCAGCGCGGGCAGACCGAGCAGGCCCGCGGCGCGCTCGCAGCCCGCCCGCAGGGCCGCGTAGGCGCCGTCGCCGAGGTCGTGCTTGACCCGGGTGTCGATCACCAGCAGCCGCAGACCCGCCGCCGTCAGGTCGAGCGGCACGTGCCGCTGTTCCAGCGTCCGGGTGTCGAGGAACAGCGCGGTGCCGTCCGTGCAGCAGGCGGAGGCCATCTGGTCCATCACTCCGCAGGGCACGCCGACGAAGGCGTTCTCCGCCCGTTGGGCGACCAGGGCGAGTTCCGGCGCGGTCAGGCCCAGTTCGTACAGGTCGTTCAGGGCCGCGGCCGTCGCGCACTCCAGGGCGGCCGAGGAGGAGAGCCCGGCTCCGCTCGGCACGTCGCTGTCGACGAACAGGTCGGCCCCGCCGACGGGGTGGCCCGCCTCGGCGAGCGCCCAGAAGACCCCGGCCGGGTAGCTCGCCCAGCTCGCCACGGCGCCGGGCGCCAGTCCCTCCAGCGCCAGGTCGGTGACCGTGCCGTCGCCCTGGGCGCTGTACAGCCGCAGCCGTCCGTCCGTCCGGCGGCGCGCGCTGACCCGGGTGGTGTGCGGAAGGGCGATCGGCAGGACGAAGCCGTCGTTGTAGTCGGTGTGTTCGCCGATCAGGTTCACCCGGCCGGGGGCGGCCCAGACGCCGCTCGGCCGTGCCCCGTGGACGGCCTCGAAGTCGGTGGCGGCCTCGTCGATCATCTGTTCAGCTCCATGTGTGGTGAGCGGGGTTGGTCCTCGCCGGCGGTGATGTCAGCAAGCGGGAGCAAATTCCGACATAATCAAACATGCCTGGCCCTCAAGGTCAACGTCTGCGGCGAACCTGGATGGACATGATCAGGCGGGTCGCCCGGACCGTCGGGAAACACCACCGCCACAGGCCAGTCCTTGTTGACAAGCGATCGTGTTTGTTTGAATCTGTTGAAGCTTGAAAACTGCCGGGGCGACGTCCAACGCGTAAGGAGCACAGCGGTGCACAGAACCGCCACCAAGTTGGCCGACGGCCGCGAACTGGTCTACTTCGACCGGGCGCCAGGAGCCGTTCGCGACGTCCGGGACGAACGCCCCCTGGAGCCCGCCGCCAGCCTCTCCGAGATCCGGCTCGACCCGGTGCTCGGCGAGTGGGTCACGGTGGCCGCCCACCGCCAGCAGCGCACCTACCGCCCGCCGGCCGGCGAGTGTCCGCTGTGCCCCTCCCGGGACGGGCGGCTCAGTGAGATCCCGGCGGCCGACTACGAGGTGGCGGTGTTCGAGAACCGCTTCCCCTCGCTCGCCCCCGGGTCGGCCGAGCACGTCGCGGCGCGGGACGCGCCCCTGCACACCCTCCGACCCGGCAACGGCCGCTGCGAGGTGGTCTGCTTCACCTCCGACCACGACGCCTCCTTCGCGGACCTGGACGAGGCCGGGGCACGCCTGGTGCTGGACGCCTGGACCGACCGTACGGCGGAACTGTCCGCCCTGCCCGGCGTGCGGCAGGTGTACTGCTTCGAGAACCGCGGCGAGGAGATCGGCGTCACGCTCGCCCACCCGCACGGCCAGATCTACGCCTTCTCCTTCGTCCCCTCCCGCACCACCCGGATGATCGCCCGGGCCGAGGCGCACCGCGCCCGCACCGGCCGGAACCTGTTCGAGGACCTGCTGGCGGCCGAGGAGGCCACCCCGGAGCGGCTGGTCCTGCGGGGCGAGCACTGGATCGCCTTCGTGCCGTTCGCCGCGCGCTGGCCGTACGAGGTCCACCTCTACCCCAGGCGCCGGGTCGCCGACCTCACCGAGCTGACCGAACCCGAGCGCGCCGAGTTCCCCGGCCTCTACCTGGACCTGCTGCGCCGCTTCGACGCGCTGTTCCCCGCCCCGCCCGGCGCGGCGCCCAACCGGACCCCGTACATCTCGGCCTGGCACCAGGCTCCCCGCACCGGCGGCGGGCAACTCGCCCTCCACCTCGAACTGTTCACCGTCCGTCGGGCGCCGGGCAAGCTCAAGTACCTGGCCGGTGTGGAATCGGGGATGGACGCCTTCGTCACCGACGTGAGCCCGGAGCAGGCCGCCTCCCGCCTCCGGGAGGCGGCACTCGGCTGATCCGCGACCCGACCGCGGCACCGAAGGAGCCCACCGTGTCGTCCTGACCGGCGACGCGGTGGGCTCCTTCGGCATGGGCGGCGGCCCTGCGGCCTGCCCGCGCTCGACGCCCGGATTGGCGCGCCCGACCCGAAGCCCGCCTCGAAGCCCGGCTCCGCCTTCCCCGGTCCGTTGCTTTCCGTCTGTTTGCGTTGACTCTTGACTATGTCTGTTGGATTTGGTTCGCTTTCCCCCGCCCTGCGCAGGGTGCCCGTTCCTGTACCACCGTCCGCACCACCCGACCGGACCCAGGAGACACGATGCGCAAGACGTGGGCCGCGTTACTCGCGGCCTCGCTGGCAGCGGCGCCGCTCGCCACCGTCCCCCTCACCAGCACCCCCGCCGCGGCCGCCGAGTCGGCCGGCGCCACGCTGGTCCCCACCCCGCCGATGGGCTGGAACGACTGGAACGCCTTCGGCTGCGACGTCGACGAGCAACTCGTCGAGCAGACCGCCGACAGACTGGTCTCGGCCGGCCTGCGGGACGCCGGCTACCAGTACGTCAACATCGACGACTGCTGGATGACCAAGACTCGCGACGCCGAGGGCCGGCTCGTCCCCGACCCGGTCAAGTTCCCGCACGGGATCACCGGCGTGGCCGCCTACGTCCACGCCAAGGGCCTCAAGCTCGGCATCTACGAGAGCGCCGGCACGATGACCTGTGCGGGCTTCCCCGGCAGCCTCGGCCACGAGCAGCAGGACGCGAACGCCTTCGCCTCCTGGGGCGTCGACTACCTCAAGTACGACAACTGCTACAACCAGGGCGTGCCCTCGCAGCAGCGCTACCGCGCGATGGGCGACGCGTTGGCGAAGACCGGCCGTCCGATCGTCTACAGCCTCTGCAACTGGGGCCTGGACAGCGTGTGGACCTGGGGCGGTACGGTCGGCCAACTCTGGCGCACCACCGGGGACATCGACGCCTCGTTCGGCCGGATGCTGGACATCTTCCACGCCAACGCCAAGCTCGCCGACGCCGCGGGGCCGGGTGGCTGGAACGACCCGGACATGCTGGAGGTCGGCAACGGCATGACGGCGACCGAGGACCGCGCCCACTTCTCGCTCTGGGCGGAGATGGCGGCCCCGCTGATCGCCGGCACCGACCTGCGCAAGGCGAGCGCCGACACCCTCGCGATCTACGGCAACACCGAGGTCATCTCCGTCGACCAGGACCGGCTCGGCAAGCAGGGGCGGCCGGTGAGCATGACCGGCGGCCTGGACGTCCTGGCCAAGCCGCTCGCCGACGGCGGGGTCGCGGTCACCCTGTTCAACGAGAACCCGCAGCCCGCGGTGATCTCGACCACGGCGGCCGCGGTCGGCCTGCCGACGGCCAAGGGGTACCTGCTCCGGGACCTGTGGGCGCACACCACCGGCGAGACCGCCGGCACGGTCAGCGCCACCGTGCCCGGCCACGGCGCCGTGATGTACAAGGTCACCCCGACCGACCACCCTGGCGGCCGGCACCCGGACCTCGTCCTCGACACCAAGGTGCCCGACCTCACCCCGGGCGGCTCGGCCACCGTCACCACGACCTTCGCCAACAACGGCGCGCAGTCCGCGAACGACGTGGTGCTCGGACTGGACGCACCGGCCGGCTGGGCGGTGACGCCGCTGTCGGAGACCCGGTTCGGGCACGTGCCGCCCGGCGGCGGGACCCAGGCCGCATTCCGCGTGACCGCCCCGGCGCACCTGGCGACGCCGATCACCCGGGCCACCCTCACCGGCACCGCCACCGCCCACGGGCCGGGCGGCCCGCAGAGCGTCACCGCGCCCGCACCGGTCGTCCTGGCCGCACCCGTGCAGGCGCCGTTCCGGACCTTCACCGACACCACCGCCGTCTTCGGCGCGCAGGACGGGACGTTCGCCATCGACGGCGCGGGCGCCGACCTCTACTACGACGTCGACGAGTACAGCGCCGTCTACCGGCCGGGCGCCGAACACGACGGCTCCACCACCGTCGTGAAGCTCACCGCGCAGGCGCCGACCAGCGACTGGGCCAAGGCCGGGATCATGGTCCGCGACGACATCACCCAGCCGGGCCGTTCGGCCGGGTACCTCGTCCTGGCCGAGGCCCCCGGCAAGGGCTACGTGCTGCAGTGGGACAGCGACGGCGACGGCAAGCTGGACTCCAACAGCGCTCCGGCGAACCAGGGTTCGGGCTCGGCGGCCTACCCGAGCTGGCTGAAGCTGGTCCGCGACGGCTCGACGTACACCGGCTACTGCTCCACCGACGGGACCACCTGGACGAAGGTCGGCCAGGCCACCGTCCCGGGAGCGACCGCACGCCAGGACGTCGGGCTCTTCACCACCTCGCACAGCGCGGGCACCAGCGGCGAGTCCGACTTCACGGGCTTCACCCAGAGCTGACCGCCGGGTCATCGCCCGGTGTGCGGCGTCAGGGCAGGTACCCTGACGCCGCACACCGGTCCGACGGAATCCGAGCGGGACCGGTCAGGACAGGACGGTCCAACTCTGCCCGGCGGCAGCCGGATCGGCCGGATCGGTCATGCCCGGGGAGCCGGCCGCGGTTCCCGCGACGTCCAGTGTCAGACCGTTGCCGACGTTGGTGACGGTGAGCGCACCGCTGCCGCTCTGGGTGACCTTCCACTTCTGCCAGGGGTTGCCGGGTGTGGCGTTCAGCAGGTAGGCGCTGCCGACGCCGTTGCCGCCGGCGAGCACGGTGTGCGTCTGGGCCGCGGTGGCGCAGTTGTCACTGATCGTCACGGTGCCGTCGGCGTCGGGCGTGAACATCCACTGCTGGGCGGTGTTGCCGCTCTGGTAGGCGTTGATGTCGGAGTTGCCGCCGACGGCCGCGGAGCAGCCGCCCTGGACTTCGAGCGCCTGGCCCCCGGTGCCACCGGCGCTCAGCGCGTGGTACTTGCCGTCGCCCACGACGCCCGGCCGCCCGCTCCCGGCTCCACCGCCGGTGCCGGTGCCCGCGCCGGCGATGCGGTAGAGCGCGACGCCGTGCGCGGGGATCCAGTTGCCGCCGATGGAGCCGGTCGCGGTGCCGGTGGCGCCCGTCCACAGTTCCCGGTAGCCGTAGCCCGAGCCGGTCAGGCCGAGGTCGGCGAAGCCGGCACTGATCATGGCCCAGTTGTTCGGGTCCTGGTTGATCAGGGCCACGGCCAGGTCCCCGTTGGCGAGTTGGCGCTTGAGGACCACCGGGGCGACCGGGGAGGAGGGCGGGTTACCGACCAGGGTGGCGGGCTTGGCGAGGCTGTCCTGATCGATGGCGATCATGTCGCGGTTCTTGAGGAGCGCGAGTGCGGAGGAGCTGATGCCGGTGGACCAGGTGTACCCGTTCGCGGTGTGCTGCGAGTCGGCGGCGGTGCGCAGGTCGGCGCCGGAGATGAGCGGGGCCGCCATCATCGAGAGCACGGACAGTTCGGTGCGCGACTCGTCGTCCGTGAAGGGCTTGTGGCCCTGGGAGGTGTCGGTCACGCCCCAGACGCCGTAGGTGTCCTGCCAGCCGGCGAACATCATGTCCAGGTCGTTCCAGCTGCCGGGGTGGACGTTGCCCGGGTACTTCAGCGCGGTCTGGAGCTGGCCGTTGTAGAGCACGCCGTCCAGTTCGCTGTCGCGGTCGCCGCCGATCCGGCACATGTTGGCGACCTGGCCGCACCAGATCCCGGTGGGCGAGTAGCCGGGCGCCTGGTGCGGCGGGGTGCCGGCGGCCGTGATCAGCGGATCGGTCCGGGCCGGGTCGCCGGCGCTGAGCAGGGAGGGGATGCCGGTGTGCGCGGGCTGCGCGGACAGGCTCAGCGTGATCTTGGGCTTGCCCGCCGCGGCGGTCGCCGCGTCCAGGGCGCGCTGGAAGGTCTGGGTCCGGGCGTAGATGGACTGGGTGAGCTCCTTGCCCTCGCCCTGCGGGTAGTAGGCGTAGCCGTCGGGACCGTAGATGGTGGGACCGTACGGGCAGTCGTCGTACTTGACGAAGTCGACGCCCCAGGAGACCAAGTCGGCGGCGTCGGTGGTCTCGTGGCCGAGGCTGCCGGGGTGGCCCTGGCAGGTGGTGTAGGTGTCGGTGGCGTAGAGGCCGAACTTCATGCCCTTGCTGTGGGCGTACCAGGCCAGGTACTGGATGCCGTTGACCGTCCTGCCGTCGACGGTCTGCGCGGGGAACTGGTCGGGCGCGGGGAGCAGGTGGCCGCTGGTGGTGTCGTTCCCGCCTCCGTCGGTGCCGCTGACCGGACTGCCGTTGGCGTCGTAGAGCTGCATGGCACCGTCGGCGGTCTTGGCGAAGTCCGTGCTCTGGCCGTCGCGGTGGCGCATCGACCAGCCGTCGTCGACGGTGACGGTGTCGTACCCCGCCTGAACCAGGCCGTTGGCCGCCATGAAGTCGATGGTCTGCTTGACCTGGCTCTCGGTGACGTAGGCACCGATGCTGTTCCAGGAGTTCCAACCCATGGGCGGAGTAAGGGCGTTGCCGTTGCCGAGGGCGACGGCCGGGGTGGCGGTACCCAGTGCCGCGGCACTGAGGCCCGAGGCCGCGAGGGCGGTGACGGCGAGCATGCCGACGAGCCGGTGTGGCGTTCTGCGCATGTGGGGGCTTCCCGGGTGGGTGAGTGCGCCGTGCCCGGGCCGCCGAGGGGCGCCGGCCGCGGCGCGGGTGGATGGGACCGGTGCCGAGATCTGTACCGGGACGTGCGGACGCGGCGACGTCGTTCGAACTGCGCATGGGGGCGCGACGACCGCGTACGGGGAGCAGCCGTCGAAGCGACGGCGGTGCCATACGATATTGCACCTATCAGAACCCGACAAGACTCAACACAATGCGACTTCAACGGTTCGACAACAGAGGGGGGCGGCACCCGGGCCCAGCCGCCGAGCGGGTGAACCGGCCGCCGCGCCGTCCACCGCCACGGTCGCCCCGGGGCGCGCCGGGGCACAGTGGGTCACCGGGTCTCGGCGAAGTGCCCGAGGAACGGAGTCACCGCCGACGTCGGCTGGCATCCCGTCTGCGACCGTCCCCGCAGCCAGGCCACGCGGACCGCCCTGGGCACGGCCGGGCTGACCGTCCGGGTGGTGCTGATGCTCCGACCCGGCCCGCCCCCTGATCCCAGCCAACGGAGGTGCCGATGCACATCCTGCTCATCGCGAGCGCGTTCAACAGCCTGACCCAGCGCGTCCAGGCGGAGCTCCGGGACCGCGGCCACCCGGTCCCCGCGGAGGTGGTCCGCACCGAGGACGATGTGCGCGCGGCCGTCGCCCGGCACACGCCCGAGTTGATCATCGCCCCGATGCTGCGGACCGCCGTGCCCGCGGACGTCTGGTCCCGCCACACCTGCCTGATCGTCCACCCCGGCCCGCCCGGTGACCGGGGGCCGTCCTCACTCGACCGGGCGATCCAGGACGGCGAACCGACCTGGGGCGTGACCGTCCTGGAGGCCAACGCGGAGATGGACGCCGGGGACGTATGGGCCTCCGCCGCCTTCCCGCTGCCCGCCGCCGGCAAGAGTGACGTCTACCGCGGCGAAGTGTCCGACGCCGCGATGGACGCCGTCCTGCTCGCCGTCGAACGCTTCGCCTCCGGCCGCCACCGGCCCACCCCGCAGACCGGCCCCGACATCCGCAGCCGACCGCACCTGCCGCAGTCCGAGCGCCGGATCGACTGGCGCACCGACCCCACCCCCACCGTGCTGCGCGCCCGGCGCGCAGCCGACTCCCAGCCGGGCGTGCTGGACGACCTGCTGGGCGGCCGCTGGTTCCTGCACGGCGGCCACCCGGAGGACGAGCTGCGCGGCGAGCCGGGCACCGTCCTGGCCACCCGGGCCGGGGCGATCTGCCGGGCGACGGCCGACGGCGCGGTGTGGATCCCCGAGCTGCGCCCGCGCCGCAGCCCGGACGGCCCGCCGACCGTCAAGCTCCCCGCCGCGCTCGCCCTCGGCAACCGCCTACCGAGCGTCCCCGACCTGCCCGCACCGCTGCGACCGCCGGGCCACCGCCGTACGTTCAGCGACATCCGGTACGAGGAGCACGGTGAAGCCGGCCTGCTGCGCTTCTCCTTCCCCGGCGGGGCGATGAGCACCGACCGCTGCCGCCGCCTGCTCGCCGCGTACCGCTTCGCCTGCACCCGGCCGACCCGGGTGCTGGTGTTCGGCGGCAACCGGGACTTCTTCTCCAACGGCATCCACCTGGGCGTGATCGAGGCCGCCGCCGATCCGGCCGCCGAGTCCTGGGCCAACATCCAGGCGATCGACGACCTGGTCGAGGCCGTCCTCACCACCACCGACCGGCTGGTGGTCGCGGCACTCGGCGGCAACGCGGCGGCCGGCGGAGTGATGCTGGCGCTCGCGGCGGACGAGGTCTGGTGCCGTGACGGCGCCGTGCTCAACCCGCACTACCGGCTGATGGGCCTGCCCGGCTCGGAGTACTGGACGTACACGCTGCCCCGCCGGGTCGGCCCGGAGACCGCCGACGCGCTGCTGCGCGACGCCGAGCCGGTGAGCACCGCCGCCGCCCGGCGGCTGGGCCTGGTGGACCGGGTGCTGCCCGTCCCGCCCGGCGACTTCCCGGCCCGGACCGCCGAGCTGGCCGCCGAACTCGCCGCCGAGCCCTCCACCCACCAGCGGATCACCGACAAGAAGCTCCGCCGCGCCCGGGACGAGGCCGCCCGGCCGCTCGCCGCCTACCGGGCGGAGGAGCTGGCCCGGATGCGCCACGTCTTCTTCGACCCCCGGGCCCGGTACCACGCTCTGCGCTCGGCGTTCGTGCGCAAGCAGCCCGCGCCCGCCGGAGGTACGACGTGAGCCGGGTGCTGGTGGCCGGCATCGGGAACGTCTTCCTGGCCGACGACGCCTTCGGACCGGAGGTGGTCGCCGCCCTGCGCGAGGACCCGCTGCCGCCCGGGGTGGAGCTGTGGGACGCGGGCATCCGCGGCATGGAACTGGCCTACCGCCTGCTGGACGGCTACGGCGCGGTCGTCCTGGTGGACGCGGCGCCGCGCGGCGGCGCCCCCGGCACGCTGTACCTGATCGAACCGGACGAGGCGAGCCGGCCGGCCGTCCCGGAGGCGCACGGCATGGACCCGGTGACGGTGCTGGCGCTGGCCCGAGACCTGGCCGTGGACGGCGCCGAACGGCTGCCCAGGGTGGTCGTCCTCGCCTGCGAACCGGAGCTGTGCCCGCCCCAGGACGATCCGGACCTCGTGGTCGGCCTGAGCGAGGCCGTCCGGCAGGCCGTCCCCGCCGCCGCCGACCTGGTGCGGCACGTGGTCGCGCGGCTGCTGCGCGAACCGGACGCGGAGCTGACCGCCGGCACGGCCTGAAGAGGGCGCCCGGCGGTCGTCCACGACCGCCGGGCGCCGCGGGCTGTCATGGGTGGCGCCGCAGGCCCACCATCCGCCACATCCGCAGCTCCCGCCGCATGCCGGGGATCTCCCGGACGAGCACCGCCAGGGTGATAGCCCCGACGATCAGGGCCTCTGCTACCAACACCCGTCTGGCCATCGGTTCCTCCATCGCTTCGCGTCTGCCGGGCCCGGCTCAGCCGGGCGGGATGTTCGGCATGATCGCCAGGATCGCGTTGTGCTTCTTCCAGTGGATGCCCGTGGACCGCCGGGCGTCCGCGCTGCCGTCCTTGTGGTGGCCCGGCTGCCGCTTGGAGGGCCCCTCGTTGCCCCGGTGGCTGCCGAAGACGGTCGACGCCGTGTCAGGGCGCGCCTGCGGCTTGCCCACGCGGATGTTGCCCATGGCTTCCTCCTCACCGCTGTTCGGTCAGTTCGGCGAAGAACTGTTCGATCGCCGGCCAGATCCGGCTGCCGCCGGACAGGCCGCGCCACTCCCGCCGCACCACTGCGACCATCCGCAGGCAGTCGGCGAGCGGGACGATCCAGTGCTGCGACTGCCCGCGAACGGTGTTCACCAACAAGGCTTCCACCCCTGCGCGCATCGTGCGCAACTCGGGCCGCAGCTCGCACACGGTCCGCCAGGTCTCCGGATCCACCTCCCAGCGGGCCGCGCCCGCCGGGCTCGGGTAGTGGGCCAGGACGGTGCCGTCCGGCTGCGGCACGAAGAACGCCAGGCCCACCGGGACGCCCAGGCGGTCGGTCGACACCGGCTCCAGCCGCGTCCGCCGCCCCGGCACCAGCCGGTAGCGCCCCTGCTCGGCTTGCGCCTCCCGGCCGAACAGCAGCGCGCACGGCCGGCAGACGCACAGCACCGTCTGCGCCTCGGTGTCCAGCAGGTGCCGGTGCTCCTCCGGCACCTGCTCGCCGCACAGCTCGCACCGCTCGGGAGGTTCCGCGGGCCCGGCCGGTTCGGCGCGGGCCTCGCGGATCAGGCGGTGCAGCGCACCGGCGGTCATGCCGACGCCCGCGGGAGCAGGCTGTCCACCGGGACGAACGCCCGCTCCGGGGCCCGCCGCACCTCGCTCAGCTCGGGCGCGGCCGCCAGCACCGCCTCCCGGACCGCCGCCTCCACCGCTCCGGCCGAGGACCCGCAGCCCTTGACGGTCAGCCTCACCTCGGCCACCCCGCCGTCGACCCCGGCCAGCTCCGCCTGCACGCCCCGCTCGCGCAGCGCGTGCACGGCCCGTGCGGCCCGGCGCTCCGGCGGCTCCGGGTGCAGGTCGTGCAGCACCAGCAGGTGGCCGAGCAGCTCGTCGTCGAGCAGCGGGTCCGGCGGCACCAGGTCCAGCACCCGGGCCAGCGCCTCGCCGTAGACCTCGGTGAGGGTCCGGATCGCCGCGAGCGCCGCCTCGCCGCTCGGCCCCGGCACCGCCTCGACCCGCTCCAGCAGCTCGTCCAGCCGGGCCAGTCGCTGTTCCACCGCCTGTGCGTCCAGCCGTCCGTCAGCCATGGGACGCCCCGTAGGTGGGGGTGTGCATCCGGGTGAGCTCCTTGCCCTTGCCGAGGTACATGTGCACCCCGCACGGCAGGCAGGGGTCGAAGCTGCGCACGGTGCGCATGATGTCGATGCCCTTGAAGTCGTCCGGCCCGTTCTCCTCGAAGATCGGCTGTCCCTGCACGGCGTCCTCGTACGGGCCGGGGGTGCCGTAGCTGTCGCGCGGGCTGGCGTTCCACGGGGTGGGCGGGTACGGGTGGTAGTTGGCGATCTTCTTGTCGCGGATCACCAGGTGGTGCGAGAGCACGCCGCGCACGGCCTCGTGGAAGCCGCAACCGATCGCCTCGTCCGGCACCTCGAAGTCCGTGAAGACCCTGGTGTCACCCGCCCGGACCATGCCCATCGCCCGCTCCACGAAGTGCAGCGCCATCGCCGCCGAGTACGCCACGAAGTACGGCCTGGCCCGGTCGCGCTCGATGGTGTTGCTCCACTTCGGGATCTTCCACTCGAAGGTCATCTCGGGCAGTTCCTCGCCCTTCGGCAGCGAGATCCGCACGCCCTGCCCGGTCGCCTTGACGTACGGGGTGTCCACCAGCCCGCTGAGCGCCGTCGACCAGAGCCGGGCCAGCGGGCCGCCGCCGGTGTCCAGGGCCAGGTGCTCGCCGGTCTGCTGGTGGTACCAGCGCGGGCTCATCACCCAGCTGTACTTGCCGCCGTTCAGGTCGCGCTTCTGGGGCACCGGCACGGTGGTCTGGTTCCAGGGGTGGCGCATGTCGACCGGGTTGCCGAGGGGGTCGCGGGTGACGAACGGGTCCTCGTTGACCCAGTCCTCGTAGTACGAGCTGCCGAGCAGGATCCGCAGGCCCAGGTTGATGTCGACCAGGTTGTTGGTGACCAGCTTGCCGTCCACCACGATGCCGGGGGTGACGAACATCGCCTTCCCCCACTCGTTCATCGTCGCGTACTTGTAGTCGCAGACCTCGTAGTCCTGCCAGGCACCCCAGCAGCCGAGCAGGATGCGCCGGCGCCCGACCTCCTCGTAGCCCGGCAGGGCCTCGTAGAAGAAGTCGAAGACGTCGTCGTTCATCGCGACCGACTTCTTGACGAAGTCGATCACCCTGATCAGCCGCGACAGGTAGTCGGTGAACAGGGTGGGCGTCGGCATCGTGCCCACGCCGCCCGGGTAGAGCGTGGAGGGGTGCACGTGGCGGCCCTCCATCAGGCAGAACATCTCGCGGGTGATCCGGCTGACCCGCAGCGCCTGCTTGTAGACCTCGCCCTCGAACGGGTTGAAGGACCGCATCAGGTCGGCGATCGTCCGGTAGCCGTGGATGCCCGCGTTCGGCGCCTCGGTGCGCTCCGCCCGGGCCAGCAGGCCCGGGTTGGTCTCCTTGACCATGGCCTCGCAGAAGTCCACGAACACCAGGTTGTCCTGGAAGATCGTGTGGTCGAACAGGTACTCGGCGGCCTCGCCGAGGTTGACGATCGACTCGCCGAGCGGCGGGGGTTTGACCCCGTAGGCCATCTGCTGGGCGTAGTTGGAGCAGGTGGTGTGGTTGTCGCCGCAGATGCCGCAGATGCGGCTGGTGATGAAGCCGGCGTCCCGGGGGTCCTTGCCCTTCATGAACACCGAGTAGCCCCGGAACAGGGAGGAGGTGCTGTGGCACTCCGTCACCTCCCTGTTGGCGAAGTCCACCTTGGTGTAGATGCCGAGGTTGCCGATGATCCGGGTGATCGGGTCCCACGACATCTCCACGATCTGCGGCGGCTTGCGCTGCCCGGTCGCGCGCGGGGTCTCGGTCGTCGTCATGTGCCTTCCTTCTGGGCCGGGGTCGGTCAGGGACGCCAGTGCGGGTCGTAGCCACTGGTCAGCTCGGAACCGCGGTGCCGCCAGCGCGGCTCCCGGTTCACGGCCATGTTGGTGATGCCGCGCAGCCGCCGGATGACCGCGCCGTACGGCTTGATGAGCATCGGCGACAGGCTGCCGCCGGACGGCTCGTCCATGAACGGCATGAAGGTGTCCGGGAAGCCCGGCATGGTGCAGCCGATGCAGATGCCGCCGACGTTCGGGCAGCCGCCGATCCCGGCCATCCAGCCCCGCTTCGGCACGTTGCAGTTGACCACCGGCCCCCAGCAGCCCACCTTCACCTGGCACTTGGGCGAGTTGTACTCGCGGGCGAAGTTGCCCTGCTCGTAGTAGCCGGCCCGGTCGCAGCCCTCGTGCACGGTCCTGCCGAACAGCCACTGCGGGCGCAGGTTGGCGTCGAGCGGGGGCGGCGGGGCGGCGCCGGCCGCATGGTAGAGCACCCAGGTGAGGGTCTCCATGAAGTTCTCCGGCTGGATCGGGCAGCCGGGCACGTTGACGATCGGCAGCCCGCCGGTGGACTTGAAGTCCCAACCCAGGTAGTCCGCCAGGCCCATCGCGCCGGTCGGATTGCCGGCCATCGCGTGGATGCCGCCGTACGTCGCGCAGGTGCCGGCCGCGACCACCGCCCACGCCTTGGGCGCGAGGTGGTCGAGCCACCAGTTGAGGGTGAGCGGCTCGCCGGTGTCCAGGTCGTTGCCGAAGGAGGTCCAGTAGCCATCGCCCTCGATGATGTCCTGGTTCGGGATCGAGCCCTCGATGACCAGGATGAACGGGTTCGGCGACTCGCCCCGGGCGGCGGCCCGGTAGGGGGCGAGGAACTCCTCGCCGCCCAGCGTGGGCGAGAGCACTTTGTTGTACAGGTTGACCTTGGGCAGGCCGGGGATCAGCCCGAGCACGACGTCCTCGATGGCGGGCTGGTCGGCGGCGGTCAGCGACACGGTGTCGCCGTCGCAGCTCAGGCCCTCGGAGATCCACAGGATGTCGATCTCCGTGAAGCCCTGCCGCTGGTCCGCACGGCTCGGTGTCTGGCTGGTGCTGGTGGTACCACTCTCGATCGTCATGTCTTCGGCCTCCCTTGCAGCCGGTCACGCAGTCGGTCCGTATCGTCGTGGTCGTCCCGGCCGAGCCGGTCCAACGCCAGCAGGCTCCGCTTGACGCCGCCGTGCTCGGCCAGGTGCCGGTCGATCAGCCGGTCGCCGTCCGGCAGCACCTTCCTGGCGAGCGGATAGACCATCAGCTCCTCCAGGGCCGCGTGCTCGGACAGTTCACGGATCAGGACCTCGACCACACCTCGCCGCTGGGTGTCGGAGGCGGCGGCCGGGTAGTCGCGGAACAGCTGCTCCACCATGCGGTGGTCATGCTCCAGGAGTTCGATGGCGTCCATCGGACCTCTTCTCGTCGGGGGCGGTGCCGAACGGTCGCACCTCGTCCGGCCGGAAGTAGCGGTACCGCCCGTACCAACCGTGCAACTCGGCGCCGGGATCATCGTCGACCGTGACGGCGAGGTGGACGCTGCCGTCCACGTCGTGGAAGACCGCCGCCACCTCGGCCGTGCGCCCGGCCAGGAACATGTCCTGCGCGTCGCTGCCCCGGCCGTGCGGCCGCAGCTCGACCCGGCTGCCGCGGGCGACCGCGACGCCGTCGACCAGCACCCGGTCGGTGGCCGGCGAGAGGCCGTCGTCCCCGCCCTCTTCCCACCAGGGCGCCCGCGTGGCGGGCTCCGGGCGCCCGGCGGGCCGCAGCGAGCGGATCGCGCCGTGCAGGCGGGTGAATACCTCCGGCGGCATGGTGTCCACCCGGTCGAGGATCTCGGCGGCCCGCCGGTCGGTGGCGCGGGCCTCGCGCTTCTCCTCGTCGGTGAGCAGCATGGTGCGCAGCGAGAGGATCTCGTCGATCTCACCGGCGTCGTGCAGGTCGCCGGGGCTCTCCGGGGCGATCCGCGGCTGGTCGGGCAGGATGATCGGCGAGGAGAGCACCGCCCGGTCGGCGTCGGCCGGCACCGGGTAGGTGTGCAGGTTCCGACAGGCCCGGGCGTGCTCGGCTGCCCGCTCGGGCGGGTCGGTCAGCGAGAGGAAGGACAGGCCGCTGCCGCCGAGGAAGGTGTGGGTGGCGACCAGGGTGTGCCGCAGCGCCTCCTCGCGGGTGGCGCCGGGCCCGACCTGGCGGCCGGTGTTCTCGGTGCGAACCCGCAGCCGGTACAGCCGCCCGTCCAGCGGTTCGGCGTGCACGGTGGTCCGCGCCTCGACCGGGTGGCACCGGCGCACCGCCCGGCCGTTCGCGTCCGGCAGTTCCTCGGTCTGCTCGCCGCCGGGTGCGCCGACCTGGAACGTGCGGTCACCGGCCAGCAGTTCGGCCAGCGGCAGCACCAGGTCGCTCTCCCGGGGCACGGCCTCCTCGAAGCTGAGGTGGACCGCGTCGGGCGCGTGGAGCGACTCCACCGGTTCGTACCGGCCGTCGGCGGTACAGCGCTGCACGCTCTTCTGCTGCACCTGGAGGTAGCGGACCCGGACGTGCAGCACCGCGTCTGGCGCCGCCTCGGCCAGGCACTCGGTCTGCTGGTACCAGGACTCGGCGGACCCGGCGACGGTCTCCGCCACCGGCCCGTCCGCCTCGACCCACGGGCGCGGCGCGAGCACGCCGAACTGCCAGCGCACCCGGTTCTTGGCCGAGGAGCGGCGGTAGGGGTAGAGCAGGTAGCCCTCGTACAGCACGGCATCGGCCACCGGCCGCAACCGTTCGAAGCCGTTGGGGTCGGCGGGCCGCGCCGGAGCGGCCCGGCCTGGCGCCGGTGTACTGGTCATCTCGCCTCCGATCGGCCGCAGCGGCCGTGGTCCCCGGGCGTGGGAAGAGGGACCGGCCTCCGGTCGGTCCTTCCTCCCACGGTCACACCTCGCGTCCGACCCTGCGCGTCCGGTTCGCCATCGGAGTGGTGCTCAGCAGATCCGGGGCAGCTGCTCGCCGAGCGGCAGGTCCACGATCCGGGTGCCACCGAGGCCTGTACGGGCGACCACCACGCCGGGGTGGTCGGCGACGCACTCGCCGACGATCACCGCGCCGCGCCCGTCCGGATGGGCGCGCATCGCCGCCAGCACCGCGTCGGCGTGCTCGCGCGGCACGAAGGCGACCAGTCGGCCCTCGTTGGCGACGTACAGCGGGTCGAGACCGAGGAAGGCGCAGGCGTTGGCGACCGCCTCCGGGACCGGCACCGCCCGGTCGTCCAGGACCACGCCGGTGCCGGAGGCGGCGGCGATCTCGTTGAGCGAGGCCGCCAGGCCACCGCGGGTGGGATCGCGCAGCACGTGCAGGTGGGGGGTGACGGCCAGCATGGCCTGGACCAGCGAGCCCAGGGCCGCGGTGTCGCTGGTCACCTCGGCACCGAACTCCAGTCCCTCGCGCACGCTCATGATGGCGATGCCGTGCTGCCCGATCGGCCCGCTGACCACGATCACGTCGCCGGGGCGGGCCCGCTGCGGGCGGATGTCCACGCCGTCCGGGATCAGGCCGATGCCCGCCGTGGTGAGGTAGACCCCGTCGCCGTGCCCGGCGTCGACCACCTTGGTGTCGCCGGTCGCGACGGTGACGCCGGCCGCCCGGGCGGCCGCGCCGACCGCCTGCGCGACGGCTCCGACGGTGGCCAGCTCGGTGCCCTCCTCCAGCACGAACGCGCAGGACAGGTACGCCGGCACCGCGCCGCTCATCGCCAGGTCGTTGACCGTCCCGTTGACCGCCAGGTCGCCGATGCTGCCGCCGGGGAAGAACAGCGGCCGCACCACGTACGAGTCCGTGGAGAACGCCAGCCGGGCACCGCCGAGCGTCAGTTGTGCCGAGTCGCCGAGCCCTGCGAGCTGTTCGCCGCCGTACGCGGGCAGGAACAGGTGACGGACCAGCTCGGCGGAGAGAGCGCCGCCGCCGCCGTGGCCCATCACCACCACGGGGTGGTCCCGCAGCGGGAGCGGGCAGGACCAGCCGGAGAAGTCGGGTGCGGTCTGCAGCGTGTCAGCCAACGGGCTCGGCCTCCTCGGCGCGCCGGACGGCCGGGTCGAGCCGCCGGTAGAGGTAGTACGCGGCGCAGGCGCCCTCGCTGGAGACCATGGTGGCGCCGAGCGGGGTGCGCGGCGTGCAGGCGGTCCCGAACGCCTCGCACTCGTGCGGCTTGATCAGGCCTTGGAGCACCTCGCCGCTGCGGCACCGGGCGGACTCGCGGGTGGTGACCCCGGTGAGGTCGAAGCGGTGTTCGGCGTCGAAGTCGCGGTACGCCTCGGAGAGCCGCCAACCGCTGTCCGGGATGGTGCCGATGCCGCGCCAGGCGCGGTCGGTGACCGTGAAGACCTCCTGGAGCATGCGGAGCGCGGCCGGGTTGCCGGTGTCCTGGACGGCGCGCGGGTAGGCGTTCTCCACCCGGTGTTCGCCGCGCTCCAGTTGGCGGACGGCCCGGCGGATGCCCTCCAGCAGGTCCAGCGGCTCGAAGCCGGTGACCACGATCGGCACCCGGTGGCGCTCGGCGAGTTCCGGGTACTCGGTGGTGCCCATCACGCTGCACACGTGGCCGGCGGCGAGGAAACCCTGCACCCGGCAGTCCGCGGAGCTCATGATGGCCTCGATCGCCGGTGGCACCCGTACGTGCGAGACCAGCAGGCTGAAGTTGCGCACGCCGAGGCGGCGGGCCTGGTGGACGGCCATGGCGTTGGCGGGCGCGGTGGTCTCGAAGCCGATGCCGAAGAACACCACCTCGCGCTGCGGGTTCTCCTGGGCGATCCGCAGCGCGTCGAGCGGCGAGTACACCACCCGGACGTCTCCGCCGGCGCCCTTGACCCGGTACAGGTCCCGGTCGGTGCCGGGCACCCGGAGCATGTCGCCGAAGGAGCAGAAGGTGACCTCCGGCCGTGCGGCGATGGCCAGCGCCCGGTCGATCGCCTCCAGCGGCGTGACGCACACCGGGCAGCCCGGGCCGTGGATCAACTCGACGCCTTCCGGCAGGAGCTGGTCGATGCCGTGCCGGATGATGGAGTGCGTCTGGCCGCCGCAGACCTCCATCAGCGCCCACGGGCGGGTCACCGTGGCCCGGATGTCCTCCAGCAGCCGGCGTGCCAGCTCCGGATCGTTGAACTCCTCGATGTACTTCACGAATCCTCCTCGGGCTGAACCTCCGCCCGGGCCCGGGCCCAGGCGTCGCCGAACTCCTCCTCCAGCGCGCCGATCTCCTCGAACAGCCGCAGGGTCGACAGCGCCGACTCCTCGTCCAGCCGCTGGAGGGCGAAGCCGACGTGGACGATGGCGTAGTCCCCGACGGCGATCTCCGGCAGGTACTCCAGGCAGACCTCCTTCAGCACTCCGCCGAAGTCCACCCGGGCCATCCGGGTGCCGTCGCGTTCGTAGACGTCGGCCACCCGGCCGGGGACTGCCAGACACATCGGCGCACTCCTCTTTCCTCGGGGTTCTTCAGGCGGTACGGGCCGCCACCAGGGCCTGCCCGAGGGCCAGCCCTCCGTCGCCGGGCGGGACGACCCGGTGGCGCAGCACGGTGAAGCCGTCCGCGGCCAGCAGTTCGGCGGTCCAGTGGTCGAGCAGGGCATTGGTGAACACGCCGCCGGTGAGCGCCACGGTGTCGGCCCGGGTGCGCCTGCGCGCCTCCCGGCAGACCGTCAGGACCGCTTCCGCGACGGCTCGGTGGAACCGGGCGGCGACCACCGGGGCGCCCGTGCCGGTCCGGACGTCCTCGGCGCAGGCGCGCAGCACGGGCGCGGGGTCGAGCAGCAGGCCGTCCGGCCCCGGCCGCAGCGCGAAGGAGTACCCGCCGGCGTCCGCGGCGCCTACGGCCGCGGCCTCCAGCTCGATCGCGGCCTGCGCCTCGAATCCGGCGTCGTGGCAGACGCCGGCCAGCGAGGAGACCGCGTCGAACAGGCGGCCCATGCTGGAGGTCGGCGGGCAGTTGAGGCCACGTTCCAGCTGACGGGTCAACAGTCGGCGCAGCTCGGGCGGACGGGCGGCGGTGCACGGCAGGTACTCGGCCCAGGGCAGGCCGGCCGCCCGCAGGTGGGCGAGCGCCATCCGCCAGGGCTCGCGGACCGCGGTGTCGCCGCCGGGCAGCGGGACGTACGCCAGATGGGCGAAGCGCCGGAAGCCGGCGTAGTCGGCGAGCAGCACCTCACCGCCCCACACCGCGCCGTCCTCGCCGTACCCGGTCCCGTCGAAGGCGACGCCGATCACCGGCGCGCCGCCGTCCAGGCCGTGCTCGGCCATCGCGGCGGCGACGTGCGCGTGGTGGTGCTGCACCCGGGCGACGGGCCGCTCGCCCGCGTTGCGCTGCGCCCAGCAGGCGGAGGCGTAGCCGGGGTGACGATCGGCGGCCAGGAGCCGGGGTTCGACGCCGGTCAGCGTGCGCAGGTGGCGTTCCGCGCGTTCGAAGGAGCGCTGGGCGGAGAGCTCGCCGAGGTCGCCGATGTGGCCGGACAGCCAGGCGGAGCGGCCCTCGGCCAGGCAGAGGGCGTTCTTGAGGTCGCCGCCGACCGCCAGAACCGGGCGCAGGCCGAGCGGCAGCTCGATCCTCGCGGGGGCGAAGCCCCGGGAGCGACGTAGGATCATCGGTTCGCCGTCCGGGCGGGCGCGGACCACCGAGTCGTCGCACGGGACGACGATCGGCCGGTCGTGCCACAGCCAGGCGTCGGCCAGGCCGGCCAGCCGCTCGAACGCCTCGCCGTCGTCGGTGACCAGCGGCTCGCCCGAGCGGTTCGCACTGGTCACCACCAGCACGCCCGGGCCGGGCGGGTCGCCGGGCAGGCCGAACAGCAGCCGGTGCACCGGCGTGTACGGCAGCAGCACGCCCACGTCCGGGCTGCCCGGGCAGACCTCGGGAGCCAGCGCGCCGGCCGGGTCCGTGCGGCGCAGCAGCACGATCGGCCGGGCCCGGCCGGTCAACAGCGCCTCCTCGCCCGGGCCGACCCGGCCCAGCCGGGCGGCCGCCGCCACGTCCGGCGCCATCACGGCGAACGGCTTGCCGCCCCGGGCCTTGCGGCGGCGCAGTTCCCGGACGGCTTCCCGGTGCGCCGCCGCGCACACCAGGTGGTAGCCGCCGATGCCCTTGACGGCGACGACCGCCCCGGCGGCGAGCATCCGCCGGGCCGTGGCCAGGGCGGGCCCGCCCTCGGTCGAGGTACCGTCACCCGTCAGTCGCAGCACCGGTCCGCAGGCCCAGCAGGCCACCGGCTGGGCGTGGAACCGGCGGTCCGCCGGGTCGCGGTACTCGCGCTCGCAGTCGCGGCACAGCGGGAAGCCCGCCATCGTGGTGGCGGGCCGGTCGTACGGCAGGGCCGTGGTGATGGTGAACCGCGGGCCGCAGTGGGTGCAGCTGATGAACGGGTGCCGGTGGCGGCGGTCGGTGGGGTCGGCGAGCTCGGCCAGGCAGGCGGCGCAGGTCGCGGCGTCCGGCGGGACCATGGTGCGGCCGGCACCCGGCTGGGACGGGCGGATGGTGAAGGCGCGGGCACCGGCCGGCGGGGCGGTCGCCCACCGGATGGCGGCGATCTCGGCGAGCGGCGGGGCCTCGGACCGCAGCAGGCGGCAGAACTCCTCCACCGTGCCGTCCGGCCCCTCGACGTCGATCACCACTCCGGCCGACGTGTTGGCCACCTCTCCGGCCAGGCCCAGCCGGCTCGCCAGCGCGTGCACGAACGGCCGGAAGCCGACGCCCTGGACCACGCCGGTGACGGTGAGCACGCGGCGGACCGGGCCCTCGGGCGGGGCCGCCGCGTCCGTGGTGCCCGGGCGGCCGGTGGTGTCAGTGGTGTGCGGCGGCATGGTGGTGGTCCCCGTCCGCCGCGGCGCGGGCCAGAACCGGCCGGTGGACGGCCGCTCCCCCGTTGACCGTCTCCCACAGCCGACCGATCCCGTGCCCGGTGCGCACCGAGGTCTCCAGCAGCGGCACGCCCGGATTCACCCGGTCGACGTGCCCGCGGAAGGCCGGCTCGTCGAAGCCGGCGGCCTGCGCCAGGTCGGTCTTGGTGAGCACGACCAGGTTCGCCGAGCCGAAGGCGTTCGGGTACTTGACGGGCTTGTCCTCGCCCTCGGTCACCGACATCAGGACGATCCGCAGCTCCTCCCCGAGGTCGTACGAGGACGGGCAGACCAGGTTGCCGATGTTCTCCACGAACAGCAGCCGGGTGCCGCCCGGCAGCCAGCCGTCCAGGTGACCGCGCAGCTGGGCGGCCTCCAGGTGGCACAGGCCGCCGGTGAGCACCTGCTTGACCGGGGCGCCGGAGCGGGCGAGGCGGCGGGCGTCGTTCTCGGTGGCGAGGTCGGCCGTGATCGCGGCGACCGGTACGCCGTCCTCGACGGCCCGCGCCAGGAGCCGTTCCAGCAGGGCGGTCTTGCCGCTGCCCGGACTGGACAGCAGGTTGACCAGGACGACGTCCTGGTCCCGGAGGTCCTCGCGCAGCGCCGCCGCCAGGGCGTCGTTCTTCGCGAGGACCGCGTGCTGCACCTCATGGACTCGGCACATCGTCGGCCACCTCCTGTTCGTCGGCGCCCTCCGCCGTCCCCAGGACGACGGCGGCGATCTCCAGTTCCCGTCCGGACGCGCACTCCACGGAGCCGCCGCCGCACGCCGGGCACCGCAGGTCGAGCGGCGGCCGGACGGGGAACTCCCGCTCGCACGGCCGGCACCGCACCACCGCCGGCACCTGCTCGATCGCCAACCGGGCGCCCGCGAGCGCCGTCCCCTCGCAGACCACCGCGAACGAGAAGTCCAGCGCCTCGGCCTCCACCCCGGCCAGCGCACCGACCCGCAGCCGTACCTCTTCGACCCGTTCGCCCGGGTATCCGGCCGCGAACTCCTCCACCGCCTCCACCACGGACAGCGCGATCGACAGCTCGTGCACCTGCGCTCCCGGGACTCGGACGGCCGACGGTCGAACCCCGCCCACGGTAGGAACTCATCCGGGCCCGCCCCGGCCGCTGCGGGGGCGGAGCGACGCCGATTCCACCCGCATGGCCCCCTTCGGCCCCGCCGCGACGACCTGTCGTCAGGTCGTCGCGGCGGTGGGTGCCGGTCCGGCGCGGCCGGGCAGCCGTTCCGGCCCGGGGCGGCGGGAGGAGCGGCCCGCACGGAGGGCCCACCGGTCCGCCGGTCCGCCGGTCCGCGGTGGTCACCGGCTCCGCGGGTCAGGGACCGTGCACGCGGTAGCGCTCGGCGTCCGCCCACCTGACGTCCAGGCCGAAGCCCGGACGGTCCCGGTCGGGGCGCAGCGCGCCGCCTTCCGGTCGCAGGGTGCCGTCGAGCAGCATGCCCTCCAGCCGGACGTGGTCGTGGAAGTACTCGAGGTGGCGCAGCCGGTCGACGGCGCAGAAGCCGTGGGCGGAGAGCGCGGGCGCGCAGTGCCCGGACAGGTCGGTGTCGTGGGCGGCGGCGAGTCCGGCGACCTGGAGGAGGCCGGTGATGCCGCCGCAGCGGGTGATGTCGGCCTGGAGGCAGTCGACGGCGTCGGCTTCCAGAAGGGTGGCGAAGTCGGTGAGGAGGTAGCCGTATTCGCCGGCGGTGATCTCAGGGCGGCCGGCCGTGTGCTCGCGTACCGTCCGCAGGCCGCGGGGGTCGAGGGAGCTGACGGGCTCCTCGAACCAGCGGACGTCCCACTCCTCGGCGAAGCGCCGTGCCCAGTGCACGGCCTCGGTGCGGTTGAGGGCGCCGTTGGCGTCGGTGAACAGCTCGGTGTCGTCGCCGACGGCCCGGCGGGCGGTGCGCAGTCGTTCGGGGTCCTGGTCGGGGTGGCGGGAGGTCTTGAGTTTGACGCGGGGGATGCCCTGGGCGGCCCAGCCGGACAGCTGGTCCGCGAGCCGGTCCAGGGGGTAGTTGGTGAAGCCGCCGCTGCCGTAGACGGGCACCCTGTCGTGGAAGGACGGCAGCAGGTCCACGACCGGGAGGTCCAGCACTCGGGCCTTGAGGTCCCACAGTGCGAGGTCGACGGCGGAGACGGCCAGGGCGCCGGCGCCCGGTTGCCCGGCGTTGCGGGTGGCGCGCCGCATCCGCCGCCAGACGGCGGGCGGGGCGAGCGCGTCGGCGCCGACGACGACGGGCGCCAGCTGGGATTCGGCGAAGACCGCGGTGGAGACGTCGCCGTAGGTGTAGCCGATGCCGGTGCATCCTCCGCCACGGGCCTCGACCAGGACCATGGTGGTCGAGTCCCACTCCAGGGTGCCGTCCTGTTCGGTGCCGTCCGGTCCGTCGGTGGGGACGGTGAAGGCGTGCACGGCGAGGTGGTCCACCCGGACGGGATCGGTCATCGCGGGACTCCTGGGTCGGCGGCCGTCAGTGGTGACGGCCGGGGAGGTGGGTGGTGAGCTCCAGGACCTTCTGGGGGCGGCGGTCTTCTCGGCCTGGGACTTCACGGTGTGACGCGGGATCGGGCGATGTCCGGGTCCACCTCGAACTCCAGGACGGTCGGGGCCCGGCTCGCCGGGGCCTCGTGCCGTCCCTCTCCTCGTGGCCCCTCGATCCCGTTGGCGCCTGCCCGGGACGTTCACGGCCAAACGGAGCCGGGGGTGGGGCGGTTTCGGCCGCGCGGTCGTGGAAACCCGTCAGGGCGTCCGGCGGTGGGGCGGTACCGCGGCCACCGGAGCGGGGGCGACGGGGAACGAGGACGACGGAGCGAGGAGTGACATGACCCAGACCGTGGTGATCACCGGGGCGAGCGCCGGCATCGGCCGCGCCACGGCCCGGCTGTTCGGCCGCCGGGGCGCGAACGTGGTGATGCTCGCCCGGGGCAGCGCAGGGCTGGAGGCGGCCGCCGAGGAGGTCGAACGGGCCGGCGGCACCGCCCTGGCCCTGCCGACGGACGTCGCCGACCACCAGGCGGTGTCCGACGCGGCGGACCGGGCGGAGGAGCGGTTCGGCGCGATCGACGTGTGGATCAACGTCGCCTTCACCTCCGTGTTCGCGCCGTTCGACGAGATCCGGCCGGAGGAGTTCCGGCGGGTCACCGAGGTGACGTACCTGGGCTTCGTGTACGGCACGATGGCCGCCCTGGAGCGGATGAAGCCGCGCGACCGGGGCACGATCGTGCAGGTCGGCTCCGCGCTGGGCGCCCGCGCCATTCCGCTGCAGTCCGCGTACTGCGGTGCGAAGCACGCCGTCAACGGGTTCACCGAGTCGGTGCGCTGCGAGCTGCTGCACGCGGGGAGCAAGGTCCGCGTCACCGTCGTCCAGATGCCGGCCGCCAACACCCCGCAGTTCTCCTGGGTGCTCTCCCGGCTGCCGCGCCACCCGCAGCCGGTGCCGCCCATCTACCAGCCCGAGTTGTGCGCCCGGGCCGTGGCCTTCGCCGCGGACCATCCCCGGCACAAGCAGTACTGGGTGGGCGGGAGCACGGCCGCCACCATCCTCGCCCAGAAGGCGGCCGCACCGCTCCTGGACCGCTATCTCGCCCGCACCGGCTACGACTCCCAGCAGACCGGCGACAGCGTCGGCCCGGGACGGCCGAACAACCTGTGGCACCCCGTCGACGGGGCCGACGGAACCGACCACGGAGCGCACGGCGAGTTCGACGGGCAGTCCCGCTCCCGCAGCCTCCAGCTCTGGGCCTCCCAGCACGCCGGGGCGATCTGCGCCGTGGCCGGCGGGTCGCTCGCAGTCGGCGCCTGGGTGGCGCTCGCCCGGAGCCGGCCTTCCGCTGGAGGCAGCCTGGTCGGGTACCGATGAGTCGTGCCGGCGGGTCGCGGGCCCCGGCCTCAGGCTCAGGCTCAGGCTCAGGCTCAGGCTCAGGCTCAGGCTCAGGCTCAGCCGAGGGTGGCGTCGAGGAAGGCGCGCCAGGCCGTGTGGACGCGCTCGGCGTGGGTGTCGTCCTCAGCCGCGAGGATGTCCAGCAGCAGGCCGCGCAGGACGGCGAGGACGACCGTGGCGTTCGCCCCGGTGCCCTCCAGGACGCGGCCCAGCCGGGGCAGCCACTCCTCCAGAGAGGCGGTGCCGAAGTCCAGTTTCAGTGGAAGGGGATGCCGCCATGGCCACCACCGCACCCGGAGTCGTGAGCGTCCGCGAGGCCGACCGGCCCGGCGACCTCGGTGCCGTCGCCGCCCTGCACGGCATCCTCTACGCGCGCGAGTACGGCATGGACGCGACCATGGAGGCCTACGTCGCCGCGGGCATGGCCGAGTTGGTCCTGGCCCGCACCGCCGAGGGCAGCGCGGCGCCCGGCCGGCTGTGGGTCGCCGAGCTCGACGGCCGGGTGGTCGGTGCTGCCGGGCTCGTCCGCGCCGAGGAGCGCCCGGGCTGGGGCCAGCTGCGGTGGGTGCTCCTCGACCCGGTCGCCCGGGGCCGGGGGCTGGGCCGGCGGCTGCTGGAGACCGTCCTGGGCGAGGCCCGCGCCCGCTCGTACGAAGGCGTGCTGCTGTGGACGGTCACCGGCCTCGACGCCGCCCACCACCTGTACGCGAACGCCGGTTTCGAGCTCACCGTCTCCCGCCCCACCCACAAGTTCGGGCTCGACACGGTCGAGCAGCGGATGGACCTGCGGTTCTGAACGAGGTGCCGGCCGCCCCCGGCTGGACCGTCGGGCGAGTCCGCCGTCGACCCGGGCGCGAAGCCGTGCCTCCCCGCCTGGCCTTCTGGACGGACGCGCCTGGAATCGCCTTTCCGCTGGACGGTCGTCATGTCTGGAAGGGCAACCGGGTGGGCATACAACTGGCAACCGGCGACGGGCCCGACCGTGACTCCCCCACGAGTGCGACCGGGCCCCTGCCGGCTACCGGGCCTGGGCGTGACTCCCCCCACGGAGTAGCGGCCAGGCCCGCTGATTTCTCAACCAGCGACACGCAGCGTACATGCCATCTCTACTCAACGCTACCTCGCGGCCGAGGATGGCCGATCGGCATACCGTTCGGCGGGCCGGGGCGCGGGCAGCCCCGCTTCCTCGGTGGCCGAGATGGCCCGTCGCAGGGTCTCCCGGGCCTGGTCCAACTCCTCGGCGCGACGGTCGAGTTCGGCGAGCTGGGTGCGCAGCTTGGAGAGCACGCCCGGACAGGCGAGCAGCGGGCCGTCCGGCTGGCCGCAGGGTAGGACCTGGCCGATCAGCCGGGTGGGCAGGCCCGCGGCGAGCAGGGCACGGATCCGGCGGACGGTCTGTTCGGCGGAGGGCTCGTAGTCGCGGTAGCCATTGGGCAGCCGGGTCGAGCTGAGCAGACCGGCTGATTCGTAGTACCGAATCAGGCGTTGACTGGTGCCGGTGCGCTGGGACAGTTGCCCGATCCGCATGGTCGCCCTCTCCCCGTTCGGCTTGACCTTGTCACGGTGTCAGGGTTGCAGACTAGGGCACCGCGACCGGAGGCCGCCCCCAGGGACGGCACTTGACCAGGAGAAACCGTTGATCATCGACGCGCACAGCCACGTCCACGACCCGCTGGACAGCCACCTCGCACTGCTCGACGAGGCCGGGGTCGACCGTGCGGTGCTCTTCGGCACCCGGCCGCACCCGGAGCGGGCCGTCGATCTGGCCTCGTTCAAGCGGGAGATGGGCGTGCTGCACGCGACGGTCAGCGGGCGGTCCACCGACGCCGAGGCGCACCAGGCGGCGGTGCGGGAGCTGGCGGCGGCCTGCGCGGCACACCCGGACCGGTTCATCGGGTTCGGCAAGGTGCGGCTGGACGTGCCGGCCGAGCAGATCGCCGCGGAGGTGGAGCGGGACGTGGTCGCCCGGGGCTTCCGGGGCATCGGCGAGCTGACGCCCCCGCCGGACGGTGCGGGCCTGATCGAGCCGGTCCTGCGCGCCTCGGCCGACCACGGCGGACTGCCCGTGGTGGTGCACGGGTTCGCGCCGACCACCGCCGGCGACATGGCGACACTGGCCGACCTCGCCCGCCGCCACCCGAGCGTCCCGCTCGTGATCAGCCAGCTCGGCGGCCTCAACTGGCTGACGGCCGTCGAGCTGGCCCGCGAGACCGCGAACCTCTACCTCGAACTGTCCACCACGAACGTGGTGTTCGCGCTCCGCCTGGCGCTGAGGGAGGTACCCGACCGGACGGTCTTCGGCTCGGACGCCCCGTACGGGGACCCGGTCCTCACCCGCGCCTTCGTCGAGCGCGTCACCCCGCCCGGCGAGCTGCGCGACCGCGTCCTCGGCGGCACCTTCGCCGAACTCCTGGGCCTCTGAGCTGAGTCACGGCACGTCTCGGGATCTCCGCTCACCCCTCACGGGGGTGGGGGCGAGCGGTTCCCAGCCGTTGACGACGGGCCCGGTCAGCCGTGGTGCACGACGAGCGTCATGTCATCGGCGCCGCCGTCACCGCCGCCGGTTGACCGCCCCCCGGTCGGCCCCGGCCGCGCGGGTGCCGGCCCGGGGCCGACCGCGGCCATGCGTCACACTGTTCGCCGTCGCGAACGGCGCGACCCGGGAGGGGCAACGGTGGACATGGACGTCGTGGGACGGTTGGGGGCGGCACTCGGCCGCGGTGACACGGCGGCCCTGCATCCCGCCCCCGATCACCACCGCTTGGTCGTCCCGGACGGGCCCGCGGGGCAGTTCTCCGTCGACGTGCTCGGCGACGCGGACACCGCCCAGCGGGTCGTCCACCTCCTCCCGGGCGGCGGCCTCAACGTCGCCGCCAACTACGGCACCGCGCAGGGCCGGAGCCTCGCGCGCTTCCTCGCCGACCACGGGTACCTGGTCGTCGGCACCACGCCGCGCGAGGACGCGCTGACGGCCGACCGGATCGGCCCGCAGTGCGCCGGCTGGGGCCTGGACGGACACCGGGCGGACCTCGAACGGGTCGTCTCCGCCGTCGGAGCCGTCACCGGCCTGCCGTACGAACTGCTCGGCCACTCCGCCGGGGCCGCGCTGGCCCTGGCCGCCGCCGCCCGGAGCGGTACGGAGGCACCGGAGCGGGTGCTCGTCCTCGACACCACCGGCCCGTACGACCCGGAGACCGAACCGGAGTCGGTCGCGCGGGCCGAGGCGCTGACGGACCTGTTCCAGCGGCAGCTGGCGGCGGGCGTGCTGACCGTGGACCCCGGTCTGAAGGGCCTGTTCGCCCAGGCGGCCACCGCCCCCGACGCCCCGAGCGGAGTGCCGCGACCGGTCTCGGGGGCGGGGCGGTTCAGCAACCTCGGGCTGCTGCACTACGCCCTGATCCACACCAGGGAGTTGCCCGGGCCCGCGAACTGGATCCACCACCGGGGGCACAGCAGCGGCAGCTACGCCTTCGGCGCCACCCCCGAGGACGACCGCTTCGCCCTCACCCACACCCCGCTCCCCGTCTGGCAGGAGGCGATCGCCCGTCTGGGCAGCGGCCTGCAACCGACCGCGCTGCTGCGGGACCTCGCGGCGGTCTGGGCGGGCCGCACGGAGGTCCACCGGATCGACTGGGCGGCGATCCGGGCCGACGTGGTCTGGGTGAACGCCGAGTTCGGGCGCGGGGACCACGACCTCGGCGCCCGCCTCATCCGACGGAGCGGCGCACGGGTCGACTACCGGGTGGTGCCGGGCTACGGGCACGGCGACGTGGTCTGGTCGGCCACGGCCGAGCGGGACGTGTGGGAGTCGCTGCTGCCCCGCCCGTGAAAGACGGTGACCACCAGCGGGCGGTTGCCGACCAGTTCGACCGGCGGCGCGAGGCAGAGGCAGGCGGCCGTGGCCAGGCAGACGCCCGTCAGCGCGGCGGTCGTACGGTGCACCCAGCGCTCGGCGCGGGTGAAGCGCAGGACCAGATCAGCTCGTCGGCGCATCGTCCCGCCCGTTCGACCGGCCGACCCAGGCGTCGACGTCGTAACCGTTGCCCTCCCAGTACCCGGGCTGCACCGCGTCGGTGACGGTGATGCCCGAGAGCCACTTCGCGGACTTGTAGAAGTACATCGGCGCGACGTACAGCCGCACCGGCCGGCCGTGGTCGTGGGTGATCGGCCTGGCCTGGAGGCGCAGCACGACCAGCACGTCGTCCCGCCGGGCCTGCTCCAGGGTGAGGCTCTCGGTGTACGCGAGTCGCCGCAGTCGCCGCAGTCGCCGCAGTTCGAATACCGGCGGGGGTATATTTGGCCGGGTCAGACCATTCGCCGGGGGGCCTTGAGAAGGGAGCGCGGCATGTGCCGCCGAATCGCCTGCCGTACCTGCGGGAAGCCGACCTACGCCGGGTGCGGGATGCACGTCGAACAGGTGCTGGCCGGGATCCCCGCGCCCCAGCGGTGCTCCTGCGCGTCGAAGGAGAGGACGTCCGGGAGCTGGCTCGGGCGGCTGTTCGGGCGCCGCTGACCGGGAACCGTCCAGCCGGACCGTGAACACCCCATGGCCGACCCGGCTTCTGCCGGGTCGGCCAAGCATGTCATCATCTGAAGACATCATCTGATGACATCGGTTGGTGACATCCCTCGGTCACGTGTGCCCCGGGGTGGCCGGGGCCGGGATTCCACTCCCGGTTCGGACTCTCGAACTGTGACGAAGGGGGCGCGTCCATGGAGACCCCAGCGGGCCTGTCGACGCGACGTGAGCGGGCCCTGGTGCCCGTACTGGTCTTCCTCAGCGCCGTGGTGGCGGTGATCAGCAGCCTCGGCGCGCCGATGATCCCGACCATCGCCACCGTCGACCACGTCTCGCTCGCCGAGGCCCAGTGGTCGCTGACCATCACGATGCTGGTCGGGGCGGTCGCCACCCCGGTGCTGGGCCGCCTCGGCGACGGGCCCGACCGCCGCACGGTCACCCTGGTGGCCGCCGCCGTGGTGGTGCTCGGCAGCGTGCTGGCCGCGCTGCCGCTCGGCTTCTGGTGGCTGATCGCCGGCCGGGCGTTCCAGGGCGTCGGGGTGGGACTGACCCCGCTGGCCATCGCCACCGCGCGGGACGCCCTGCCCGCCGCGGCCTCCCGCTCGGCGGTCGCGCTGCTCTCCATCACCACCGTGGCCGGCGTCGGCCTGGGCTACCCGATCACCGGGCTGATCGCCCAGTCCTTCGGCATCCACGCGGGCTTCTGGTTCGGCGCCCTGATCAGCGGCCTGGCCCTGGTGCTGGCCGCCCTGGTGCTGCCCGGGGCCGGGAACCGCGAGCGGCGGCCGCTGGACGTGCTCGGCACGGTGCTGCTGAGCCTCGCGCTGGTCGGACTGCTGCTGGTGCTCAGCGAGGGCGAGAGCTGGGGGTGGACCGGCGGCCGGCTGTGGACCGTGGCGGCCCTGTCGCTGCTGCTGCTCACCGGCTGGATCCGGCACGAACTGCGCACCGCCCACCCTCTGATCGACCTGCGCAGCCTCAAGAACCCCGTCGTGCTGACCGCGGACGTGGCCGGTCTGGTCGCGGGCGTCGGGATGTACCTGCTGATCTCCCTGGTCATCCGCTACGTCCAGACCCCGACCAGCACCGGCTACGGCCTGGGCGCCTCCGTCGTGGTCGCCGGGCTCGTCCTGCTGCCCTTCTCGGCCGCGAGCCTGCTGTCCAGCAAGCTCGTCCCGCTCCTCACCCGGCGCACCTCCTCCGCCCTGGTCCTGCCGATCGGCTGCGCCGTCTCGCTGGGCTCGGTGCTGTTCTTCCTCTTCGCCCGCGACCACCTGTGGGGGCAGCTGGTGGTGATGGGCATCGCCGGGCTCGGCGTCGGCTGCACCTTCGCCGTGATGCCCGGGCTGATCGTCGCCGCGGTGCCCGCGAACGAGGTCGGCAGCGCGGTCAGCTTCAACCAACTGCTGCGCACCATCGGCTACTCCACCGGCAGCGCCCTGTGCGGGGCCGTCCTCCAGGCGCACACCGAGCCGGGACGGCTGCTGCCCTCCGACAGCGGCTACCGGGACGCGGCGCTGATCGGCTGCGCGGTGTGGGTGGTGGTCGGGCTGACTACGATCGTCCTGCCGCGGCTCAGTGCCGCGGTCGCCGCCCGGGAGGGCGCGCGAGTGGACGAGGAGCTGATGGTGGAAGAGAGCATCGCGGACGGCGTGGCCGGCGGGAGCGAGGTACCCGTGCTGCGGGCGGGGGCCGACCGGTGATCGCGGCGGCTGCCGGGGCCGACGGGTCCACCGACCGGTTCGTTCCCCCGGAGAACGACTGCGCGGAACCCGCGGCGCCCCGGCGGCGGGACGCGGCGCGCAGCCGGGAGCTGCTGATCCGGGCGGCCCTGGAACTCTTCGCCGAGCGCGGCTTCGACCGCACCACCACCCGGGAGATCGGTGAACGGGCCGGGGTGGACCCGGCGTTGATCGCCCGGTACTTCGGAGGCAAGACCCAGCTCTACCTGGCCACCGTCCGGCTGGAACTCGGCGACGAGGTGCCGGCCGACCTGCTGGAGGAGGAGCGGCTGCGCACCCTGCTGGTACGGCTCACCCGGCGCGGGCCCGGCCCGTCCTTCCAGGCCGCGGTGCTGCCCGGCGACAACACCGAGGTGCAGCGGGCCGCCCGCACCTACCTGCACGAGCGGATGGTGCGACCGCTGCACGAGCGCTTCGCCGCCGAGCGGGTGGACCGGCCCCAGCTGCGGGCCGAACTGGCGACGGCCGCCTTCGCCGGGATCGTGCTGGCCCGTTCCAGCGGGGCGTTCGGTGAACTCTCCGCCACCGACCCGGAGGAACTGCTGCCGCTGCTGCACGACCTGCTGGCCGCGAGCCGGCCGGCCTGACCCCGACACAGGGGCTTGACCCTGCCGCCCGGCCCGACGGGGGGACCCCGCGCACCGGACCGTCCGGCGCGCGGGGTCCGCGGCTTCGTGACTACTGCTTCCAGGGGCGGGCGAACTCGTGCAGCGCCGCCACCGCGGCCGGGGCGAGCGCGTGCCCGTCGACCGGCGTGCCGGCCGGGTGCAGGAAGTGGTCCACGCCGTCCAGGGTGCGCAGGCCCGGGCCGCTGGTGTGCGCCCGGGCGAGGGCGTCGAGCAGCGGCGGTACGGTCCCGCAGGGCACGTTGGCGTCCGCGGTGCCGCAGGTGACGGTGACCCGGGTGCCGGGGCGGACCTCCCGGGCGACCTCCGGCGGGTAGACCGCGTCGTCGCTGCGGACGAAGCGGGCGTTGTTCGGGCCGAAGAGCGCGTTCAACAGCTCGGCGAGCGGCGGCAACAGGGCGCTGGTGTCGACCGGGCGGCCGGCCCGGAAGTCCGCGACGGCGGCGGCCAGGGCCGTCCTGTTCGTCCGGGCCGCCTCCTCGGTGACCTGCCCGGCCACGACCGCCTGGTCGAGCTGGGCGTCGAGCTGGGCGGCCAGGACGTCCAGCAGCCGCTCGTCCTGCGGGGCCAGCAGTGCCAGACCGGCCGGCGCGGGCCGGACCGTACGGGCGACGAGCATGGCCTGCAGCCCGCCCTCGCTGTGGCCGACCACCAGCATCGCGTGCCGGTCGGCCTCGGGCTGGTCGCGCAGGGTGGTGTAGGCCGCGGCGGCCTGGCGGGTGAAGGCGGCCAGGTCGAGCCGGCCCGGGTCTCCCTGGTAGGCGCCGGCGCCGGTACGGCCGGTGAAGTACTTGTCGAAGCGCAGCGTCATCACGCCGTCCTCGCCGAGGGTTCCGGCGACCGCCGCCAAGGTTCCCGGGGTGAGCGCGGGCGGCTCGTCACCGTCGCGGTCGGTCGGGCCGCTGCCGGGCAACAGCAGGGCGGCGGGCAGCCGGTGCCCGGCCCGGTGGGCGGGGACGTGCAGGGTGCCGTAGGCGGTGGTGCCGTCCGCCGTGAACCGGATCTCGCGGTCCGCCGCGGGGACCACCGCCCCCGCTTGGGCCGTCGCCGCTTCGGCCGCCGCCGCCTCGGCCGGGCCGGATTCGGCCGCGCTCGCGGCGGGCGCGGCCAACCCGGTCGCGGTGACCGCGGCGAGCAGGGCGGCGGTCGCCAAGGAACGCCAACGCATCGTTTCCCCCTGGTAGTTGAGCTGACGGGCTTGCGGTGTTCAGGTTACGACCGGGCCGGTGCCGGGCCCGGAGCCGGGCCCCCCGCGGTCACTCCCCGGCGTGCCCGGCCAGCTCCCGGTGCCGGTACTCGCGGGGCGAGAGCCCGTACGCGGCCCGGAAGGAGCGGCTGAAGTCGTCGGCCCGGAGGATGCCCCAACGGGCGGCGACGACGTGGATCGGGGTGGAGCGCTGCGCCGGGTCGGCGAGGTCGCGCCGCGCCCGCTCCAGCCGCCGGCTCCGGATCCAGGCGGCGACCGTCTCCCCCGCCGACCGCCGCGTGAACACCCGGTGCAGGTGGCTGACGGAGATGTGGTGGGCGGCGGCGATCGTGGACGGCGACAGCTCGGGATCGTGCAGGTTGCGCCGGATGAAGGCCCGGACACCCTCCGCCAGGGCCCGCTGCCGCGCGTCCTCCGGCACCGCGGCCTCGGCGTCCAGCTCCCGCGCCAGCCAGGCGGCCACCAGGTCCACCACGACCGTCCCCAGCCGGGCCGCCTCAGCGGGCCCCAGGGCGGCGGCCTGCCGGTCCAGCCCGAGCAGGAACTCCGACAGCAGCGCCGCCGAGCCCGTCCGCGCCGAGAACGCGCGGCCGAGCAGGTTGCGCAGCCGGTGCGGTGGCAGCGGCAGCAGGGCCGCGGGGAAGTCGATGCCCACCCCGGACAGCCGGGGTTCCGCCCGGCCTGTGCTGGGGCCGCCGAAGGTCCGCAGGTCGTACGGGGTCGAGCTGTCGACCAGGTGCAGGTCGCCGGGCCTGAGCGTCTCCGTCCGTCCGGCGCCGCGGGTCAGCGTCATGGTGCCCTCCTGAAGGAACGACAGGTGGTAGACCCCCTCGTCCGAGCGGCGCACCATGCGCTCGGTCCGCCGGAACCGCACCGAGGGGAAGGACGTCCCGAGGAGCACCACCTCCCCCAGCTCGGAGCGCCTCAACTCCGCCCGGAAGTCATCGGCGTGGGCACTGGTCGCGTCGCAGGCCCGCGTCCGCTCCAGCAACTCCCGCCAGCAGTCGAACCGTTCCTTCGCGGGCAGTTCCTCGCCGCGGAACACCGTCGCCGTCCCCACCGCCACGTCCGCCCCTTCAGGCTTCGTGGTCGATCGGTCCGCGGTCGAGCGGCGCCTTGGCGAGCGGCTCCTGCGCCAGTGCGGGCCGCACCTCCGCGGGGCCCGCCTGCGCCGCCTCCGGGGCGCTCCGCTCGATCCGGTCCAGCAGCCGGGCGACGGCGTCGGTGCGCTCCCGCAGCACCGCGACGTGCTCCGCCCGGTCGTCCGCCGCCTCGGCCCCGGCCGGCCGGACCGGGATGCCGCGCTGCCGGGCCGTCGCGATCAGGCTCTCCGGGGCCTGGCCCACGATCACCAGGGTGGCGGCGGCGAAGCAGCCCGCGTCCAGCGTGCGCGGGCGGCCGAGCAGCCCGCGGTGGACGATCCGGGCCGGTACGGTCAGCTCGTCCAGCCGCTGGTCGACCGAGCCGCGTTCGAGGGCCGCGAGGACGACGGTCGCCAGCGCCTCACCGGCCTTGGTGACGGCCCACTTGCGCCCGGGCACCGGCGGGAGGAACTCGCGGATCCGGTCCACGTCCTGCTCCAGGGCACTGGTGGTCAGCACCTCGAAGGCGTTGCGGGTCCGGATCTCGACGACCTTGTCCCACTCCACCTCCTCACCGTCGAAACCGGCCCTCGCGGGCCCCAGGTGCACCGCTCCGTAGCCGTCGAGCAGCCCGAGCAGCTTGTGCGCCACCGCCGGCGTCCGGGGGTGACGGCCGATCAGCGTGCCCAGCGACAGCTTCCACGGCTCGGTGGCCGGCACCTGCGGCGGCGCGACGGAGCCGAGCGCCGCGAGCGCCCAGCGCCCACCCGCCGCCGACCGCCCGCCCCGCAGCACGGCCTGCCGCCCGGCCTCCCCCAACCCGGCCGCCGCCCCCACCAGCCGCCCCAGTCCGGCCGTCCACTCGCCCCTGCCCACCCGCCCGCCCTCTCCTCGCCAAACCACAGGTCGGCAATGGTACGACCGGTCGATCCGGACTGTCCCCGGAGGTCCACCCGCCACCGGCGGGCTGGTGGACGGCACGGTGTTCCGGCTCAGCCCGTGGGACGGGAGGGGGTGGTGGCGGGGTGGTGCTGGAGGTCGATCGGGTTGTCGCCGTCGTTCGGGGGGAGGGTGGGGGCCGGGGTCGGGGCGGCCGGGGCGGTTGCGGTGGGGGCGCGGGTCGGCGGGGCGGTGGGCCTGCGGGCCGGGGTGCCGGTGGGGGGCGTCGGGGTGACCGTCGGTGCGGTGGGGATCGTGGGGCTCGTGGTGCCGGACGGGGCCGGGGCCGTGCCCGGACTGGTCGTTGTCGCGGTCGGCGTCGGGGTCGGGGTCGGCGTGGTGCTGCTGCCGGAGGCGCAGGCGCCGGTGGTGAGGATGAGCAGCAGGGCGGTGGCCGGGAGGGCGAGGCGTTGCTTCACGTGGGGTGTCTCCGGTCTCGTGCGGTTCCGGGGTTGGACGTCGGGGGTGCCGTACCGGTTCCGGAACGCCTGTGCCCGGCCCGCTCGGGGCGGGCGGGCCGGGCACAGGTGGGGCGATGGGCGGTCAGTTCCGGTTGTCCTCGTCGCCCTGGTTGTCGTCGTCGTACAGGTCGCAAGGGTTGATCGACCAGATGCCGCGGCCGAAGGTGGCGGCGTAGAGGCGCCCGTCCGGGCCGGTCTTCAGCTGCTGCACGGCGGTGGTGGG
>NZ_JBIRJC010000015.1:89094-196790 GCF_044329365.1 Kitasatospora sp. NPDC017646 | reverse complement strand
ATGCCACCGATCACCAGGTCGAACCCGGTCTTCTCCAGCGCCTTAGCCAGGATCGCCGACGTGCCGATCACGTCCGAACCGTGGATGTCGTCGTCGTTCACGTGGACGGCCTTGTCCGCACCCATCGACAGCGCCTTGCGCAGCGCGTCCTTCGCGTCGTCCGGACCCACCGTCAGCACCGTCACCTCGGCACCGTCGTTCGCCTCGGCGATCCGCAGCGCCTGCTCGACGCCGTACTCGTCCAGCTCCGACAGGAGGCCGTCCACACCCTCCCGGTCGGTGGTGTGGTCGTCCGCGAAACGACGGTCACCCGTCGCGTCCGGCACGTACTTCACACAGACGACGATCCTCAAGCTCATGAGCGGTTTCTCCTGTCACGGGTGCACGGATGCACTGGATCCATGGCCTCAGGTCAGGCCGAGGGTACTGAGTGCCAAGTCCGGCCCGGCCGCGGCCCGCGCGCCGCAAGCGCCGCCTGGACCGGCATGCCGTGTCGGCTCTCTCCGACTGGCGTCAGAGGTTCCACCGAGAGAATACGGCACTCAGTACCCCTCGTAAAGGCACTCAGTACCCTACCCGGTGTCCGGCCGCCGGGCGCGGCGGCCGCAAGCGGACACAAGGTTTCCGCAAGCCCCCGCCAGGTCCCGTCAATGAATCCGCCAGCACGCCCGGGGAACATCGGCGACGGGCCTCGTCGACGGCCCCGACCTGCGGTCAAGGAGGGGGAAGGGAATGACCTTGGTGCACGGGGAACAGGACATCACGGCCACCCACGGGACGCACGGCAACACCGAGGGGACGACCGGGACGGACGACAGCACGCACGGCGGCACCGCCTGGAGCAACAACGGGCCGTGGGAGACGCTGCGGGACCGCAAGCGGGTGCTGGTCGTCGCCCAGACCGTGGTGTACGCCCAGCGGCTGCACGACTTCTACTCGCTGCTCGCCTCCGACCTGCGGATCCACGTGCAGTTCACGGTGGCTCCGCACATGTTCAACCGCGGCGCGGCGGAGGGCCTGCTCGCCCTCGGCGCCACCGTACTGCCCTGGGAGCAGGCCGTCCGGCGCGAGTTCGACCTCGTCCTGGCGGCCGGCTCGCAGGGCATGGAGCAGCTGCGCGGGCCGGTCGTCCGGCTCCCGCACGGGGCCGGCAACATCAAGCTGTCCCGGCGCGGCGGGCCGGACGGCGAACGGACGGCCATCGGGCTGCGCCCGGACTACCTGTACTGGGAGGGCAGGCTCGTCCCGACCTCCTTCGCGCTGGCCCACGCGGAGGAGCTGGACGAACTGAGCCGCAGCTGCCCGGAGGCCCTGCCGATCGCCGAGGTGGTCGGGGACCCGTGCTACGACCGGATCGCCGCCGCGCTGCCGCACCGGGAGCGCTACCGGGCGGCGCTGGGGCTCGGCCCGGAGGAGAAGCTCGTCCTGGTGTCCTCCACCTGGGGGGCCGGCTCGCTGTTCACGCGGCTGGACACCGTGCTGCCCCGACTGACCTCGGAGCTGCCCCGGCAGGGCTACCGCGCCGCGCTGCTCGCCCACCCGAACATCGCCGCCGCACACAGCCCCTGGCAGGTTCGGGCCTGGGCCACGGCCACCGCGCGCGGGGCCGTCTCGGTCGTCCCGCCGGAGGCGGACTGGCGCCCGCTGCTGGTCGCCGCGGACTACGTCATCGGCGACCACGGCTCCGTCACCCTGTACGGCGCGATGACCGGTGCCCCCGTACTGCTGGCGGAGTACCCACACCACAACGTCAACCCGCGTTCGCCGTCCGCCCAGCTCGCCCGGACGGCGCCCGCGCTCACCCCCGGGCACCCGCTCACCGAGCAACTCGCCTACGCCGACGAGCAGTACCGCCCGGAGGACTACGCGGCGATCGCCGCCCGGATCAGCTCCGAACCCGGCCGCTTCGACCGCAACGCCCGCCGGCTGCTCTACCGGGTGCTCGGGCTCGGCCAGCCCGCGCACAGCCCGGAGCCGGCGCCGCTGCCGCTGCCCGATCCGCTGGACGCGCCGCTGGCGCCCGGCTCACGGCGGGCCGGATGACCGCCGTCCTGCACACCGTGCGGCTCGCCCCGCTCGCCGAGCCGCCGTCCGGGGCGCCGTCGGCCGCCCTGTTCGCCGCCCGGGTGGACTCCCCGACCGGTGCCCGCCACGGGCTACTGGCCGCGGGGCCGCCCACCACGCCCCGCCGCGACCGGCCCGGCCCCGGCTTCGTGGACGAGCACCTGGTGCTCGACCTCACCGAACCGACCGGCCGGCGCCGGCGGCGGCAGGCCGACGTGCTGCACCTCGGGCTGCTCCCGGCGGCGGACTCCGGGGTCCGGCTCGCCGGGGCGCTGTCCGCGCACCCGGGCTGCGCGGTCGCCACCGCCGAACACCGCAGCGGAGCGGTGCTGCTGCTCGCCCGGACCGGGGCCCGGCTCCTCCTACGGCCGGCCCGCGGGCTGCACCACCCCGGCCCGCCCGCGCTGCCGCTGGCCCTCGGTTCGCTGGCGCACGCCTGGCTGGCCGCCGGGCGGGCGCTGACCGAACTCGACCGGTTCAGCTGGTTCGGCCCGTTCGACGGGTTCGGCCCGTTCGACGGGTTCGACCGGTTCGGCGCGGCCGCCTGCCGTGCCGGCGGGGTGGCGGTCGGCCGACTCAGACGTCCGGGCCGCCGGTACGGGGGGTGACCCCGGGACCGACCCCGTACGCGGCGAGGCGGTCGGCCAGTCTGGCCGCCTCGGCCGCGGCACCCACGTCCCGGTACCGGGCCAGGGACTGCTCGAACCGGGCCCGCGCCTCCTCCGGTCGGCCGCGCCGCTCCTCGACCTGGCCGGCGAACTCCAGTGTCCGCGCCTCCCAGTGCACCGACAGCCCGGCCCGGAAGCCCGCGAGGGCCGACGCCAGGCAGCCGTCGGCGAGGTCGTACGCGCCCAGCAGGCCGTGCGCCAGCCCGAGGAAGGCCGTCGCGCGGGCCGCCTCGTAGTCCTCCCCGATCGAGGACAGCTCCCGGCCGGCCCGCTCGACGGGCTCCACCGCCTCGGCCGCCCGGTCCGCCAGCAGCAGCACCTCGCCGTACGCCAGCCGGGCCAGCGCCGAACCGCGCAGGTAGTCCTGGGCCTCCCGGAGCCCCACCACCCGGTGCAGGCACTCGGCCGCCTCGGCCAGCCGGCCGGCCATCCGGTGGGTCTGGCTGAGCCCGTACAGCGCGTTCGCCTGGGCCAGCGGGTGGTCCAGCTCCCGGGCGAGCTCCAGGGCCTCGGTGAACCAGCGGGCCGCCTCCTCCCCCTCGCCCGCGTTGCGCAGGCCGTTCCCGCCGGAGGTGAGCATCCGCAGTTCGCCGCTGCGGTCACCGGCCGTCCGGGCGGCCCGCAGACCTATCCGGTGGGCCTCGCCCCACAACCGCGCCGGGCGCAGCCGCAGGAACAACGGCCACATGGCGTCGGCCAGTTGCCAGGCGGCGGCCGGCCGGTCCAGTTCCTCGCACCAGCGCAGCACGTCGGCGAGGCGGTCACGCTCCTGGTCGAGCCACCGCAGGGCCCGCACCTGGTCGGCGAACTCCCGGGCCGGGTGGCTGGGCAGGGTGAGGTGGTCGCGGGCGAGGGTGCGGTGGCTCGGCGTGACGACCGCCTCGGCGGCCGTGGCCGAGGCCAGGTACCAGTCGACGACCCGGTCCAGCGCGGCCCGGCCGGCCCCGGTGCCCCGGAGCTCCCGGCCCCGCGCCCGGGCGTGCAGGCGCACCAGGTCGTGGAAGCGGAAGCGCTCCGGTCCCCGTTCCTCCAGCAGGTGGACGTCGATCAGACCGTCCAGCAGCCGGTCCGCCGCGGGCAGGTCCACGTCCATCAGGACGGCGGCGTTCTCCAGCGTGAACTCGCCGAAGGGCAGCAGGCCCAGCAGCCCGTAGAGCCGGGCGGCGCCGCGCTCCAGCACGCCGTAGGAGGCGTCCAGCAGGTCCTGCACGGTCTCGCCCTCCGCGTTCAGTGCCGTCAGGCGGTCGGTGGAGCGCCCCAGGATCTCGGCGGTGGCCGCGAGCGACTGGGCCGGCCGCGCGGCGATCCGCGCCGCCGCCAGACAGATCGCCAACGGCAGGCCGGCGCAGGCGTCCACCACCTCGGCCGCGGCATCGCTCTCGTCCGCCACCCTGCGCCCGCCGACCCGCGCGGCGAGGATCTCGGTCGACGCCTCCGCGGCGAGCGGGGCCAGCGGGCGGAACACCGCCCCGTCCATCCCCAGCCCGGTGAGTCGGCGCCGACTGGTCACCACCACCACCGTGCCTTCCGCGCCCGGCAGCAGCGGCCGGACCTGCGCGGCCGTCGAGGCGTTGTCCAGCAGCACCGCGATCCGCCGTTCCGCCGCCAGCGAGCGCCACAGCGCGACGCCCTCCGCCAGGCTGCGGGGCACCGGCGAGATCCCGAAGGCCCGCAGGAACGCGCCGAGCGCCTCGGCCGGATCGGCGGGCCCGCCCGGGGCGTAGCCGCGCAGGTCCGCGTACAGCTGGCCGTCCGGGAAGCGCTCGGCCAGCCCGCGCAACCACTGGGCGGCGAGCGCGGTCTTGCCCACCCCGGCCGGGCCGGTCACCACGACGGTGGCCTCCGGTGCTCCGGTCTCCTCGTCCAACGACCGGTCCAGCGCGGCCAGATCGGCTTCCCGACCGACCAATCTCCGTGGTGACGGCGGGAGTTGGCGAGGCACAGGCAGCGGACGGGCGTGCAGGTGCAGCCCACCGTTGATCGTGCCGGCCTGCACCACCGAACCGCCGACGCCTCCGCCGCCGGTCAGCGAGTTGTGCACCACGCCGAAGGGCGGGTCGGCGTCCGTCACCGGCAACCACCGACCACGGCCGATCCTGCCACTGGCTCCCCCTGCCGTCGACGAATTGTCCGCGTGCTGTTAGCAGATGACTTGTCGTCAAGTCGAGGACATTCCCAAAGGAGCCTTGCCCGAACCCCGTCGTGGTATAGCCGACCGCCCCGAACGCGTGCCATGCTCACCCGCGACACGGCAAGCTGGTAGCCGACCGGCGGGGGACGTCAATGAAGTTCCATCTCCTGGGTTCAGTTGAACTGTCGGTGAACGGAGAGCCGTTGGCGCTCCACTCGGACAAACGGCGGCAGCTGCTGGCCGCGCTGGCCCTGGAGGTCGGAAGGCCGCTCTCCCACACCTCGCTCGCGTACCGACTGTGGGACGAGGAACCACCACCGAGCGCACTGACCAGCCTGTACAGCCACGTTTCCCACCTACGGGCACTGCTGAGACGGGCCGCTCGGACCGGCGGGACGCAAAACCCCGGGGAAGCGCCGACGATCGACACCCGATCGCACACGTACACCCTGCGGGCCGACCCCCAACTCATCGACTGGTGGCGATATCTGGACCTGGTCCAACAGGCCGGCCTGCTCGCCGAGAACGGGCAGGACCACCAGGCCAGAACGGTCCTCGGCCGCGCCGAGGAACTGTGGGGCGGCGAACCCCTGGCCGGCCTGCCCGGCACCTGGGCCCGCAACACCCGCGCCACCATGGCCGACCAGCGTTTCGCCACCACGCTGCAGCGCATCGAGATCGACCTGCGGATCGGCCGCCACCACGAACTCATCCCCGAGCTCACCGCCCTGCGCGAGGACCGCCCCACCGACGAACGCCTCGCCGGCCACCTGATGACCGCGCTCCACGCGGCCGGCCGCCAGGCCGACGCCCTGGCTGTCTATCCCGCCGTCGTCCGGCTACTCCGCGCCCGCCTCGCCGCCGAACCCGGCGAAGCCCTCACCCGGCTGCACCGGCGCATGCTCAACGGCGAACCCCTGCCCGGCACGCGCGGTCGGGTCGAACTCGCCCCGGCCGCCGTCCCCGCAGAGGCCGACGGCCCGGCACCCTCCGGCACGCCCGGCCGACACCGGCTGATCGGCCGACGGGACGACCTCAGGCGCGTGCTGCCCGACAGCGGACGCGGCCCGTCCGACGCCCGGGGAGGCGTCGTCACCGTCTCGGCGATCCTCGGCATGCCCGGAGTCGGCAAGACCACGCTCGCCCTGCACGCCGCCGACCTGATGCGCGAGCACTTCCCCGACGGCTACGTCTACCTCAACCTGCGCGCCCACGTCGGCAACCAGCCGCCGCTGACCCCCGAAGCCGCCGGCGCCCTGCTGCTGAGACGCCTCGGCGTGCCCGCCACGACCATCCCGCTCGACGCCGACGAGGTGTTCGCGCTCTGCGAGGAGGCCCTCTCCACCCGGCGCGCCGTCATCGTCCTCGACGACGCCTCCAACACCGCCCAGATCCGCCCCCTGCTGCCGCCCGCGCCGTCGGCCCTGATCATCGTCACCTCGCGCCAGCGGCTCGCCGAACTCCCCTGTGCCCGACCGGTGTTCCTGGACGTCCTGCCGGTGGACGACGCCGTCGCCCTGTTCACCACCGTGGTGGGCCCCGACCGTTCGGCCGACCGGGACCGCGTCGTCGAGATCGTCGACCGCTGCGGCCTCCTCCCGCTCGCCATCCAACTCGCCGCCAGCCGCCTCAAGGCCCGCCCCTCCTGGACCCTCGACCACCTCGCCCGACGCCTCTCCCGCAAGGGGCGGCTCGCCGAGATCCGCAGCGGCTCGGAGAGCATCGCCCGGGCCTTCGAGGTCTCCTACCAGTACCTCCCGTCCGGCCAGCGCTCGGCATTCCGGTTGCTCGGCCTCTACCCCGGCCCCGATTTCGGCGTGCACGCGGCGGCGGCCCTGCTGGGGCTGGCGATCGACGAAACGGACCGGGTGCTGGAGGCATTGCTCAACTGCCACCTGATTCAGGAGATCGCCCCGGAGCGGTACCAACTCCATGATCTTCTGCGAGAGTTCGCGGCAGCGCTGGGGGTGGAGGCGAAGCAACGGGAATCGGCGGTCGGCCGGCTACTCCACTTCTCCCTGCGCGCCGCCGACCGCGCCGACCGCCTGCTGTATCCACGTAGATCGAGAACTCAGCTTCCGACAGATCACCAATTCGATTATTTGGACGATTTGTTGGGAGATATCGAGATCAACTCTCCTGAGACGTCGAGAACCTGGCTGGAGACCGAGCACGCCGGGCTGATCGCGCTGACCACCCACGCCCACCGGGTCGGACTCGCCGAGACCGGCGCCTGGCTCGCGCACGTCCTGGCCGGACACCTGGACGCCGAGGCGTACTGGAGCGAGGCGCAGGACATGCATCGGGCGGCGGCGACGCACTGGCGGTCGCGGGCGAACGATCGGCAGGAGGCGCGGGCGCTGATCGACCTGGGGGCGACATTGGCGAACGCCTCCCGCTACGAGTCGGCCTCGGAGGCCCTCGACCGCGCACTGGCGCTCGCGCGCGGCATGGGCGATCCGGACGCGACGGCCGACGCACTCAGCCTGCTCGGGCGGCTCCGGTGGGACCAGAGCCGGATCCCCGAGTCGCTGGCGATCCAGAAAGAGGTGCTCGCCATTCGGGTGGAGCAGGGTGACCAACTGAATGTCGCCCGCTGCCTCGCCAACATCGGCATCCTGCACCGCTCGACGGGTGACACGGAGGCGGCACTCGCGTCCTACGACGAAGCCCTTCCCATCGCCCGGAAATTCAGTGACCGGGTCCTTGAATTCCGGATACTGAACAATCTCGGAGATCTCCATCTGAGCGCCGGGAGGAATGCGGCGGCGCGCGAGGTTTTCGAACGCCTTCTGAAAATCGGGGACGGTCTCATGCCACAACTGGAGCTTTCCGTGGCACGGACGAACCTGGCAGCCACCCTGACGATCCCCGACGAGCTCGAATACGCCCTCTCGCTCTTCCGATCGGCCTTGGCGACGTTTCGCGAGGTCGGCAGTGTCCGTTACGAGGCGGACAGTCTGAACGACCTCGGCGCGACCCTCTCTACCGTCGGCCGCCACGAGGAGGCACGGGACCAGCATGCCGCTGCCTTGCAGCTGGCGCGCTCCATCGGCGCAGCCCGCGAGGAGGCGGCCGCCCTGTGCGGGCTCGGCCGGTGCGAAGCGGCGCTCGGAGACCCGGCGTCCGCCACGGCGCACCTGCGCGCGGCCATTCATCTGGCCGAGCAGGTCGACAATGCGGAAGAGGCTGCGCGGGCCCGCTCGGCCCTTGCCGATCTCGAGTCAAAGCCTCCATTCAAGCACTGAACTCCGAGTCGCGTTTACCGCCGGGCACCAGCTCGACGCGGGCGATGGCGTCTGCTTAGTATCTGCCCAACTCGGCGATCATGCCGATCGGAACTTCAGCAGAAAGCCTCGAAGCGCGATGAACATGATCATGTCCATATTCATGATGCTCGCCGACTCCAGCTCGATGTGGTGCTAGGAGTCCAGAACGACGGCGGCCTCTCCCGTGTAAATGCTGAAGGTGAGCGACTCCTGGAGGTAGAGCCGCACGGATTCCGCATCGTGGGAGAGGTAGCCCACCGAGACGTCCTGGCCGAGGAAGAGTTCGAAGTCCCCTCCCCGGGCGGAGAGCAGGAACGCCCCCTCGATCGCGGGGGCCCAGATGATGTCGCCGTCCAGCAGCCGGGCCAGGTGGTTGTGGACGGGGTAGCCGTGGTCGCTGGTCTCGTTGACGGCGGTGAAGGCCTCGGCGCCCAGCAGGAGTGAGTACGGTCCGCCGACGCCCGCGAGGCGGAGGGCGGTGAGGGCGCGGCTCACGGCCTCCGGATACTCCCGCACGTCGGCCGGGAGCTGGACCGGCGGGTTGCTGGAGCCGGCCCGGATGCCCTCGATCGCGGCAGCCCGGTAGCCCTCGAAGACCGCGCGGTCCTCGGCGCGGGCGAGGGTGCGGGCGGCGTCCTTGACCGGTTGCCAGTCGGAGTCGCGGGAGCCGCGCTCGACGTCGTCGACGGCCTCCCGGCTGACGGTGAAGGGGATGCGCAGTTCGACCACCGGGCGGCTGGCGCGGGCGCGGGCCTGGACGCCGTCGAGGGGCGGTTCGATGCCGTGGAGGTGGCCGGTGCCGACGGCGGCGAGGGTGGTGCCCTCGGGACCGCTGAGGTCGACCACCCGGCGGCCGGCGATGTGGAGTTTGAAGGTCTGGCGGGCCTCCTCCTCGATCTCCTCCCAGGCGGCGGCGGAGACGGGGGCGAGTTCGCGGTGCAGGTTGTTCATGGCGCGCATCCTGTTCGAGGTCGGCTTCAGGAGGTCGGCTTGAGGCTGCCGATGCCGAGCGAGCCGTCCGAACGCGCCTCGGCGACGGCGGGCCCGGCAGGGAGGGCGGCAACGGCGGGCACGGCGGCGGCAGTGGCGGCGGCAGCCGGGGCGGCGGGCGGCGGCGAGTCGAGGAAGTCGGCGGTCGGGACGTAGAACAGCGAGCCGGTGACGGCGGTGGAGAAGTCGAGCAGCCGGTCGGTGGTGCCGGGCGGGTTGCCGATGAACATGTTGCGCAGCATCTCCTCGGTCACCCCGGGGTCGCGCGCGTAGCCGATGAAGTAGGTGCCGAACTCGCCGCCGCCCTCGAAGGAGCCGAAGGCCATGTTGTAGCGGACGATCTTCTGCTCCTCGCCGTCCGGACCGGTGATCACGGTGAGGGCCACGTGCGAGTCGGCGGGTTTGGCGTCGTCGTCCAGTTCGATGTCGGTGAGCTTGGTGCGGCCGACCGCCCCCTCCTGCTGTTCGACGCTCAGCCCGTTCCACTTGTCCAGGTCGTGGAGGTACTTCTGGACGATGACGTAGCTGCCGCCGGCGAAGTCCGGGTCCTCCGCCCCGACCAGGGTGGCGTCCGCGGCGGCTCGGCCCTCGGGGTTCTCGGTGCCGTCGACGAAGCCGAGCAGGTCCCGGTCGTCGAAGTAGCGGAAGCCGTGCACGGAGTCGACCACGGTGGCCGCCCCGGCGAGGCGGGTGGTGAGCTGGCCGGCCAGTTCGAAGCAGAGGTCCATCCGCTCGGCCCGCAGGTGCAGCAGCAGGTCGCCGGGGGTGGCCGGGGCGCGGTGGCGGGGGCCGGCCAGTTCCTGGAAGGGGTGGAGGTCGGCGGGCCGGGGGCCGTCGAAGAGGCGGTCCCAGAGCGCGGAGCCGATGCCGGTGACGCAGGTGAGGCCGCCGTCGGGGGCCCGGAAGCCGACGGAGCGGCGCAGTCCGGCGAGGTCGGGCAGCAGGTCGCGGACGGTGTCCTCGCCGCCGGGTTCGACGGTGAGGACCAGGAAGACGGCCGCGCCCGTCAGCGGGGAGAGCACGGCTTGCGGTTCGGGCTGCATGCCAACGATGACATCGCACAACGGACGCATCGGCACGGCCGGCATGCGGCCGAACGGCCCCGCCGACGGGGTCGGCGGCACCACCGGGGGCGCTGTCAGGGAGCCGTTCGGGTGACCGGGCCGGGCCGCGCTGCCCGAGCGCATGCGGAAGGGGCGGGTGCGTTCGCGGCGGTTCCCAGCGCTCGCGCACCCGCCCCTCGGACGTCGGGCCTCAGACCCGCAGCGCCGCCAGCTGCTCGGCGAACGGGACCACCTGCTCCGGCAGCGCAGGCTTCGCCACCGGGCCGCGCCCGGCCAGCAGGGCCGCCAGCTCGCCCGCCGCCCGGTCGATCCGGCCCGGCAGGCCGTCGGTCAGCGCGTCCCCGGCCGCGCCCCAGTCGTCGGTGGCGGCGTAGACCGCCGTCGGCAGCACCACCGCGCGCAGGTAGCTGAACAGCGGCCGTACGGCGTGCTCCAGGGCGAGCGAGTGCCGGGGCGTACCACCGGTGGCGGCGATCAGCACCGGCTTGCCGGTGAGCGCGTCGTGGTCGATCACGTCGAAGAAGGACTTGAACAGGCCGCTGTAGGAGGCGGTGAAGATCGGCGTCACCGCGATCACCGCGTCCGCCTCCGTCACGGTCCCGATCGCCTCGCGCAGCGCGGTGGCCGGGAAACCGGTGACGAAGTTGTTGGCGATGTCCACCGCGAGGTCACGCAGTTCGATCACCGTGACCTCGGCCTCCCGCCCGTCCTCACCGAGCCGGCGAACGGTCGCCTCGGCGAGCCGGTCGGCCAGCAGGCGCGTCGAGGACGGCTTGCTGAGCCCGGCGCTCACCACCGCCAGCTTGAACACGGTCACTTGGAGACCTCCTCCGTCTCACGCAGGTCACGGGTGCCACCGGTGACACCCGCGTCGCGGGTGTCACCGGCGTCGCGGGCCGCGACCAGCGCGGCGTGGGTCGGCCCCTCCGGCACCTCGGCCGGGCGGCCCTTGGCGAACTCCTCGCGCAGCACCGGCACGACCTCCTCGCCGAGCAGGTCCAGCTGCTCCAGCACGGTCTTCAGCGGCAGGCCGGCGTGGTCCATCAGGAACAGCTGGCGCTGGTAGTCGCCGAAGGTCTCGCGGAAGCCCAGGGTCTTCTCGATGACCTCCTGCGGGCTGCCCACGGTCAGCGGGGTCTGGTCGGTGAACTCCTCCAGCGAGGGCCCGTGTCCGTACACCGGCGCGTTGTCGAAGTACGGACGGAACTCGCGCACCGCGTCCTGGGAGTTCTTCCGCATGAACACCTGCCCGCCGAGGCCGACGATCGCCTGCTCGGGCGTGCCGTGGCCGTAGTGGGCGTACCGCTCGCGGTACAGGTCGATCAGCTTCTGGAAGTGCTCCTTGGGCCAGAAGATGTTGTTCGCGAAGAAGCCGTCGCCGTAGTAGGCGGCCTGCTCGGCGATCTCGGGGCTACGGATCGAGCCGTGCCAGACGAACGGCGGGACGTCGTCCAGCGGACGCGGGGTGGAGGTGAAGGACTGCAGCGGGGTGCGGAAGCGGCCCTTCCAGTCCACCACCTCCTCGCGCCACAGCTGGTGCAGCAGCGCGTAGTTCTCGATCGCGAGCGGGATGCCCTGGCGGATGTCCTTGCCGAACCACGGGTAGACCGGGCCGGTGTTGCCGCGGCCCATCATGAGGTCCACCCGGCCGTCGGCGAGGTGCTGGAGCATCGCGAAGTCCTCGGCGATCTTCACCGGGTCGTTGGTGGTGATCAGCGTGGTCGAGGTGGAGAGGATGAGGCGGTCGGTCTGCGCGGCTATGTAGCCGAGCATGGTCGTCGGGGAGGACGGGACGAACGGCGGGTTGTGGTGCTCGCCGGTCGCGAAGACGTCCAGGCCGACCTCCTCGGCCTTGCGGGCGATGGCCACCATCGCCTTGATCCGCTCGTGCTCGGTCGGGGTGCGGCCGGTGGTCGGGTCGGGGGTGACGTCGCCGACGCTGAAGATTCCGAACTGCATGCTGCTCACCACACTCCAGGAGTTCCCAGGTAGTCCAACTTTCAACTACCTTAGCACCCCGGTGCGGATCGTTATTCCGCCGGTTCCCGCCGACAATGGAAGGCGGGCCGACGGAAGGCCCACCACGAGGCGGGCGCACGGAAGCGTGCCCGCGGAAGGCGGCCCGTGGGCGGCCCCCGACGACGGCAGGGCCCTCCGGAAGGACGGCGAACCGATGGCGCCGTACATCGCGGTGAGCGCGCTGAGCCACGAAGGCCTGGTGCGGGAGCACAACGAGGACAGCCTCACGGTCGGCCCCTGGACCCTCTGCGCCACCGTGACCACCAACCCGCAGACCCTGCTCTTCCCGCTCGGCCCGCCCTGCGTGGTCGCGGTCGCCGACGGCCTCGGCGGCCACCCCGGCGGCGAGGTGGCCAGCGCCCTGGTCGCCCGCCGGCTCGCCGCCGCCGGGGGCGGCCTGGGCGACGAGGAGGCCCTCCGGGAGGAGTTGCAGGGGTGCAACCGAGCGGTCTACGCGGCTGCCGCCGGGGAACCGGAGCTGGCCGCGATGGGCACCACGGTCGCCGGGCTGGTGCTGCTGCCCGAGCAGGCGGTGGTCTTCAACGTCGGCGACAGCCGGGTCTACCGGGTCGCCGCGGACGGGCTGCAGCGGGTGAGCGTGGACGACAGCCCGCCGCTCCCACCCGGCCGCCGCACCACCTCGGTCGTCACCCAGACCCTCGGCGGCTCGCTCGGCCTCACCTTCGTCGAGCCGCACGTACGGGTCGCGCCACTGGCCGCCGGCGACCGCTACCTGGTGTGCAGCGACGGCCTCACCGACCCGGTGCCCGAGGAGGAGCTTTGCGGACTGCTCGCCCGCTCGTACGACACGTCCGAGCGGGCCGACGGGAAGACCGCCTTCGAGCTGTGGAAGGCGGCGATCGAGGCGGGCGGGCCGGACAACATCACCCTGGCGCTGGTCCGGATCGGCGAGTGACGCGCCACGGCCCGCCGTACGCGGATCGTCGCGGAAAGACGCACGGAGGCCGTGGTGACCAACCGTCACCACGGCCTCCCAGCAGGATGGTTGAGCCAATCGCCCACGGCGTTCGACTACTTGCGCAGCAGCAGGATCACCCCGGCCGTCGCCAGGCCGACCAGCACCGCGGCCGCGCCGTACGCCAGGCGGTGCGCCTTCAGCACCGGCAGGAAGCGGTCCACCGCGTAGCGGCCGGGGCCGGTCAGCGCGAGGGCGGCGGCGCCCGCCGTGAGCAGCAGCTCGTACTCGTTGCCCTTGGGGGCGAAGAAACCGCCGCCCCAGGTGACGGCGATCGCGTTGACCATCGTGCCGACGATCGCGGCACCGGCCAGCGGGGTCAACAGGCCGACGGCGAGGCCGAGTCCACCCAGGATCTCGGTGAGGCCGGCGACCACGGCCATGGCGTTGCCCGCCGGGTAGCCGCTCATGGTGAAGAACTGGCCGGTGCCGTCGATCCCGCCACCCCCGAACCAGCCGAACAGCTTCTGGCTGCCGTGTGCGGCCATGGTCAGGCCGAGCACCAGGCGCAGGAGCAGGAGTCCGGCGTCATAGGCGTGCGGGGAGGTGGTCGCGGGTCCGGAGCCGTTCCGGGCGGGGCTGGTGGGACTGGTGGCGGCGGTCGTGCTCGGGCTGCTGCTCGGCATGCGCGTCTCCATCGATCGGGGTCGGCCGTAGGGGTGCGTGTGGCGGTGCGGCCGGGCGGCATGTGGTGCGCCGCGACTGTTGTTCAAATTTGAACCGGCCGCTCCTTGACCGTACCTTGGAGTTCGAATTTGAACAACTGACGGCCCGTGAGCGACTCGCGCACCCCGCCGGAACCGGGGCAGGGTGGAGACATGGCTCAACGCAGGCAACACCAGCGGGCCACCCGGCCCGGCACGCCGTTCCCCGAGGCCCTCGCCGCCTTCGACGAGCGGGTCCGCCTGGTCACGCCCGGGCGGTGGGACTCCCCCACCCCGTGCGCCGACTGGTCCGTCCGCGACCTGGTCAACCACCTCACCGGCGAGCAGCTCTGGGTGCCCGAGCTGCTGATGGGCGCCACCATCGCCGAGGTCGGCAGCCGTTTCGACGGCGACGTGCTCGGCGACGACCCGGTCGCCGCCTGGACGGCGGCCGCCGAGGCCGCCCGCCAGGCCTGGGAGGTGCCCGGCGCCACCGAGCTCACCGTCCACCTCTCCTTCGGCGACGTCTCCGGGCAGTACTACCTGGACCAGCTCACCACCGACCTGGTCATCCACACCTGGGATCTCGCCCAGGGCATCGGGAAGCACACCCGGCTCCCGGACGACCTGGTGGACTTCGCCCTGGGCGAGTTCGCCGGCTACGGCGACCTCTCGGGCAGCGGGCTGTTCGACCCGCCGCTACCGGTGCCCGAGGACGCGGGCCCGCAGACCCGGCTGCTGGCCCTCACCGGGCGACGGGACGGCTAGCGGCCAGGACAGGCCCCGGCCCGGGCGGGTCGCGGGTTCCACTCGGCGGCGCCGGATACTGGACAGTACGGGGGCAGTCCTGATCCCGGACGAGAGGCGGTCACGCCATGAGCCGCAGGCCGGACATCCTCGGCGAGTTCACCGCCGACCACAAGGCGGTCACCGAACTGCTCGACCGGGCCGAGACGGCACCGGCCGGATCCGCCGAGCGCGCCGAGCTGGTGTCCCGGCTGACCGACCTGCTGTTCACCCACTGCGCCGCCGAGGAGGAGCACCTCTTCCCGGTCGTCCAGCACGACGTCCCCGAGGGCGGGGCCCTGGTCTTCCGCAGCATCCACGACCACCTGGCGATCGGGCAGTACCTCTCCGACATGCAGGGACTCGACCCGGCCGACCCGGCCTTCGACACCCTGCTGCGCGGCCTCGCCGACACCCTCCGGCAGCACCTGGAGGGCGAGGAGAAGGCGCTCTTCCCGGCCGCCCGCAAGGCCCTGCCCGCGGCGGCCCGTGCGGCGCTCGGCGACCGGCTCCGGGGGGAGCGGGAGGAACTCGGCGGCGGCCCGGAGTGACCCAGGTCCCCGGACGGCACTTCGGACGTCCCGGCGGTCGACTCGTCGGTCGACCTCGGGGCGGTTCAGCCCTCGGGGCTGCCCAGCCCTCGGGACTGCTCAGCCCTCGGACGGTTCAGCCCTTGGGGCTGATCACCGCGAACCGGGCACCCTCGCGGTCCCGCAGCCGGGCCACCCGCCCGTACGGGGTGTCGAAGGCCGGGCCGGTCACCGAACCGCCCAGCTCCAGGGCCCGGGCCAGCGCCCGGTCGGCGTCCTGGACGGCGAAGGAGATCTCCCAGTGCGGCGGCATGCCCGCCGGTCCGCCCGCCTGCTCCTTGGCCAGTGCCGCGACACTGTGCCCCTCCGCCCGCAGCACCACCCGGTCGTGCTCCCAGCGGACCTCGAAGCGCTCCGGGTCCCGGCCGTCCCAGCGGAACACCTCGCCGTAGAACAGCGCCGCCGCGAACGGGTCCGGGGTGCGCAGCTCGATCCAGACCGGCGCGCCCGGCAGGTCCAGCCTCCGGGCCCGGCCCAGCGGGCCCTCCCAGATGCCGAACACCGCCCCGACCGGATCCGCCGCGAAGGCCACCCGCCCGGCGTCGAAGGCCAGCGGGCCGACCGCCAGGGTCGCGCCGCGCTCGCGCACCGCGTCGGCGACGGCGTCGGCGTTCTCCGTCCCGAAGTAGCTGGTCCAGGCGAGCGGCACCGCCCCGGTTCCCGCGACCCCCAGCCCGGCCACCGCCTCCCCACCGGTCACCGCGTGCACGTAAGGGCCGAAGCGCTCCGGCCCGGGCTCGAAGTCCCAACCGAGCAGCGGGCCGTAGAACTCCTTTGCACCCTCCAGGTCCCGGGCCATCAGGCTCACCCAGCACGGAACGGCCGCCACGCAGCGCACCTTGGCGGTCGTCTCCTCGCTGCCCATCGCGAACCTCCTCGCCCACCCGGCCGCCGGGCCCCTCCCGACTCCCGCGACCCACCGGCCGCCCGGGACGCCCAGCCTAGGCCGACGGCTCTACCCGCCCGGGAAGACATGGCCGGGCTCAGCGCACCCAGTTCTTGAGCGGCTCGGTGTCGAGGGAGATGCCGACCGGGTCGGGAAGGCGGACGGTCCTGCCGAAGGGAAGGGTCTGGACGGTCTCGTAGCGGACGCCGTCGGGCTGGCTGTGCACGATGACCTCGGCGGAGTCCCGGTCGATCAGCAGGTGGACGGGGATTCCGGTCTCGGCGTAGGCCCGGGGCTTCTCGACGCGGTCGCGGCGGTCCGTGTCGGAATCGTAAGAGGTGACTTCGACAACCATCAGCACTCCGTCGGCGTCCGCCCACTCGCCCTGGCTGCCGAAGGTGCCACTGGGCGCGAGCGTGCCATCGGGGCGTGCTCGGCCACCACGATAAGTCTGGACTTTCAGCCCTTGGTCGCACAGCCACAGCTCAGGACGCAGCTGGATGCGGATCCGCAACGAGCACACCGGCGAGGGGCTACGGGGCGTCTGGCTTCTGACGATACCGACCACGTCCGACGATCGCCCGAATGAGATGCGGGTCACATCGTGGGTGGAAATTACGGGGACAGTTTCCCCGTTTCCGAGTACGTTGGTAGAAGCGGGGAGAACTTCCCCGGTATCCTGGAGGAGCAGTCGCCATGACCACCGTCGCCGCCGAGTCGGCCCGTTCCGCGGGGAGGGTGCGTACGCCGAAGCTGCGTGCGGACGCGAGCCGGAACCGGGAGCGGATCGTACTGGCGGCCCGGGACGCGTTCGTCGAGCACGGTGCGGACGTGCCGCTGGACGAGATCGCGAAGCGGGCGGGGGTCGGCAATGCCACGCTGTACCGGAACTTCCCGGACCGCGTGGCGTTGATCCGCGAGGTGGCACTGCTCGTCAAGAGCCGCACCCTGGCGCTCGCCGAGACGGCGACGGCGGAGGCTGAGGACCCTGACGGCGAGGGGCCGTTCGAAGCCCTGCAACGGTTCGTGCACGCGAACGTCGCAGAGAAGATCGGCGGCCTCTGCACCTTGTTCAGTAGCCACATCGACCCGTGCGACCCGGACCTGACCGAGGTCCGGGAGCGCCTGCGGTCCGCCGTGGGCGGGCTGATGGAGCGCGCCCGGGAAGCGGGCGAGATGCGGCCGGACGTCGACCACGGCGACCTGTTCATCGCGATGAGCCAGCTGACCCGACCGCTGCCGAACACCTCCTGCCGACTGCTCGACGAGTTCGTCCACCGGCACCTGCAGATCTTCCTTGACGGTCTGCGCACGCCCGTCCGTTCGGTCCTGCCCGGCCGGGCCGCGACCTTCGAGGACTTCCAGACCAAGAACTGACCGACCACCAGCACCGACCGCGCCGCTGACCGGCGCGCCTCCTCCGGACGCCTTCGCGCGCCCTTTGCACCCGTACGGCAACCTGCTGTTCCCGTACGGCAGTTGACCGTTCTCGCACGCCCACGCACCGTGAAATGGGTATCCCCATGTCTCAAACCGACGCCCGCCCGGCGACGCTTCCCGATCCGAGGCGCTGGAAGGCGCTGATCTTCATCGGCCTCGCCCAGCTGATGGTCGTCCTCGACGCCACCATCGTGAACATCGCCCTGCCGTCCGCCCAGCGGGACCTGGGCATATCCGACGGCAACCGCCAGTGGGTGATCACCGCCTACGCGCTGGCCTTCGGCGGTCTGCTGCTGTTCGGCGGCCGGATCGCGGACCTCTGGGGCCGCAAGCGGACCTTCATCGTCGGCCTGACCGGCTTCGCCCTCGCCTCCGCGCTCGGCGGCGCCGCGGTCAACACCGCGATGCTGCTCGGTTCCCGCGCGCTCCAGGGCGTCTTCGGCGCGCTGCTGGCGCCGGCCGCGCTGTCGCTGCTCGCGGTGACCTTCACCGAGGCCAAGGAGCGCGCCAAGGCGTTCGGCATCTACGGCGCGATCGCCGGTGGCGGCGGCGCCATCGGTCTGATCCTCGGCGGTTTCCTGACCGAGTACATGAACTGGCGCTGGACCTTCTTCGTCAACATCCCGTTCGCCGTCGTGGCCGCCACCGGCGCCGTCCTGGTGATCCGCGAGCCCGCCGAGGGCCGCAACCGCAACAAGCTGGACATCCCCGGCGTGGTGCTGGTGACCACCGGTCTGGTCTCCCTGGTCTACGGCTTCACCCGCGCCGAGTCCAGCGGCTGGACGGCCGGCAGCACCCTGGGGCTGTTCGCCGCGGCCGTCGTGCTGCTGACCGCCTTCGCCCTGGTGGAGCGCCGGGTCAAGGCCCCGCTGCTGCCGCTGCGCGTGGTGCTGAACCGCAACCGCGGCGGGGTGTACCTGTCGCTGGGCATGGCCGTGATCGGCATGTTCGGTCTGTTCCTCTTCCTGACCTACTACCTCCAGGTCGTGCGCGGCTACAGCCCCGTGCTGACCGGCGTGGCCTTCCTGCCGATGGTGGCGGGCATGATCACCGGCTCGACCCAGATCGGCGCCCGGCTGATGACCCGCGTCCCGGCGCGCTTCCTGATGGCGCCCGGCTTCCTGACCGCTTCGGTCGGCATGTTCCTGCTGACCCACATCGGCCTGGACACCTCGTACCCGGCGCTGATCCTGCCCGGCCTGATCCTGATGGGCCTCGGCATGGGCACCGCCTTCATGCCGGCCATGAGCCTCGCCACCCACGGCGTCCAGCCGCGGGACGCGGGCGTGGCGTCGGCCATGGTCAACACCTCGCAGCAGGTCGGCGGCGCCATCGGCACCGCGCTGCTGAACACCATCGCGGCCAGCGCCAACACCACCTGGCTGACCTCGCACGCCGCCGCCCTGCACACCGCCGCCACACCCGCGGCCGCCAAGGCCCTGCAGTTCCAGGGCATGGTGCACGGCTTCACCACCGCGATCTGGATCTCCTTCGGGATCCTGGTGGCGGCCGCCACGGTCGCCTTCACCTTCATCAACGCCGGCCACCCCGGCGCCACGGGTGCGGGCTCCGACTCGGGCACGGCGAAGGCCGACGAGGTGCCGGTGCTGGTGCACTGACCTCGCCGCCCCTCGGGGCACTGCCCGTCTCGATCACGTGGGTGCGTACGCGGCCCGTCCGGTGTCTTCCCGACACCGGGCGGGCCGCTCGCCGTTTCCGACCCGGAGCCGGCCCTGCCCGGCGCGGCCCGGGCCCGACCAGGCCCGGGCGACGCGGCCCGTGTCCGCCCGCCAACGGAACCCCGGGTAGAAGTGGGGAACACTCCCCGAATATGGTGTCCTCAGCGCGAATCGGGGACCTATCCCCGCTTCCTTCGGACTGAGGTGCGTGCACATGACCCGGAATCAGAACCCAGGGCGGGGGCGGCGGGCCGCCGACTGGGCGGACGGCCGGCTGGGGATCCACACCCTGGCCAGGGCCAACCTGCGGAAGATCTTCCCGGACCACTGGTCCTTCATGCTGGGCGAGATCTGCCTCTACACCTTCCTGATCATCATCCTGACCGGCGTCTGGCTGACCCTCTTCTTCAAGCCCAGCATGGGCGAGGTCGTCTACAGCGGCTCGTACGTCCCGCTCAAGGGCATCTCGATGTCCGAGGCCTACGCCTCCACCGTGGACATCAGCTTCGAGGTCCGCGGCGGCCTGCTGATCCGGCAGATCCACCACTGGGCGGCGATCGTCTTCGTCGCGGCGATGTTCGTGCACATGATGCGGGTGTTCTTCACCGGCGCCTTCCGCAAGCCGCGCGAGATCAACTGGGTCTTCGGCTTCCTGCTGCTGTTCCTCGGCATGCTGGACGGCTTCTTCGGCTACTCGCTCCCGGACGACCTGCTCTCCGGCACCGGCATCCGGTTCATCGAGGGCGTGGTGCTGGCCGTGCCACTGGTCGGCACGTACGTCCAGATGTTCCTGTTCGGCGGGGAGTTCCCCGGGCACGACATCATCCCGAGGTTCTTCACCATCCACGTGCTGCTGGTCCCCGGCATCATGCTCGGACTGCTGGTCGCCCACCTGATCCTCGTCTTCTACCACAAGCACACCCAGTGGGCCGGGCCCGGCAGGACCGAGAAGAACGTGGTCGGCATGCCGCTGATGCCGGTCTACATGGCCAAGGCCGGCGGGTTCTTCTTCCTGGTCTTCGGGATCGTGTCCCTGATGGCGGCGATCGCCACCGTCAACCCGATCTGGGCGTACGGCCCGTACCGTCCCGACCAGGTCTCCACCGACGCCCAGCCGGACTGGTACATGGGCTTCGCCGAAGGTCTGATCCGGGTGATGCCCGGCTGGGAGATCAGCCTGTGGGGGCACACCCTCAACCTCGGGGTGCTGATCCCCTTCGCCCTGTTCCCGGTGATCCTCGGCGCGATCGCGGTCTACCCGTTCATCGAGAGCTGGGTGACGAACGACGGGCGTGAGCACCACCTGCTCGACCGGCCGCGCAACGCGCCCGTCCGCACCGCCCTCGGCGCGGCCTGGATCAGCGTCTACCTGGTGATGCTCGCGGGCGGCGGCAACGACCTCATCGCCACCCACCTGCACCTGTCGCTCAACGCGATCACCTACGCGGTGCGGATCGGCTTCTTCGTCGTCCCGGTGGCCGTCTTCGTGGTGACCAAGCGGTGGTGCCTGGGCCTGCAACACCGGGACCGCGACAAGGTGCTGCACGGACGGGAGACCGGCATCGTCCGGCGGCTGCCGCACGGCGAGTTCACCGAGGTCCACGCCGGGCTCACGCCCGCCGAACTGCACCGGCTCACCGCCCACGAACAGCCCCGCCCCCTCGTACTGCCGCCCGCGGTGGACGAGAATGGAGTGGCCCGACCGACGGGTGTGCTCACCCGCACCCGGGTGCTGCTGTCCCGCGGATTCCACGGCGAACACGCCCAGGTCGCCAGGCCCACCGTCGAGGAGTACCGCGAGATCACCGAGGGCCACGGTCACCACTGACCCGCCCCCTGCGAGAGGGAGGAGATCATGCACGACCGAACCGACCAGCTCGCCGACAGCAAGTACCTCCTGCTGACCACCTTCGGCGACGACGGCAGCCGACAGGACTCGCAACTGTGGGTCGTGCCCGACGGCACGGCGCTCGGCGTCTGGACCCCCGCCCACTCCGGCGAGGCCGAACGGATCCGCCGCCACCCCCGGGTGCTGATCGGCCCCTGCGACGCCCACGGACGCCCCACCGGTCGGCAACTCCCGGCCCGGGCACGGCTCTGCGACCCCGACGCGACCGCGCGCTACCGCACCTCGCTGATCAACAAGTACGGCCTGACCGCGCTGATCGCGCTGGCCCGCAGCCGGTTCCGGGTGGGGCTGGCGGGGACGGTCGGGATTCGGATCACCCTGAACGAGCTGGAGCAGCGGCTGGTCGGGCCGGAGTGGCGGCCGCCGGCGACCTACTGCGTCAACTGACCTCTGCCACCGGGCGGCCGTCAACTGACCGCTCGCTGCCGCTGGGCGGCCCTCAACTGACCGCTGCCGCTGGGCGGTCGGCGCAGCAAGGCGTCACCCGCCCGCTCCCGTAGGGCGTTCCCGGCCCGCCGGGTGGCGGGGCCGGGGCGGGGCCCCGCCCCCCGGCGGTTCCCCGGGCTCGGTGGTGCGGGCGATCGGCGGTTTCAGGACACCTCATCCGGCGCCCGGGCCAGGTCCCCGGGCTCGCACGCCTCACGACCGGTCCCCACGTGCACCACCTTGACCGCCCGCTCGGGCCCACCGGGGACGACCTGCTGCTCGTGCCCGCAGCGCGGGCAGATCAGCGGGATGCGCCGGCGCTCCGGGTCCCGTCCGGCCTGGTCGCCGGCGGGTTGCGGGGCGGTCACGAGAGCGGATGGGTCGGGACCGGGCTGACCTCCTGGATCTCCCCGTGCGCCTTGGAGAGCAGCTGCGACGCGAGGTCGTTGAGCGCGCGGGCTCCCGCGATCTCCTCGCCGACCCGCAGCTGTTCCGGGTCCGAGGGGTGGCGGCTGCTGTAGCCGTGGGCGCGCAGCTCGCTCCCGTCGCCGAGCCGGAGCAGGGCGGCCGCGGTCGTCCGCGGGCCGACCTCGCGGAACTCCATCTCGATGTGCCAACCGACCAGAGTCTGCATGGCGGATCACCTCCATCGGTTACCCCTCCAGAGTGCGCCGCACCCAGCGCGAACACCAGGCCAGGCGTTCCGGGGCAGAGTTGAACACGTTCAATACAGCGACGTACAGTCGTCGACGAAGCCTATTTGAACGCGTTCAAGAGGGGCGGCCGCCGTGGGCCGAGGCACGACCGAACTGGTGGACCTGCTGGTCCTGCTCGGCATGGGCGCCGTCCTGCCGCTCGGGCTGGCCCTGATCGACGAACCCGGGCTCGCCCGGGTCCGCCGGCTCTGGCCGCTCGCGGCCGTCCCCGGAGCGCTCTCGCTCTGGCTGCCGCGCGGCGGGCTCGCCACCGGCAGCGCCGCCCTCTACGCGCTCGGCACGCTGCTCGTGGCCCTGCACTCACCGCTGCGGCTGGCCCGGACCCGCTCGCTCGCTCCCGCCGAAGTCGCCGTGCTCACCGCGCTCGCCGCCCCCTCGGTGGCCGGCGTCGCACTGGTCGCCGAGCGCTCCGGCTATCCGCTCTTCGGCTTCGAGCCGCACGTCCTGGCACTGACCGTCCCGCACTTCCACTACGCCGGATTCACCGCCGCACTGGTCGCCGGACTGGTCTGCCGCGCCGACCACGGCTCCCGGCCGGCCCGCTGCGCGGCGCTCAGCGTCCCGGCGGGCACCCTGCTGGTACTGGCCGGGTACTTCCTCGGCGACTGGTGGCAGTTCGCCGGAGCCGTCGTACTGAGCGCCGGCATGTGGCTGGTCGCCCTGGTCAGCCGGCGCGAACTGCGTCGCCGGGCGGCGGACCGGGCCACCGCCCGACTGCTCGCCGCCTCCTCCGCCGTCCTGGCGCTCACCATGCTGCTCGCCCTGTGGTGGGCGCTCGGCCGGGCCGCCGGGCTCCCCCACCCCACCCTGGCCTGGATGGCCGCCACCCACGGCCTGGGCAACGCGCTCGGCTTCGCCCTCTGCGCGCTCCTCGCCTGGCGCCGGATCAAGACCACGGAGTCCCTCCGATGAACGACTACAGCTACTCCGAGCAGGGCGCCAGCCGCACCGGCGACCTGCCCGCCGGCTACCGCCACCTGCACCACCGGGCCCGGATCGGCCACGGCCGCGCCGCTCTCGACGTCGCCGGGGCCGCCCTGCTCGGCTGGCGGATGCACCGCCTGGCGGGCGTGTGGATCGACGCGGAGGCCGAGGAGGCCGCCCCCGGCGTCGCTGTGCGCTGCACCATCGGCTTCGGCCCGCTGCGGGCGGGCGCGCCCAACCGGGTGCTGGCCGCCGTCAACGGCCCGGACCGGTACGGCTTCACGTACGGGACCAGGCACGGCCACCTGGGCCGGGGCGAGGAGACCTTCCTGGTCGAACTGGACCCCGACGGGGCGGTCTGGTTCGACGTCACCGCGTTCAGCCGCCCGGTCGCCTGGTGGGCCCGGCTGACCGGCCCGCTGCTCCCGCTCCTCCCGCTCGCCTTCGCCCGGCGCTGCGGACGGGTGCTGGCCGGCCCGCTGCTCCCGCTCCTCCCGCTCCTCCCGCTCCTCCCGCTCGCCTTCGCCCGGCGCTGCGGACGGGTGCTGGCCGCGATCGCGGCCGACGCGCCGTAGGCCCGCGCCGGTAGGCCCGCGGCGCAGGTCCGTGGCGTGAATCCGCTGGTCGGGCGGTGCGGGCCTCCGGCATCATCAGCGGGTGATCCCGATGCAGCCGGTCCTGGAGATGGACGCCCCCGACGAGGACCCCGCACCCTGGCCGGAGGAGTGGCGCGAGTGGCCGGAGGTGACGGACGGCTCCGGCGAGGGCTGGTTCGGCCACGGCCCCGACGCCGCGGCCGAACGCCTCGGCGGCGCGGTGCGGTTGACGCCGGCCTCCGGGCCGAGGGCACTCCGGTGATCGAGCTGCCGGCCGACGGGCTGCGCCGACCGCTCGCCGGGGCCGGGCAGGACCTGCGCGACTTCGTCCGCGCGTACGAGTCGCCGCACGGGCCGTTCTGAGCCGCGCCCGGCACCGGCGGTCCCGGCGCGGGTCCGGTCCCGCACCGGTCAGGTCTTGTGCGCCGGGATCGCGACCAGCAGGGCGTCGGTGCCCTGGACCCGCACCTCGAAGTGGTCGATGTCCCGCGGCTGGAGGGCGGCGCCGCCGGTGGTGTACAGCGTCCCGCGCTCGTCGGGTTCGCCGTAGCCGTCGGCCGGGACGCTCCAGGTGGTGACCGTCTGGTGCTCGCCGTTGTGCGAGACGGCGAGCAGGCGGCACGTCAACGGCCCCTGCACGCCGGAGAGTCGGAGGCTGACCTGGCTGCCCCAGGCCTTGCCGTCGACGCCGACGGTGGCCTTGGCGCCGGTGGTCGCGTCGGTGGCGCTGAACTGTTCGGCGACGGCCACCACGGCGGGCGTGGTCTCGGCGGTGATCACCGCGGCCGTGACGGCCGGGCCCGCCGTGACCATCGCGGTCGCGGCCAGGGCGAGGGCCAGCCGCCGTATCCGGCCCCGCCGCCGAACGGTCCTGATCTCGGCGACCAGCCGGTCCAGGAGCCGGCCGTCCGGTGTCGGCAGGGGCCCGGCCGGGTCCAGTCCGGCGGCCACGGCCGAGGCGGAGTACTCGGCCAACATCCGCCCGATGGACTCGAGTTGCCGCACCTCTTCGGCGCACTGCGGGCAGCCCGCCAGGTGCCCCTCGAACGCGGCGTCCTCGGCGGGCTCCAGCACGCCGAGGACGTACGCCCCGACGTCCAGGTGCTCGGCTCCGGCGGGCGGACCGGGGTCGGGGGCGGGCCACGTGGTCACGATGTCACTCCCCTTTCCTCCAGCGCGAGCCTGAGCGAGCGCAGTGCGTAGTACACCCGCGACCGGACGGTCCCGGCCGGGATGCCGAGTTCGGCGGCGGCCTCCTTCGCGGTGCGGCCCTTGAGGTAGGTCTCGACGATGACCTCCCGGTGGGCGGGCGAGAGTTCGGCGAGCGCGTCCCCGACGGTCATCATCCGCAGGGCCCGTTCGATCTCGTCCTCGGCGGGCAGGTGCTCCAGGGCCTCGGTGTTCACCTCGTGGGGGCGGACACGCGCGCTGCGGTGGTCGTCGATGACGATCCGGCGGGCGACGGTGACCAGCCAGGGCCGCAGCGAGTCGGCCTGCGGGTCGAGCCGGTGGATGTTGCGCCAGGCCCGGACCAGGGTCTCCTGGACGACGTCCTCGGCACGCTGCCGGTCGCCCGCGACCAGGTGGAGTACGAAGGTGAAGAGTGGACCGGCGTGCTCGCGGTACAGGGCCCGCACCAGTTCCTCGTCGGCGGCCCCGTGTGCGGCGGAACCGCCGGCGGGGTGCTCATCGGTCACCACTTCATCCTTGCGCACCCCGGCCTCCCGGGCGAGGGCGGTGATCGGCAGCTGTCGGTGGCCATCGGTCGATCCTCCGGTCAGTGGCCCGGGGCGCCGGGCATCGGCGGGGGGTTGGCGGGCCCCGGCGAGCCGGGCGCCGGGCCGCCGCTCGGCACCGCCCTGCCGTCGGTCGGGGTCACCGCGAACCAGGTGCCGGCCGGCTTGCCGTCGATGTCCTGGGCGGTGACGTTGCCGTGGGCCTGCTCGGGCGGCCGGACCGTGGCGCAGTTACCGTTGCAGTAGGACTCCGGCGGGTTGGTCTCGTCCTGGTCGGAGCGGTAGAGCGTGAAGCCCGCGCTGTCGGTGACGATCGTGCCGGGTTCCGGGTCCCGCGCGGTCCGCAGGGTGGTACCGGAACCGCTCGACGTGCTCGACATACCCGAGCCGGACGACCCGGACGACCCGGACGAGCCGCGACAGGCGTCCAGGGCTGCCGCGGCGGTGCCGGTGGCGGCGAGCCCGCCGGCCCGGCGGCGGCTGCGGGGTGTGCTGCGCATCGGGCGCCTCCCACCTCGGCGGACGGACTGGACACCCTTCTGTACGGGTCCTGGCCGCCGCGTGCTCAATCCGGTCGGGCGTCCGGAATACCCCGGCGGGCATCACCGTTCTCCGGGGGCAGATGGTCCGTACCGCCACCTTCGGAAGGGAAGGATCCGCGAGATGAGCAACACGGTCGAGCTGACCAAGGAGAACTTCGACGACATCGTCCCGGGCCCGGCGGGCCAGGACTTCGTCTTCATCGACTTCTGGGCCGGGTGGTGCGGGCCGTGCCGCCAGTTCGCCCCGGTGTACGAGAAGGCCGCGGAACGCCACCCGGACCTGGTCTTCGCCAAGGTCGACACCGAGGCCCAGCAGGAGCTGGCCGCCGCGTTCGGCATCCAGTCGATCCCGACGCTGGCGATCATCCGCGAGGGCGTGCTCGTCTTCTCCCAGGCCGGCGCCCTGCCGGAGCCGGTCTTCGAGGACCTGATCGGCCAGGCCCGCAACCTGGACATGGCCGAGGTCAAGCGCAAGGTGGCGGAGGAGCAGGCGGCCGAGGGCCAGGCCTGAGCCGTCCCGGGCCGTCCCGGGCCGTCCTGGGCCGTGCTCGGCCCGGGAGCCGCGGCTCCCGGGCCCGTGTCAGGTCGGCTCCCGGCCCCAGCCGCCGAGCCGGCCCGCGAGCGCCCGGACCTCGGCGCGCAGCTCGGCGGGCTCGCGGACGGTGAACGGCCACCCCAGCCCGGCCAGCATCACCGCCACGCCGTCCAGGTGCTGCGCCCGGGCCCGCAGCAGCACCCGGTCCCCGGCGAGTTCGGTGAGGGTGCCGACGACCGGCGGCAGTCGGCGGCGGGCCTCGGCGAGGGTGGTCTCCAGCTCCACCTCCACCCGGTGCCGCCAGGGCACCCCGGCCAGCGACTCCACCACCCGCTGGACCGGATCGACGTCCTCGGGCGGCTCGAACCCGGTCTCGCCCAGCGCGACCCGCTCGATCCGGTCCAACCGGAAGGTGCGGGACTCGCCGCTGCGGTGGTCCAGCCCTGTGGTGTACCAACGGCCGGAGTGGAAGACCAGGCCGTAGGGGTCGAACTCGCGTTCGCTGGGTCTGTCCTCGCGGTCCCGGTAGGCGAGCCGGACCCGGCGCCGGCGACGGGCCGCCTCGGCCAGGGTGAACAGCGCGGCGGAAGCCGGACCGGGGCCCGCCGCGGGCGCGGCCGTCAGGCCGAGGGTCTGCTCGACGGCAGCGATCCGCTCGCGCAGCGGCGGCGGCAGCACCCGCTGGATCTTGGCGAGCGCGGTCTCGGCGGCCCCCTCCCCCACCGACAGGCCCGAACTGCGCCCGGCCAGCAACCCGAGGAGCACCGAGGCGGCCTCTTCGGGGTTGAGCATCAGCGGCGGCAGCCGGTAGCCGGGCAGCAGCCGGTAGCCGCCGTGGCGGCCGCGCTCCGCCTGGACGGGGATGCCGAGTTCGGCGAGGCGGGCGGTGTAGCGGCGGACGGTTCGCTCGTCCACGTCGAGCCGGGCGGCCAGTTCGGCCCCGGTCAGGCCGGGGCGGTCCTGGAGCAGTTCCAGCAGCGCGAGCGCACGGCTGACCGGGTGTTCCACCGGGGGCACTCCTTCCGGGCCCGGAAATCCGGGCGCGATCCGTCCTGATTCGATCCTAGAGTCGCCGGTGACGGGGGTCCCACCGCGGAAGGAGCGATCCACCATGAGCACGTTCGTACTGGTTCCCGGGTTCTGGCTCGGCGCCTGGGCCTGGGAGGAGGTGGCCGCGCCGCTGCGCGCGGCCGGGCACCGGGTCCACCCGGTGAGCCTGCCGGGGCTCGCCGAACGGGCGGGCGAGCAGGGTGACTTCGGGCTGGAGGAGCACATCGCGGACCTGGCCGAGCTGCTGGTGCGCGAGGACCTGTGGGACGTGGTGCCGGTCGCGCACAGCGGCGCCTGCGCGCCGGTGGGCGGAGTCGCGGACCGGATGCCGGAGCGGATCCGGCGGGTGGTCTACCTGGACAGCGGCCCGATGCCCGACGGCGCCTCGGTGTACGACCTCTGGCAGCCCGACTTCCGGGCGGAGGCCGACGCCACGGTGGTCGACGGCCGGTTCCCGATGCCCTCCTGGGAGTACATGGCCGCCCACGGGTCCAGCATCGAGGGGCTGGGCGAGGGCACCCTCGCGCAGGTCCGCACCCGGCTGACCCCGCACCCGGTCGGGGCCTACCGGGACGCGCTGCGGCTGACCGGCGCCGGAGCGGCGCTGCCGCAGGCGCTGATCTCCTGCTCCCTCCCGCTCGAACAGGTGCGGGCGCTGATCGCGGCCGGGCACCCGTGGTTCGTCGGGATGGACCGGCCGAACTGGGAACTGCGCGAACTGCCCACCGGGCACTGGCCGATGTTCTCCCGCCCCGCCGACACGGCCGCACTGCTGGCGGAGCTCGCGGCAATCTGAGCCCGTCCGCGTGTTCGCCCGCGCGCGGGCCCGTCCGCGTCGCAGGATGTCGCAGGATGGAGCCCACGCCGGCGGCCGTCGGGAGCGGCCCGCACCAGGCAGGGCCGCGCGGGGCCCGCGAGAGCACGGAGGACGCGACATGACCAGCAGCACCGCCGAGGAGTACGACGTCATCGTGCTGGGCGCCGGCCCGACCGGTGAGAACGTGGCCGACCGGACGGTCGCCGCGGGCCTGCGCACGGTGATCGTGGAGGCCGAACTGGTCGGCGGCGAGTGCTCGTACTGGGCCTGCATGCCGAGCAAGGCGCTGCTGCGCCCGGCGGCCGCCCTGGACGACGCCCGCGCGGTGGGCGGCGCCCGGGAGGCGGTCGGCGGCGGACGGCTGGACGCGGCGGCGGTGCTGGCGCGGCGGGACTCCTTCACCTCGCACTGGAAGGACGACGGCCAGGTGCAGTGGCTGCGGGACACCGGCATCGAGCTGGTCCGCGGCCACGGCCGGCTGGCGGGCGTGCGAACCGTCACCGTGGAGGCCGAGGACGGCACCGAGCGGGTGCTCACCGCCCGGCACGCCGTCGCGGTGTGCACCGGCAGCCGCCCGGTGCTGCCGTCCGACGTGCCCGGACTGGCGGAAGCCCACCCGTGGACCAACCGGGAGGCGACCGGCTCGCCGACCGTCCCCGGGCGCCTCGCGGTGGTCGGCGGCGGGGTGGTCGGGGTGGAGATGGCCCGCGCCTGGCGGGCGCTGGGCTCCGAGGTGGTGCTGCTGGTGCGCGGCGACGCGCTGCTGCCGCGGATGGAGCCCTTCGCGGGCGAGCTGGTCGCGGAGGGCCTGCGCGAGGCGGGGGTGGACCTCCGCTTCGGCACGGAGGTGACCGCGCTGGAGCGGGACGGGGCCACCGGGCCGGTGGTGCTCTCCCTCAACGACGGCGAGCGACCGCACGAGGGCGAGCGCCTGACCGTCGACGAGGTGCTGTACGCGACCGGACGGGCCCCGCGCACCGCCGACGTCGGGCTGGAGCAGGTCGGGCTGCGGCCGGGCGACTGGCTGGACGTGGACGACAGCTGCACGGTGCTGGGCGTGGACGGCGAATGGCTGTACGCCGCCGGGGACGTCAACCACCGGGCGCTGCTCACCCACCAGGGCAAGTACCAGGCCCGGATCACCGGTGCGGTGATCGCCGCCCGCGCCCAGGGGCGCGCGCTGGACACCTCGCGCTGGGGCGCGCACTCCGCGTCCGCCGACCTCGCCGGCGCGCCGCAGGTGGTGTTCACACAACCGGAGGTCGCGGCCGTCGGCCTGACCCTGGCGGCGGCCGAGCGGCTCGGGCTGCGGGTCAAGGCCGTCGACCAGGAGACCGGCGACGTCGCCGGGGCCTCGCTCTACGCCGACGGCTACCGCGGCCGGGCCCGGGTGGTCTTCGACCTGGACCGGGAGGTCATCGTCGGTGCCTGCCTGGTCGGCCCGGCCGTCGCCGAACTGCTGCACTCGGCGACCGTCGCGGTGGTCGGCGAGGTGCCGATCGACCGCCTCTGGCACGCCGTCCCCGCCTACCCGACGATCAGCGAGGTGTGGCTGCGGCTGCTGGAGGGGTGCCGGGGGTAGGACCCGGCCCCTTCCGGTACGCGGCCCGGCCGGGGTGCGCGGCGCGGCGAGATGTGACCACCGCCGGACGGCGGGACACTGGCGAGGGGGCCGTGCCGACGCGCCCCGGGGGGCCGTCCCGGGGGGCCGAGCTCGTGATCAGGTGGTGTGAGGCATGACCGAGGTGCTGTTGGCCGTCGGAACCGAGAAGGGCCTCTTTCTCGGCCGCAGCCGCGACCGGCTGGACTGGGAGTTCAGCGGGCCGCACTTCCGGATGAACGCGATCTACTCCGTCTCGATCGACCGCCGCGAGGGCCGGACCAGACTGCTGGTCGGCGCCGACAGCAGTCACTGGGGCCCCTCGGTGTGGCGCTCCGACGACCTCGGCGCCACCTGGCACGAGCCGACGCGCCCGGCGATCCGCTTCCCCGAGTCCACCGGCGCCTCGCTCACCCGGGTCTGGCAGCTCCAGCCCGCCGGGCCGGAGGCCCCCGGGGTGGTGTACGCGGGCACCGAACCCGCCGCGCTGTTCCGTTCCACCGACGGCGGCGAGACCTTCGCGCTGGTCGAGTCGCTCTGGAACCACCCCCAGCGGCCCGAGTGGGGCGCGGGCTACGGCGGCCAGGGACTGCACACCATCCTCACCGACCCGCGCGACCCCCAGAGGCTGCTGGTCGCCGTCTCCAGCGGCGGTGTCTACCGCAGCAAGGACGGCGGCGACAGCTGGGCCCCCTCCAACACCGGCCTGCGCGCCGAGTTCTTCCCCGAGGAGCGCCAGTACCCCGAGTTCGGTCAGTGCGTCCACAAGATCGCCCCGGACCCGGTCCACCCCGACCGGCTCTACCTGCAGAACCACGGCGGCGTCTACCGCAGCGACGACTGGGGCGCGAGCTGGCGCTCCGTCGTGGACGGGCTGCCCGCCGAGTTCGGCTTCGCCATCGCCGCCCACCCGCGCCGGGCCGACACCGCCTACCTCTTCCCGCTCGGCGGCTCGGACGACCGGATCCCGCCCGGCCACCGCTGCCGGGTCTTCCGCACCACGGACGCCGGCACCAGCTGGGAGCAGCTGGCCAGCGGCCTGCCGGGCGAGGACCACTACGGGATCGTGCTGCGCGACGCCCTGCGCACCGACGACGCCGACCCCGCCGGGATCTACTTCGGCAACCGGACCGGCGACGTGTACGGCAGCCGCGACGAGGGCGAGAACTGGTCGCTCCTGGTCTCCCACCTGCCGGACGTGCTCTGCCTCCGGGCCGCGGTGGTGAGCTGACGGCCCGCCCTCGAAACCCGCCGGTCGAAAACCCGTTGCACCGGCCGCCCGGTTCTGGTGAACATGGGCCGCCGACGAACGATCTCGTGAACGGGGTGGGGCCATGGCCGACGCGGACCGGGTGGTCAGGTGCAACGGCGACGGCGTACCGGTGCTGCGGTACCAGCCGGGCGAGCGGGAGGGTCGGCCCTGGGCCGACCAGGTGGAGGTGCTGGACGACTCGGCGGACGCGGCGGAGTACATCCGCGCCGAGCTGCCCGGCTGGGTCGTCTCCGGACCGCCCGAGCTGGGGCGGCGGCTGCTGGCGCGGGGTGCGACCGCCCTGCGGCACGCCCACAACCTCCGGCGCGACCTGCGGGCCGATCCCCCGCCCGCCGACTGGGCCCGGACGCCGCTGCGCGAGGGGCTGCGGGCGGTGCCCTGCGACCGTTCCCCCGAGGAGATGCTGGAGTCCTGGCGGGCCGCCTTCGACCCGGCCCACGTGGACCACTTCCCCGGCGACGACGCCCGGGCCGTCGCCGACCGGATCGGCCCGCTGCTGGCCGGGCGGGCCATCGGCCCGGTGCTGCCCTCCAGCCTGCTCGCGGTGGACGCCGAGGACCGGGTGGTCGCCGCCGCCGTGCTGACCGACCGCGACGGTCTGCCCTGGGTCGCCGAGGTCTTCCGCCACCCCGAGCGCGGCTACCGCGGCCTCGGCGCCGACCTGCTGCGCCGCGCGGTCGCGGACGCCGCCGACCGCGGGCTGGCCGACGTCCACCTCGTGGTCACCGAGGGCAACCCGGCCCGCCGGGTCTACGAGGCACTGGGCTTCCTGCACCAGGAGACCTCGCTGACGGTGATCGTGCCGGGCAGGCTCTAGCCAGGACGGGAGCCGTGCCCGCCCTCGATCCGGGCGCCGCGCACCGCGACCGTGGTCAGGCCGACCGCGACCAGCAGCTCCGCCCAGAAGAACGCCGCGGAGTCGAGCAGCGAGCCGACCGGCGGGTTGCCGGGCGCGGCGTTGCGCATGCCGACCAGGGCGAACAGGGTGGCGGCCATCCAGCTCAGCGCGGGCCAGATGATCCCGCGGCGCTGACGCACGATCAGCCGGGCCGCCAGCAGCACGGCCAGGGCCAGCGCCCACATCGCCGCCATCATGAACCAGGCCAGGATGAAGGTGCTGCGGGAGCGGCTGGTCCGCTCGTTCACCGCCACGCCGTCGCCCTCGCTCAGCTTCCCGGCCTGCCGGAAGGAGAAGAAGGGGTCGCCCTCCTCCAGGCCGATCACCAGCGGAACGGACCGGCCGCCGACGCTGGCCCGGAAGCCGATGATCGCGTTGTAGTGGTCGAAGGGGTAGTCCGAGACCCGGCCGTCGAACAGGTTGAAGGTCACCGTGCCCTGGCCGGGCTCGGTGGCGCCCACCACCTGGGCGTGGCTGCGGCTGGAGCGCTCGTCGACGTAGAGCGGCAGCCCGGCGGCCACCGACAGCACGATCGCCACCGTCACGGCGTACGCCCTCCAGGGCCGGCCCCTCGGCCGGCCGGCGTCCACCGCGGTGGCGCGCGCCCGGACGTGGATCCGGACCCGGGAGCAGGCCGTCGGTCGCCCTGGCCGGGCCGCCCTCCGGCGCTGCGGCGTCCGGCGCTGCGGGGGCGTGCTCATCGACCTGCTCCCACGGTCGGCGGCGGCACCCGCTGCCGCCCGTCCCGCCAGCGTCGGGACGGTGCCACCCGCCCCGCAACCGGTGCAGGCCGTTCGGGGGCTTCCCCCGGACGCGGCAAACGCGCTGGTCGCAGGTGCTGTGTAGGCTCACTGGTCATGGCGAGGGTGACACGGGACGATGTGGCGCGGGTGGCGGGGACGTCCACAGCGGTCGTGAGTTATGTGATCAACGACGGGCCGCGGCCGGTGGCGGCGGCCACCCGGGCCCGGGTCCTCGCGGCGGTGGAGGAGCTCGGCTACCGGCCCAACCGGGTCGCCCAGGCGATGGCGCGGCGGCGGACCAACCTGCTCGGGATGGTCGTGCCGGACGCTCGCCAACCCTTCTTCGCCGGACTGGCGCACGCCGTGGAGCAGGCTGCCACCGAGCACGGCCGGCTGCTGCTGATCGGCAACTCCGACTACGCCGACGAGCGTGAGGCGCACTACATCCGGGCCTTCCTCGGGATGCAGGTGGACGGCCTGATCCTGGTCACCCAGGACCCGGCCACCCCCGGGCTGACCGGCTTCGACTCGGCCGACGGCACCCCGGTCGTCCTGCTGCACCACCGGGCGGAGAGCGCCGACGGCGTGGCCGTGGTGGCGGACGACGAGGGCGGCGCCCGCGAGGTGGTCCGCCACCTGCTCGACCACGGCCACAGCGAGGTGCACTGCTTCGGCGGCACCCTCGCACTCAGCCCGCTCGACCCGGTCACCGGACGGACGGCCGGCTGGGCCCAGGCGCTGGCCGGGGCCGGGCTGTCCACCGAAGGGCGGCTCACCCCGGCCCCCTTCGACCGGGTCCGGGCGCACGCCGAGGCGCTCACCCTGCTCAGCCGGCCCGACCGGCCGTCCGCCGTGTTCTGCGCGACGGACGACCAGGCGATCGGGCTGCTGCGGGCCGCCGACGACCTGGGCATCCGGGTGCCGGAGGACCTCGCCGTGGCCGGGTTCGACGACATCGCCGAGGCGGTGATCGCCGGACCGGCGCTGACCACCGTCACCACCGCGCAGGACGAGATGGCCCGGGCCGCGCTGGACCTGGTGCTCGGCGGTCCCGAGCGCCGCGCCGCCGGGGCCCGGACCTTCCCGGCCCGGCTGGTGGTGCGGCGCTCCTGCGGCTGCCCGCCCGCGGCCGTGCGCTGACGGCGGCGACAGCGGCGCGGCAACAGCTCGACGCGGTAACTGCCGTGAACGACCGGTCAGTTCAGCTGGAAGGCAGCCTCGACCGGGTAGTGGTCGCTCGGCGCGTCGGTGTCCAGCTGGTCCGGCGTCCAGCCGGCCTGCGGGTCGAAGTCGATCTTCACGTTGGACATCGACGTGGGCACCGGACGGCCCGGGGCGTTCAGGTAGCCGATGTAGTCGAGGTCGTCCCGGTAGTCGGTCGGGAAGGTCTCCACGCCTGCCATGTACTGGCACCAGGAGGAGACCGGGCAGTCCATGGTGGTGCGGGCCTGGCTCGGGTCGGTGGCCGGGGTGCCGAGCACGCCGTTGACCGCGTTCTGGGCGTTGGCGTAGTCACCGCGGCTCTGGCCGTGGAAGTACTCGACGTTGAGGTCGCCGCCGATCAGGACCGGCGCGCTGCTGCCGACGATGCCGTCGACCCAGGCGCGGATCTCGGCGAGCTGGCCGAGCCGGGTGGACTGGGTGGTGTCGGTGGAGGTGTCGGACTCGTCGGCCTGGAGGTGGGTGCCGACCACCCAGGCGGTGCTGCCGTTCTTGTTCACCCGCACCAGCGCCGCGCCCTTGTTGGCGTGGTAGTCCCAGGTGCCGTAGGTGGAGTTGCTGAAGACGTGGGCGTACTGGGCGGTGATCGGGTACTTGGAGAGGATCATCGTGCCGCCGTTGATGACGAACAGCGAGTTGGAGCAGTTGCCGCTGACGCCCGTCCAGCCGCCGCCGGAGCAGACCCCGCCGACCACCGGGGTGCGGTACGGGTAGAGGTCGGCGAGCTTGGCGTTGATGTCGGCGGTCGAGCTGTTGTTGAACTGCTCGTCCAGGACGACCACGTCGGCGTTGTGCCGGCGGACGATCTGCTCGATCACCGGCGTGCGGCGGGCGGCCTGCTCGTTCTGGGTGCTGTCGACGACCGCGGTGCCGAGGTCGACGTTGAACGCGAAGACGGACAGCGTGGTGGGGCCCGCCGGGGTGGTGGCGGAGGCCGTCGGCGCGGTGCCGCCGAACAGCAGTGCGGCGGCGGCCGCCGAGGTGAGGGCGGTGGCCGTGCGACGCGAGAGCATGGGCGTTCTCCTGGGTCCGTCAATCCGGTGGGGCCCGGGCGGGCCGGGGTGTCCGGCCGCCGGGGATTGGCGGGGGAACGCTAGCTACTGCTCGGTACTTCGGGAAGAACGGCAGGCGATCAGTTTCGATCGGTCCTGTGGCGACGAGGTGTCTGTACAGGTCAGGGCGGCTGACTGACAAGATGTCTGTACACCCTTGCACCGGGCGCCGAAGTCGCGGTGAACTCCCGTCAGCCGTCCGACAGTTCGTCCGCGAGTAGATCCATCAGCAGGTTGTCGTGCCAACTGCCGTCCGGGCCGCGCTCGTACTGGCGCATGGTGCCGACCGGACGGAAGCCCACCTTGGTGTAGCAGCGGATCGCGGCGAGGTTGTCCGCGGCCGGGTCGATCACCAGCCGGTGGTAGTGGTGGTCGTACACCAGGTGCCGGGCCATGGTGCGCACGGCGTCGGTCCCCAGGCCCAGGCCGTGCACCGACGGGTCCAGGTAGAGGTCCATCCCGGCGTGCCGGTACTCGTCGTCGTTGTTGGCGTACCACTGGACGGCGCCGACCACCCGGCCGCCCAGGTCGATCGCGAAGGTCTCGGTGTCGGGCGATTCGAGGTCCCCGGCGACCTCGTCGACCAGGTCGTCGCCGCCGCGCCAGCGGGCGAACACCTCGGGCGTGCTGCGGATCGCCACCAGCGCCGGGATGTCGTCGGCGGTGGCCGGGCGGAGGGTGACCAGGGTGCCGTGCAGAATCGTCCCCATATGGGGCATGTTGGCACGGAAAGCCGCCCCGGGCGAGCGGTTTTCACGCGCCCGGGGCGGCTGCGCCCGGGCGCCACGATGAGTTGGCCTCCGACTGGCTCGCACATGCACCTCCGCCACGGGGCGCGCGGAGGAGAGGGCCCGGCGCGCCCCGCACACCGATCGAAGCAACCCGCCAATCGGGTGGACGACTGGTTCCGAACACCAGCCGCAGGGCCCTCCGCTGCATGATCCGACAGGAAGATTCACGCTTGCTCCACTGGCATCTACGATGCGACTGCGCCACCAGCCATCTCAACTGCGAGTGGGGTCGGGAGGCGACGCACCAAGGCGACACCCGGGCGAGAGCGAGCGAGAGATGATCGTCGGCGATCTGCTGCCGCTCGACGACCTGTCCATCCGACTGGCCTGGGGCACCCCGGACCTGCTCGACCGCCCGGTCACCGGCGTCAGCTCCACCGACCTCCAGGACCCGCGCGCTACCTCCAGACCGGGCCGGCGAACTCGTGCTCACCGGCCCGGTCTGGCGGCAGCCCGCCGACGACTCCGGCGCACTGCGGGCCCCGCTGGTGCAGGCCCGGTACGTACTGGCGGGCGCGGCCGGCCCGGCCGGAAGCGCGGCCGAACTGGACTCGCCGGACGGGCTGTTGCGCGGCATCCCGCCCGAGGTGACGGCCGCCTTCCACGCCCGGCTGCCGGCCCCGCTGACCGCCCACGACGCCGACAACGCCGTCTCGCTACTGGGCACGCCGGCGGTGTTCCTGGACCACGACGGCTCCTGGGCGCGGACGGCGGAGTCGCTGCACATCCACGTCGACACCGTCCACTACCGAATCCGCCGGATCGAGGACTTGACCGGCCGCAACCTGGCCCGACTGCGGGACCGGCTGAACCTGCGGGCGGCGCTGCTGTGCGCGCCGGGGGCGGCGCGTCAGACCTCGTCGAGCTGAAGCGCCCGGCGCAACCGGGCGACGATCCCCACGTCGTACGAACGCTTGCTCGCCCCGCCGCCCTCCCCGGTGGTGGCGCCGGACCATGCGGCGGCCGTCCCGACGGCCCTGGGCCGGCCGCCGCACTGGAGTCGGTGGACCCCTAGGGAGTCTCGTCCTGGCGCAGCCGGGCGCTGACCGCGCCGAGGCCCTCGGCGAGCACGGCGAGCTGCTCGCGGGTGAGCACGTCGATCAGCAGCTCGCGCACCAGGGCGACGTGTCCGGGTGCGGCCTGGCGGATCATCTCCCGTCCCTGCTCGGTGAGTTCGGCGATGACGCCGCGCACGTCGCTGGGGCAGGAGCGGCGGCCGACCAGGCCCATCCGCTCCAGCTGGGTGACCTGGTAGGTAAGTCCGCTCTTGGAGGTGACCAGCTTGTCGGCGAGTTCGGTCATCCGCAGCGAGTCGCCCGGGGCCGCGGACAGGTGCACCAGGATCTCGTACTGCTGGTGGGACAGGCCGGAGTCCTCCTTGAGCTGGCGTTCCAGCCGCCGGTTCAGCAGGTTGCTCGCGACGACGAAGCCCCGCCAGGCGGCCATCTCGTCCGGGTCGAGCCAGCGGGGTTCGTTCAGTGAGGACATGGAGGGAAGCCTACTCCTGTTGTTCAAATTCGAACGAAGGTGTACCGTCGGACAAATAGAGATTCAAATTTGAACTACTTGGTCCCGAGGCCCCGACCGCACCCCGAGGAGGACGCCATGAGCGCCGCGGCCCCCGAGCGCATGCCCGCCCTGTACCTGTCGCACGGCGCGCCGCCGCTCGCCGACGACCCGGTCTGGCCGGGCGAGCTGGCCGCCTGGTCCGCCGGACTGCCGCGCCCCGAGGCCGTCCTGATGGTCTCCGCCCACTGGGAGGAGGCCCCGCTGGCCGTCGGTGCCGTCACCACCGTCCCGCTGGTGTACGACTTCTGGGGCTTCCCCGAGCACTACTACGCGGTCCGGTACGCCGCCCCGGGCGCACCGGAGCTGGCCGAGCGCGTGCGCAAGCTGCTGCGCGCCCCCGGCACGCCCGTCCAGGACATCCCCGACCGCGGGCTCGACCACGGCGCGTACGTGCCGCTGGTGGAGATGTTCCCGGAGGCCGACATCCCGGTGCTGCAGATCTCCATGCCCACCCTGGACCCCCAGCGGCTGCTGGAGATCGGCCGCCGGCTCGCGCCGCTGCGGGACGAGGGCGTGCTGATCATCGGCAGCGGCTTCTTCACCCACAACCTGCGGGCGCTCAGCAGCGACGGCCGGATCAGCTCGGTGATGGCCGAGTTCGACGACTGGGGCAGACGCGCGCTGGACGCCCATGACCTGGACGCGTTGCTCGACTTCGAGCGCAAGGCCCCGGCCGGGCGGCTGGCCCACCCGCGCACCGAGCACTTCGCCCCGCTGTTCGTCACCCTCGGTGCCGGCGAGGCCGATCTCGGCAGCCAGCGCAGCGTGATCGACGGGTTCTGGATGGGGCTGGCCAAGCGGTCGATCCAGCTGGGCTGAACGGGTCAGAGCGAACAGCAGGTGAAGCGCTCGCCGATGTGCTCGGGCTGCTCGATCTCGTCCACCAGGGCGACCGCGTAGTCCGGCACCGAAACGAAGCTGCGTCCGGCGGCGTCGGTGAGCAGTTGCTCCAGGCCGGTCCGGTAGCGGCCGGTCCGCTCCCCCGGGCCGATCTCGGCGGCCGGGCTGAGCACCGTCCAGCGGACGTCGGCGACGGTCCGGTAGTAGTCCAGCGCCTCGCCGTGGGCGTGCATGACCTGGAGGATCGGCTCCGGCAGGCCGGGGGCGTCCCAGACCCGCACCCCCGGCGCGGTCTCCAGACTCCCCGCGCCGCCGACCGCGACCAGCCGGGGCGCGCCGTCGGCGAGCGAGCGCAGGCCCTCGACCAGCGAGCGGGCGGCGGGTTCGATCAGTGCCAGGTGACCCGGGCCGTCGCCGCCGCCGACCGCGCTCACCAGGACGTCCCGGCCGGCCGCCACCCGGGCCACGTCGGCCGGATCCAGCACGTCGCCGCGCTCCACGGAGGCGGCCCCGCCCCGGTAGCGGTCCGGGTCGCGGACCACCGCGGTGACCTCGTGCCCGCGCGCCGCGGCCTCCGTGACGACCGCGCTGCCGATGGTGCCGTTGGCGCCGATCACGGCGATTCTGGCCATGGGGGGTACCTGCCCTGGTTGCCGGGGTGGACGGGACGACGTCAGACAAGGTCGATTATCGGACGGTTCCTCGGCGACGGCCCGGGGCCTCGCCCTCCCGTGTGACGGCCCTCCCCCGGTTCACCGCGACTCGGAACGGCCGTCCGCCGCCGCCCTCGTGGACGCGGCGGGCGGCCGTCCGCTCCCCGGTGGCTCAGGCGGCGCCGGTGGCTCAGGCGCCGCCGGTGGCGATCCGCTCGGCGTGGCTGCGCTCGACGCACAGCTCGTTGCCCTCCGGGTCGGCCATGGTGACCCAGCCCGTGCCGTCCGGGCGGCGCTGGTCCGCCACCACCGTGGCACCCAGGGCGAGCAGGCGCTCGACCTCCTCGTCCCGGCCGCGGTCCTGCGGCTGGAGGTCCAGGTGGACCCGGTTCTTCACCGACTTGCCCTCGGGCACCCGGATGAAGAGCAGCGAGGCACCGTCGGAGTTCACCACCGCCTCGTCGTCCCCCGGGTTGTCGTCCTCGCCCAGGGTGCCGTCCAGCACCTGCGCCCAGAAGCCCGCCAGCGCGTGCGGGTCGGCGCAGTCGATCGTCACGTGTCGTACCACAGAAGCCATGCGCCTACTCTGACCTCCGTCGTTCGGCCGCGTCCAGGACTTTCCGGGAGTGCCGGTGGCCGTCCATCGGGAACTCCGGCGGGAGGGCGGTCAGCAGTTCCCGGAAGACGTAACCGCTCTTCTCCGCCACCCGGCAGGAGGCGGGGTTGTCCACCTGGTGCAGCAGGTCGATCCGGCGCAGGCCGCCCTCGGCGAAGGTGGCGCAGGCCCACACGGTGAGCGCCCCCACCGCGCGCGGGGCCACGCCCCGGCCGCGCGCCGGGGCCGCCGTCCAGTAGCCCACCTCCGCACGCTCCCCGCCCGGGGTGCCCCGCTTGAGCACCACGTTGGCGACCAGCTCACCGGCTTCCAGGACGGCGAAGGAGTAGCGGGTGCCCGCCGCCCAGCCCTCGTACTGCGTGCTCAGCCAGCGCGCGGCCTGCTCGGCGTCGGTCGACGGGACGCGGGTGAAGCGGCGCAGCGCGTCGTCCCGGTAGGCCTCGATCAGGGCCGGTGCGTCGGCGTCCTCGAAGGGGCGCAGCAGCAGGCCCTCGGCCGTCGGGTGGGTGCTCACGGTGATGGCCATCGGTGGTCTCCCCCTGGGTTCGGAACCGTGCACGGTGATCTCCCTGATGGACGGTCGGCGGTACCGCTCGGTTGCGGGCCCGGCTTGACCCTGACGCTGACGGCAGGGTCGGAGGGTTCTCGGCATGAGCGACGAGGACGTGGTGGAGCAGCGGGTCGTGGTGGTCACGGGAGCCGGGACGGGGATCGGGCGGGAGAGCGCGCGCGCCTTCGCGGCCGAGGGGGCCCGGGTGGTGGCGGTCGGCCGGCGGCCGGAGCCGCTGGCGGAGACGGCGGCCGCGCACCCGGGGCTGATCGAGCCGCTGGTCGCGGACGTCACCGGACCGGACGCTCCGGAGACGATCGTCGGAACGGCCCTGGAGCGGTACGGGCGGCTCGACGTGCTGGTCAACAACGCCGGCATCGTGCAGAGCGGGCAGGCCGTCGGCGGCTACCGGCGGGCGGGCATCGAGGCGCTGCTGGCCACCAACCTGGTCGCCCCGGTGCTGCTCGGACAGGCCGCGCTGCCGGCCCTCGGCGAGAGCCGTGGGGTGGTGGTCAACGTCAGCACGGCCGTCGGACAGCGCGGCTGGCCCGGCAACGCGGTGTACGCGGCGGGCAAGGCTGCGCTGGAGACGATCACCCGCAGCTGGGCGGTGGAGCTGGCCCCGCGCGGCATCCGGGTGGTGGCGGTGGCGCCAGGGGCGATCGACACCCCGATCGGCGAGCACACCGGGTACGGCCCCGAGCAGTCGGCGGCGATCCGCGCCTGGCAGCTCCGGCACACCCCGCTCGGCCGGATCGGGCGGCCCGCCGAGGTCGCCTGGGCGATCACCCAACTCGCCTCGCCGCAGGCCTCGTTCGTGACCGGCGTAGTGTTGTCGGTGGACGGGGGCGCACTGGTGGGCTGACACGGACGGGGACACGGCAGGGGTGCTGATCGGCGAACTGGCACGGCGGACGGGCAGCACGGCCCGGGCGCTGCGGCACTACGAACAGGCCGGGCTGATCGACTCCGAGCGGGCGGCCAACGGCTACCGGGAGTACGGGGAGTCGGCCGTCATGCGGGTGCGCAACATCCGCGCCCTGGTGGGCGCCGGGCTCACCCTGGAGGACCTCCGGCCGCTGCTGGGCTGCCTGGACGGGGACGTGCTCTCCCGGCCGCCGTCCGAGCGGGTGCTGGGGATCGTCCGGGAACGGCTGGCGGTGCTGGAGCGCCGGATCGCCGCCCAGAGCGACGCCCGGGACCGGCTGGTCGCGGCGCTGGCGGCGGCCGAAGGACGCTCAGGAGAACCCGTGGACGGGTGACACCCCCGATCGGGGGTGTGCAGGGGGCCGACCAGGGAGGACAGTGGGCGCATGCAGATTCCACTCTCCGTGATGGACTTCCTCGACCGGGCCGAGCTGGTCTACGGCGACCGGGTCGGCATCGTCGACGAGCCGGTGCAGCCGGCCGAATCCTGGGGCGAGCTGAGCTACCGGCGGGTCGCCGAACTCGCCCGGGCCCAGGCGGCCGGGCTGGACCGGCTCGGAGTCGGGCCGGGCGAGCGGGTCGCGGTCGTCTCGCACAACTCGGCCCGGCTGCTCACCTCCTTCTTCGGGGTGAGCGGCCACGGCCGGGTGCTGGTGCCGGTCAACTTCCGGCTGCGGGCCGAGGAGGTCGCGTACATCGTCGAGCAGAGCGGCGCCTCCGTCCTGCTGGTCGACCCCGAGATCGCCGACGCGCTCGACGGGGTGGCGGCCGAGCACAAGTTCGTGCTCGGCACGGACAGCGACGCCCTGCTGTACGACTTCGACACCGAGCCCCGCCGGTACGCGGTCTCCGAGAACGACACCGCCACGATCAACTACACCAGCGGAACCACCGCCCGTCCCAAGGGCGTTCAGATCACCCACCGCAACGCCTGGCTGAACGCGACGCTGATGGGTCTGCACTACGGCGCGAGCGACCGGGACGTGTACCTCCACACCCTGCCGATGTTCCACGCCAACGGCTGGGGCCTGCCGTTCACGATCACCGGACTCGGCGGCCGGCACATCGTGCTGCGCAAGGTGGACGGCGCGGAGATCCTGCGCCGGGTCGAGCGGCACGGGGTGACCTTCCTGTCCGGCGCGCCCGCCGTGGTGCAGATGGTGCTGGACGCGGCCGCCGACTGGGACGGCCCGGTGCCCGGCCGGGACCGGGTGCGGATGATCGTGGCCGGCGCGCCGCCGCCCACCTCGGTGGTGCAGGAGGTCGAGGAGCAGCTGGGCTGGGAGTTCATGCAGCTCTACGGCCTGACCGAGACCGCCCCGATCGTCACGGTCAACCGCTCGCGGGCCGAGTGGGACGCCCTGCCGGCCGCCGAGCGGGCCGAGAAGCTGGTGCAGGCCGGCGCCCCGGCGCTGGGCACCCAGCTGCGGGTCGACGCGTCCGGCGAGGTGCTGGTGCGTTCCAACACCGTGCTGGACGGCTACTGGCGGCAGCCGGAGGCCACCGCCGAGGCGCTGCGGGACGAGTGGTTCCACACCGGCGACGGCGGCACCCTCACCGACGGCCGACTCACCATCTCGGACCGGAAGAAGGACGTCATCATCAGCGGTGGGGAGAACGTCTCCTCGATCGAGGTGGAGGACTGCCTGTACGGCCACCCGGCGGTGGCCGAGGTGGCGGTGATCGGGGTGCCGCACGAGAAGTGGGGCGAGACGGTCAAGGCGCTGGTGGTGCTCCGGGACGGCCAGGCGGCCGTCACCGAGGCGGAGTTGATCGCGCACTGCAAACAGCGGCTGGCCGGCTACAAGTCGCCGACCTCGGTGGAGTTCCGGGACGCGCTGCCGCGTACGGCCACCGGGAAGCTGCAGAAGTTCCGGCTGCGCGAGCCGTACTGGAGCGGACGGCCGCGCCAGGTCAACTGACCAGGCCGGATTCCCTTGCCGCGAGGGCGAGTTCGGTGCGGTTGCGGACGCCGAGCTTGTGCATCGCGGACTTGAGGTAGCCGGTCACGGTGTTGCAGGTGAGGCCCAGGTGGGCGGCGATCTCCGGGTTGGTGCGGCCGGTCGCCGCCCAGCGCAGCACCTCGTGCTCGCGCGGGGTCAACTTCCCCGCGGGGGCGGTCGGTCGGCCCTTCTCGCCGCTCCAGGCGGCGGCTCCGGCGAGCGCCCGGGTGGCCGCCGCCGCCAGCTTGCCGACGGCGGAGATCCGGACGTCGCCGAACGGCACGACGGCGCGCAGCGAGGCGTACACCACGCCGTGCACCGTGCCGCCGTGCAGCAGCGGGACGGTGAGCATCGCGTACAGGTCCTCGGCGGTGACCGCGGCGTCGTAGTGGTGCGAAATGGTCGTCGCCGCACGGTAGTCGGGCACCCAGGCGGGGGCGCGCTCGGCCAGCGCCCGGCCGCCGAGGCCCAGGCCGGCCGGGACGGCGACGTCGTGCAGCAGGTCGGCCCGGGTGCCCGCCCAGTGGCGCAGCACCATGCCGCCGTCCTTCCTGCCACGGGCCGCGCCGCCGGGCAGCGGCTCGGGCACGCCGACCAGGCCGACGTCGGCACCGCACTCGGCCACCACCCGGCGGGCGAGGTCGCCCAGCACGGCGTCCCGGACCAGCTCGGCGGCGCGCACGGCGAGTCCGTGGTCGTCGGCCCGCGCGGCGGCGAGGGGGTCCGGCTGCGCGGCACCGTCGACGGGTCGCGCAGCGGTGAGGGGGTCCGCAGCCCTGGTCATCGCGGAATTGTCACACGCTCCGGGGCCGGTGGCGAGAGTCCTGACGTGCGTGTTCGGTGGAGTGGCGAGCATCGGCGCCGGGCTGGGCGTAAGGTGCGGCCGCGGACTACCGACGGGTAGCAACCGCCTTCGACCGGAAGGGAAGCCGATGACCGACCCGACCGCCGCGGGCGACGTCCTCCAGGGCCTGCTGGCCGACCTGCGGGCCGAGAGCGCCGTCCTGGACGCGCTGGTGGCCGAGCTGCCGGCCGACGGCTGGGCCGGGCCCACCCCGGCCGAGGGCTGGACCGTCGCGCACCAGATCGCCCACCTGGCCTGGACCGACGACTGGACGGCGCTGGCCGCCCGCGACCCGGAGGGCTTCACCGCGGCACTCGGCGGCAGCTTCACCGCCCTGCTCGCCGCCGGGGCCGACCCGGTCGGGGAAGGCGCCCGGGAGGGCGCGGCCGCCGAGCCCGCCGCCCTGCTCGCCCGCTGGCGGGCCGGCCGGGCCGAGGTGCAGACCGCCCTGGCCGCCGCCCCCGCCGACGTCCGGCTGCCCTGGTTCGGGCCGCCGATGAAGCCCGCCTCGATGGCGACCGCCCGGCTGATGGAGACCTGGGCGCACGGCCAGGACGTCGCGGACGCGCTCGGCACCACCCGGGAACCCACCGCCCGGCTGCGGCACGTCGCCCACCTGGGCCTGCGCACCCTGGGCTTCGCCTTCGCGGCCCACGGACTGCCCGCGCCGGAGCACCCGGTGCGGCTCGAACTGACCGCCCCCGACGGCGGCACCTGGGCCTTCGGCCCGGCCGGCGCGACGGATCTGGTGACCGGCCCGGCACTGGACTTCTGCCTGCTGGTCACCCAGCGCCGCCACCGCGACGACCTGGCCCTCACCGCCACCGGCCCGGTCGCCACCGCCTGGCTGCCGATCGCCCAGGCCTTCGCCGGGCCCCCCGGCAAGGGCCGGGCGGCGGCCTCCGGCGCCTGAACGGCCCCGGCCGGGTCCGTGCTCCGAACCGGACCGCGACCGCTACCACGTGCGGCACGACCGGAAGTTCGGCGACCGCATGCGCGTTCCCGATCCGTTCGACTTCGACCCGGACCTGAGCGGGCTCGTGCGCCACCCCGACTGAGTCGCGGGAGGGCTCACAGGCCGATCCGCAGCGGGGTGAGGCGGGTGGCGACCAGGTTGGTGGCGCCCCGGTCGCGTTCGACGTGGCCGTGCACCAGCAGGCCCGCCCGGTCCAGGGCGGTGCGGCGCTGGGACTCCCAGACCGGGCGGTTGCAGATCACGTTGATCAGGCCGGTCTCGTCCTCCAGGCTGAGGAAGAGCACCCCGCCGGCCGTCGGCGGCCGCTGCCGGTGGGTGACCAGGCCACCGACCACCACCGCCGTTCCCGGTGGCACGTCCGGGAGCTGGTCGGCGCGGAGCGCGCCGCCGCGGTCCAGGTGGGCACGCAGGTGCTGGAGCGGGTGGCTGGTGGCGGAGGTGCCGGTGGCCCACAGGTCGGCGATGGTCTCCTCGACCGGGCTCATGCCGGGCAGTTCGGGCGCCTCGGTGCCGGGGGTGGTGCCGGGGAGAAGTTCGGCCGTGATCCCGGCGAACGCCCCTGCCGCCCAGAGTGCCTGACGTCTCGTCAGTCCGAAGCAGTCGAAGGCTCCGGCCGTCGCCAGCGCCTCCAGGACGGGGGCGGGCAGGCCGGTGCGGCGGGCGAAGTCCTCCAGGCCGGCGTACGGCTGTCCGGCCGCGATCGCCTCGGCCTGCGGGGTGCCGATGCCGCGCACCGTCTCCAGGCCGAGCCGGATGGCGGGTTGCGGGCGCCCGGCGGTCAACGGCGGCTTGGGCGTCGGCCCCCGGTACGGTTCCAGGGTGGGACGCGGACCGCTGGCGTTGACGTCCACCCCGCGCACCCGGACACCGTGCCGCCGCGCGTCCGCGACCAGGCTGAGCGGGGAGTAGAAGCCCATCGGCTGGTTGGCCAGCAGGGCGCAGGTGAAGGCCGCCGGGAAGTGGTACTTGAGCCAGGCGCTGGCGTACACCAGATAGGCGAAGCTGATCGCGTGGCTCTCCGGGAAACCGTAGTTGGAGAAGGCCTCGATCTTGCCGTAGACGTCCTCGGCCACCTCGGGCGGGATGCCGCGCTCGGTCATCCCGCCGAGCAGCCGCTCGCGCAGCCGGGCGACCCGCTCGTGCGAGCGCTTGGCGCCCATCGCCTGGCGCAGCCGGTCGGCCTCGGACGGGGTGAACCCGGCGCAGTCGATGGCGAGTTGCATCATCTGCTCCTGGAACAGCGGCACCCCGAGGGTCTTGCCGAGGGCGTTCTCCATCAGCGGGTGGGGGCAGCCGGGCGGCTCCACCCCGGCGCGGCGGCGCAGGTACGGGTGGACGGACCCGCCCTGGATCGGGCCGGGCCTGATCAGCGCGACCTCGACCACCAGGTCGTAGAAGTGGTCGGGCTTGAGCCGGGGCAGGGTGGCCATCTGCGCCCGGGACTCCACCTGGAACACCCCGACGGTGTCGGCCCGGCGCAGCATCCCGTACACGCCCTCGTCGTCGTCCGGGATGGTGGCCAGGTCGTAGCGCAGGCCGTGGTGTTCGGCGACCAGGTCGCAGGCGTCGTGCAGCGCGGCGAGCATGCCGAGGCCGAGCAGGTCGATCTTCACCAGTCCGGCGCCGGCGGTGGACTCCTTGTCCCACTGCAGCACGGAACGCCCGGGCATCCGGGCCCACTCGGTCGGGCAGATCTCCCCGATCGGCTCCCGGGTGAGCACCATGCCGCCCGAGTGGATGCCCAGGTGGCGCGGCAGGCCGTGGAGTTGGGCGGCGAGCGAGAGCACGTCGGCGGGGATGACGGCGTCCGCGCCGGGGGCGGAGCGGAAGTCGGTCTGCCGGCTGAAGGCGTCCACCTGGCCCTGCGGGTAGCCGAGCACCCGGGCGGCGTCGCGGATCGCCAGCCGGGGCCGGTAGGTGATCACGTTGGCGACCTGGGCGGCGTGCTCGCGCCCGTAGCGGCGGTAGACGTACTGGATGACCTCCTCGCGGCGGCGGTTCTCGATGTCCAGGTCGATGTCGGGCGGGCCGTCCCGGGCGGTGGAGAGGAAGCGCTCGAACAGCAGCTTGTAGTGGATCGGGTCGACGGCGGTGATCCCGAGGGCGTAGCAGACCGCCGAGTTGGCGGCCGAGCCCCGGCCCTGGCACCAGATGTCCTGGCTCCGGCAGAAGTCCACGATGTCGTGCACGATCAGGAAGTAGCCGGCCAGGTCGAGGTCCTCGATCACGTCCAGTTCCCTGGCGAGCTGGCGGCGGGCGGCGGCGTTGCCGGGCCCGAAGCGGGCCGGGCCGCCGGCCGCGACCAGGGCGCGCAGGTGACTGATCTCGGTCTCGCCCTCGGGGACGGGGTAGCCGGGCAGTTCCGGGTCCAGCTTGGCGAAGTCGAAGGCGCAGGCGCGGCCGAGTTCGGCGGTGGCCCGCTGCACTCCGGGGAAGCGGGCCAGTCGGGCGGCCATCTCGCGGCCCGAGCGCAGGTGCGCGGTGCCGGCCGCCCGCGTCCAGCCCACCGCCTCCTGGAGGGTGCGGCGTTCGTTCAGGGCTGCCAGGCTCTGCGCGAGGCGGCCCTGGGCGGGGCCGGCGTGGTGGGCGTTGGTGGAGGCGACGACGGGGAGCCGCAGGTCGGCGGCGAGCGCGGCGAGGGCGTCGTTGCGCCGGTCGTCGCCGGGCAGCCACTGGTCGATCAGCTCGACGTGGACGTTCTCGCGACCGAACGCCTGGGTGAGGGCGAGCAGTTGACGCTGAGCCTCGTCCCGGTCGGGCAGCGCGGCCGGGACCCTGCCGAGGCGGCAGCCGGTGAGCACCGCCCAGTGGCCGTCGTGCGCCCCCGCCAGCGTGGCGAGGTCGTACGCCGGGCGGCCCTTGGCGCCGCCGGCCAGTTGGGCGGCGGCGATCGCGGCGGAGAGGCGGCGGTAGCCTGCCGGGTCGCGGGCGAGGACCAGCAGGTGTTCGGTGCCGCCTTCGCCGCTGATCGTCAGTTCGGCGCCGAACACGGTGGCCACGCCCGTCCCCCGGGCTGCCCCGGCGAGCCGGACGGCGGCGTACAGGCCGTCGTGGTCGGTGATCGCCAGGGTCTCCACGCCCAGCCGGGCCGCCTCGGCGACCAGGTCCTCCGGGTCGCTGGCGCCGTCCAGGAAGCTGAAGGCGGAGTGGACGTGCAGTTCGGCCCAGGGTTCGGCGGGGCCGGGGTTTGCGGGTTCGCCGGGGACTTGGGGGCCTCCGGGGCTTCGGCTGCCTCCGGGGCCTTGGGGGCCTTGGGGGCCTTGGGGTCCATGGGGCTCTCCGGGCCTTGCGGCAGGGGGTTCCTCGACGGGGCGGCGCAGCGGGACGACCGTGCGGTCCGGTGCGGCGCCGGTCATCCGGCGGTGCAGTTCGCTCCAGGGGAGGCTGGGGTGGCTGGTGAAGCCCATCGGGGGTTGCCTTCGTCGTTCTCGTGCTCGTCCTGCTCCCCCCTGCTGCTTCCGGCAGCTGCTTCAGCTGTTGCTTCCGCTGCTGCGGGTTCTCGGGCCGCTAGTCGTAGCCGGCTTCCAGGTACCACACGCCCCCCTCCACGGTGAGCAGCAGCGCCCGGCCGCCGTCCACCACCATCTGGAACCGCGCCCGGCGGCGGGCGAGCGACTGGTCCCACCAGTACTCGACCGCCGGCCAGGGCCCGGTCCAGCCCGCCACCCTCTCCTCCCGGCCCCGGACCACGACCAGGGCCGGCCGGGCCGACACCCCCGCCCGGCCGTCCACCGTGACCGGCCGCCCGTACGCGTCCAGCACCCGCACCGGCGCCGGCTCGCGCAGCACCACGGCCGGCCAGAGGTCCGCCGACCGCTCCGCCAACCGCCCCGGCCAGGGCGCGTCGGCCGGAGCCGCCGCCTCGTACGGCTCGCCCCACGGCACCTTGACCTGCTGTTCTCCCGGGCCGCGCCCGCCGGCCGGCTCGATCCGGCGCAGTCCGGCGTGCCCGAGCACCGCCTGCACCCGGGCCACCGCGCGCTCCACCCGGTCGTCCGCGACGGCCTGGCCCCACAGCGCGAGCTGGCGGCCCTGGTCCGGGGAGAGGCCGTCGGGGGCGAGGCGGAGCAGGGTGAAGCCCGCCTGGTCGCCGTGGTCGCTGGGGAAGGTGCCCATGCCCTGCCAGGCCTGGAGCTGCCAGCGGACCCGCTCGGCCAGCGCCGTCGCGGACAACCGGCCCTCGTGCCGCCACAGCCTCGAGGCCGTCCGCCCGTCCGCGCAGGCCACCTCGACGGCCACCCGGCGGCAGGTCAGCCCGGCCCCGGCCAGCCGCTGGTGCAGCTGCTCGGCCAGCGTGCGGGCCACGAACACCAGCGGTTCGGCCAGCGGCTCCGGCGGGTCGAAGCGCTGCTCGACGGAGAGGTCCGGCTCCTCGTCGCGCGGCACCAGCGGGCGCGGCTGAAGGCCCCGGGCCAGCCGGTGCGCGACCGTCCCGGCCGGGCCGAAGCGGTCCGCGACGGCCTCGGGCGGCAGCGCGGCGAAGGCCCCGACGGTGGGCAGGCCGAGCCGCCCGAGAAGTTCGGCCAGCGCCTCGTCGCCCAGTGCGCCCACCGGGTACGGGGCGAGGAACTCCGCCGTGCGGCCGGCGGGGACCAGCACCCCGGCGCGGGCGGCGAGGACGGCGGCGAACAGGCCGTCGGCCACGCCGATCTGGGCGTAGGGGGTGGTTCGGGGGGCTGCTTCGGGTTCGGCTTCGAGGTCGGGATCGGAGTCGGGGTCGGGGTCGGCTTTGGTTTCGGCCGCTTCGGCAGGGGGCCCAGGGGGCACCGTCACCGCACCGGGGACGGCGTCCGGGACGGGCGGCCGTTCGAGGGCATCCGTCACCGCCGTGCCGACCAGGGCCGCCAGCGCCTCCTCGCCGCCGAAGTAACGGCCCGGGCCCTTCACCGGGATGGCGCACAGGCCCGGGCGGATCACCTCCACCCGGGGCGTGAACGCCTCCACCGCCGCGGCCACCGGCTCGAAGCGGCGGGCCTCCGCCTCCGGGTCACGGTCGCGCAGCTCCAGTTCCGGGCAGAGCCGCTGGGCCAGCTTGAGCCGCTGCCCCTGCCGCACCCCGGCCGCCCGGGCGCCCGCCGAGCAGGCGAGGATCCGGCCGCCCTCGGTGACCGCCACCGGGTCGTCGCCGGTGACGGCCACCACCGGCCAGTCCGGGCACCAGACCACCAGCACCCGGGGGGTTCTTTCACTGCCGGGCATCGTCGACATGTCACACCACCGCCACGAGTGGTTCCGCCGGCTCCGCCATCGGCTCGGGCTGCTCCCGGACCGGGCGCACCGCGCCGTGCTCGTCCGGCAGCCAGAGCCGGGCCGTCCGGCCGCGCACCGCCGACCCGCGCCCCTCGGCCACGACCTCCACCTGCCGACCGGCGAGCTGCCCGTAGCCGTCCCCCAGACCGAACCAGCGCCCGGACCGCACCCCCAGTCGCAGCGCCGCTCCCGGCCACGGCCCGGCCACCAGCAGCACGCAGCCGCTGCGCCGCAGCACGGCGGCCAGGCGGGTGGCCAGCTTCGGCGGCACCGGCCCGTCCGGGCGCAGCATGATCAGTTCGACCGCGCCGGCCAGCACCGACACCACCTCGGGCCAGTGCGCCCCGGGGTCGTCCGCGACCAGCAGGCGGCGCAGGTCCAGCCCGTACCCCTCGGCGGCGGCTAGCCCCAGGTCCGGCAGTCCGATCGCCGCCGCCCAGCCGCCCTCGGTCTCCCGCACCCCGGCGGCCAGTGCCAGCAGCAGTCCGGCGTCCCCGCCCGCCACCGACACCGCCGTCCCCCGGCGCAGTCCGCCGTCCGGCAGCACCTCCCGCAGCGCGGGTGCCACCGGTACCAGCCCGCGCCCCGTCGCCGCCCGCCCGTCCTGGGGCACGGCAGCCGTCAGCGCCACCGACCGCAGCGCGGGGCGTTCGGGCTGCTCAGCGGCAGATTCGAAAACAGATTCGAAAACGGGCACAGCCCCAGGATCGAACATCCGTTCGCAAAGATTCAAGTCCGCCACATCGCCCCGGGCCGTCACGCTCCGTGCCGGACGCCCCGAACGCCCGACGGCGTTCGGCCGGTCGAGTTACCGACGCCCTGCTGACCGGCGCCTCCCGGGCCAAGCGGCTGGTCGCCACCTTCGGCATCGACGCCCAGGCCCGGTTCGCCTCGGCGACCGACCGGACGGCCCCCCGCCGAGGAGCTCGCCCGGAGCGTGGCCATCCTCGTCAGCCGGTACCACGACGAGTCCGCCCCCGGGGGAGCCCGGTCGGCGCCTGGCCACCCGCACGGCCCCCGCCGAGGACGGCCGGTTCATGGCCTTCGAGTACCTGATCGAGGGACGGGGCGGTGGCAACACCGCGATCCGCGTCGTCCACAGCGGCCTGCTCGGCGACGACTGGCAGGACGAGTACGACGCGCTGCGCCGCGGCCGGCCGTTCCACCTGCACACCCTCCGCGAGTACCTCGCGCACTTCCCCGGGCGCACCGCCGTCCCCGTCTTCGCCGCCGCCCCGGCCGCCGGACGCACGGACCCGGAGGTCCGGAGCGCCCTCGCCCACGCCCCGTCCCCGCCGCTCCCGGTCGCCCCGGGCACCCGGGCCCGCGCGCCGAACCGGCCGGGCTGCCGCCGCTGGACGGCGAGGCGGTCCGGGCGGACAACGAGCGCTTCGAACTCCGCACCGCCGACGGACTCCACACCTTCCACCACGGTGGCGCACCGGTGCTGATGTCCCATCACCTCTTCGGGCCGGTGCCGGACGAGGGTCGAGAACGCCTGGCAGCAGTGGCTGGCCGGGGCCCTCGCCGTCTGACCCGCCCCCGCCCCCGCCCCGCGCCCCTCACTTCACGGCCCCAACGAGAACCGAGGAACCACCCATGCGCATCCTGATCAGCACCGCCTTCGTCTCGCTCGACGGCGTCGTCGAGGCCTCCGGCGGCGAACCCGGCTACCGGAACTCCGGATGGACCGTCAAGGACGTCGAGTTCCTCCCCCAGGCGTACGAGATCAAGGGGCGGGAGCAGGAGGAGGCCGCCGCCATGCTGATGGGCCGGGTCAGCTACCAGGCGTTCAGCCCGGTGCGGCCGGACATGGCCGAGTTCGCCCGCTACAGGACGATGCCCGAGTACGTCGTCTCCACCACCCTCACCGAGGACGACCCGGTCCGGAACTGGGGCGAGACCACCACCCTGCGCTCGATCGACCAGGTCGGCGCCCCGAAGGAGACCGAGGGCGGCCCGATCATCCTCCACGGCAGCGCCGCCCTGAACCACAGCCTCTCGGACGCCGGTCTGCTCGACCACTACCACCTGCTCGTCCACCCCCTGATGCTCGGCGCCGGCAAGCGCCTGTTCAGCGCCACGGACAAGGACGCCCAGAAGCTGAAGCCGGTCGAGCACGAGGTCTACGGCAACGGCCTGCAGAAGCAGGTCTCCGACGTCGTCCGCTGACCGGGCGCTCCTGCCGGGGCGGGGCGGCTGGGGCCGGGCGGGGGCGGGGCCCGGGCACGAGTGCGGGCCGGCACTCCCACACCTTGACGTGACGTCAGGCCTTGAAACTCGGTGGACAGGTTCCCGGAGTTCAACAGGCTGTTCCCATGACGGCGAACGACGACAAGAACGACCTGCGGATCTACGTCCAGGACGCCCGCGACGCCCTGATGTGGAAGCTGGACGGCCTCTCCGAGTACGACCTCCGGCGACCACTCACCCCCACCGGGACCAACCTGCTGGGGCTGGTCAAGCACGTCACCGGGGCCGAGGCGCTGTACCTCGGCGAGACCTTCGGGCGCCCCTTCCCCGAAGCCACCCCGCTGTGGATCATCGGCACCGCCGAACCGAACGCCGACCTGTGGGCCCGGGCGGACGAGAGCACCGAGGAGATCCTCGGACGCTACCGCCGGGTCTGGGCCCACTCGGACGCCACCATCGCGGCGTTGCCGCTGGACGCGATCGGCCAACTCCCCTTCGGCAACCGCCCGAAGCAGACCCTGCACCGGGTACTCGTCCATGTGATCGCCGAGACCCACCGGCACGTCGGCCACGCCGACCTCGTCCGCGAACTCATCGACGGCGCCACCGGCCAGCGCTCCGACGGCGCCAACACGGCCCCCGGCGACAAGGCCTGGTGGCAGGCTCACCACGACCGCGTGGAACAGGCCGCCCGGCAGGCCGGCGGGCTCGCCTGACATCCGGACGCCGTGCGGAGAGTCCTGGGGTGGCGGGCATGACGAGTGTGGGGCAGGGGGCCAGGGCGACGCCGACGTTCGGCAGACATCTCGGGGGCAGCAGGCCCTGATGAGCCGCCAGTTACCCTGCGGGTCAGGCCGGAACGTCGGCGTCGATCCCGGCAGCAGCCCAACCCGGGCCGCAGCTCAACTATCACGGTTACCTTCTTCGTGATCCTGGAACGGGGCTCCTGGCCTCCGGGCCCGGCATGACTGTTGCCCCCTGTCGATCGCATGACCTGGGAGCTGGTGTCACCGGGCCCGGAGCACCGTGTGACCGCTGATGAGAGGCCTGACCGGCACCCGGCCGAGCGCAACGCCCGGCCGCTGACGGGTGCCGGGGCTGCGTAACGTGAATGCGCGCGCGAACGGTGCCGACGGGTGAGGCCGGGACGATGAACGACTCCCGGCGGGTTCGGTGTTCGGCACGAGTGGCATCGCGGTCTTCCTCGCCCTGGACGTCGGCAAGGGCGACCACCACGGCCACGGCCTCACCGCCGCCGGGAAGACCGTCTTCGACAAGCGACTGCCCAACAGCAAGCCGAAACTGCGGGCCGTCTTCGACAAGTACACCGCCAAGTTCGGCCGCGTCATGGTCATCGTCGACCAGCCGGCGTCGATCGGCGCCTCGCCGCTCGCCGTGGCCCGTGACGCCGGCTGCGAGACTGCGGCAAGACCACACTCAGGCCCTCCTCCGCCTCGCAACCTTGATGAAGGACATGGAGGCGCCCTCGGCCAACGGACCGCCGACCGCCGACCGCCGACCGCCGACCGCCGACCGCCGACCGCCACCTGCCACCTGCCACCTGCCACCTGCCACCTGCCGACGAAACCCCCGTGGCGTTGTCGGGTCGGCCCGCTAGGGTCAGGTGGGTCAGGGGGGCGGAACGGTGAAGGGTGGGGCACGTGGGGTGTGTGCGGGTGTCCGAGGTGCCGGGCGGGGTGGTGCACGAGGGGAGCCGGGAGTTCCTGGTGCGGGAGGGACTGCCCGCGGCCGGGGCGTTCCTGGACTTCGGGGCGCTCGGCGGCGGGCCGCTGAGGGCCTTCCCGACCGCCGGGGCGGAGCGGCTCTTCGTCCTGGGGGAGACGGACTACTGCACGCCCTTCGCCCCCGTCGGCGACCTCGTGCTGTTGGACGGGACCACCGGTGAGGTGTACCTGGGCAACGGTGGCCCCCGGCGGGACCCGCTGGCCTCCGACCTGGCCGCGCTGACCGCACTGGTGCGGGAGGTCGAGGCGGTGGGCGAGGCGGCCCGACGACCGGAGTCGCTGGACGGGCGGCGCGGGCCCACGGTGGTGGCCGAGGTGATGGCCGGGGCCGAGCGGCGGATGCGGCAGATCGACCCCCGGCTGTTCGAGCGTGACGCCCCGCCCGCGCACTGGGGGACGGCGCTGCTGGTGCGGGCGCTGGCCTGGGGTGCACTGCCCGGCGCGCCGGACGGGCCCGCGTACGAGGTCGGCGCGGAGCTGGTGGCCGAGCTGGCGGCGCTCACCGACGAGGACGGCGGCGCGGGCCTGGTGCACCGGTTCCGGCCGGAGGCGCTGCCCGCCGCCCTGGTGCACGAGCCGACCCGGCGACTGCTCACCGAGGTCGGGCTGCCGCTCGGCGGAGCGATGTTCGGCGTGTGCCAGGAGCCGCTGGTCACCATGGCGGAGGCGTACCCGGAGTACTTCGACGGCGAGGAGGAGCGCCCGTACCAGCGGGACTTCCTCGTGCTCGGGGACTGGCCGACCGACCTCACGATCGCCCTGGACGGCGCCACCGGCCGGCTCGAGCTGCCGGACTGGTACGACGACGGACAGCCCGAGGCCTACCTCAACCGCGACCTGTCCGCCCTGCTCTACGCACTGTGGACGTACGAACGGCTGCGCGTGGAATGGGAGCGCTGGGAGCACGGCCGGGGTCGGGACACCTGGGCGGTGTTCGATCCGCAGTCACTGCTGAGCACCGTGGTGGACCGGCTGGTCGAGGGCGTCGACCCGGAGGCCTTCGCCTCGCCGGGCCGCTCCTGGCGGCTGCTCGCCGAGGACGGGCATCTGGGCGGGTTGCTCGGGTGAGGTGCTGAGCTGTCGACCTTGTTGACTCTGCGAGCCTCGTGGACCTCGTGGACCTCGTGGACCTCGTGGGCCTCGTGGACCTGCTGACTTCGCTGTCCTGCTGAGCCGCTGATCTGCGGCGTCGTGATCCGGCCCGGCCGGGGCCGCCGCGCCGGTACGCTGCCTCGGTGACGAACAACCGTACGGCGACCGGGCGAAGACGGACGATGCTCCTCGGCATCAGCGCCGCGCTCTCCCTCGCTTCGGCGGGCGCGCTGTACGTCCTGCTGTACGTGCGGTCACTGGACTACGGGGAGCGCTGCGAGCGCGGCCTGGTCTCGGGCGGTGGGCGGCTGCTGGAGACGGGTGCGTCCTGGCTGCCGCCGGACGCCTGGTGCCGGTTCGAGGACCAGAGCATGTCCGCCACCCCGTTCTGGGCGCTGCTGCTGTTCTACGCGCTGCTGACCGTGGTGGTCTGGTCGGTCACCTCACTGGTGCGCACCCATCGTCCACGCCCGAACCCGGGACTGGACTGGCAACCGGGGCACGGCACCGGTCCGGGCTGGTAGCCGTCCCCACCCCCGCCCCCGGCGGCGCCTCGGGCGGTCGGCGGCGGGTGCGCACCGGGGAGAAGTAGACCGGCAGGAAGGCCGTCGCGAGCACCGCCCCGCCGAGCCAGAGCGTGGTGCGCAGGCCGAGGAGTTCGCCGAGCAGCCCGGACAGCGCGGAGCCGACCGCGAGCGCGCCGAAGAGCAGGAACCGGAAGGTGGCGTTCATCCGGCCGAGCAGCGCGTCCGGGGTCATCCGCTGACGCAGGCTCACCCCGAGCACGTTGTCCATGCCGGTCTTCAGCGACACCAGCAGCCAGCCCGCCCCGGCCAGGAGCAGCCACGGCCCGCCACCGATCAACGGCACCAGCAGTCCGGCGGGCGCCAGGCACGGGCCCGCCAGTGCGAGGGTGCGGCCGTCGCCGAGCCGGGCGGCGATCGGGCGGGCGCAGCGCGAGCCGAGCAGGACGCCGATCCCACCGACCGCCCAGAACAGGCCCAACGCCCCTGCGGGCAGGTTCAGTTCCCGCACGAACAGGACCGGGAGGAGGGTGTTGACCAGCTGCGATCCGAGGTTGTTGAGGGCGGCGGTGACGGCCAGTGCGCGCAGTTCCGGAGCGCCGAGGACGTGCCGCAGGCCCTCGGCGATCTGTGCGCCGAGGCCGGGGGGGTGGGGGTGGGACCCACGGTCGTCGCCGGGATGGGGGTGCGGCGCAGCGCGGTCAGCCGGAGCGCTGAGCCGAGGTGGCCGAGCGCGGTCACGGCGATCGCCAACGGCGCGGTGAGCAGTTGGACCAGCATCCCGCCCGCGCCGCGTCCGGCGACGTTGCCGAACGCCATCGGGCCGACCACGGCGGCGTTCGCGTCCACCAGGTGCTCACGGCCGACCAGCCCGGGCAGCACGCTCTGCGCGCCGACGTCGAAGAAGACCGTTGCCCCGCCGGTGAGCAGCGCGACCGCGTACAGCTGCCCGAGGCTGAGCCCGCCCAACCACCAGGCGAGCGGGACGGAGGCGTAGAGCACGGCCTTCACCAGGTCGGCGACGATCAGGACGCGGCGGTGGTGCATCCGGTCGACCCAGGCACCGGCGGGCAGACCGATGAGCAGGAAGGCGAGGGTGCTCAGGGTGGCCAGCAGGCCGGCCTGTCCGGGTCACGCGTCAAGGACGGCGACGTAGCCGACGTTGGTGGCGAGTTGGGTGAGGGCGGTCGCCGCGAAGAGGACCCGGAAGTCGGGGATCCGCCAGAGGGAGTGGGGGCGCATGGTCCGTTTCAGTCGGTGAGTAGCGGAACGGCGGTGCGGGGCTTCGGCCGGTGCTTCACCAGGAACACTCCGGCGAGGACGACGGCCGCCCCGACGACCGCCCGTACGGTCAGCTGCTCGCCGAGGACCAGGGCGCCGAGCGCGGTGGAGACGACGGGCAGCAGGTAGCCGACGGTGGCGGCGCTGGTGGGGCCCTCGGTGGCGATCAGGCGGTAGTTGAGGTGGAACGATCAGGCGGTAGTTGAGGTGGAAGGTGAGCCCGGTGCAGGCGACGCCGAGGACGGTGACGGCGGCCAGGCCGAGCGCATCGGCGCCGCTGAACGGGTCCAGCGGGCCGACCGTCGGCAGGGCGACCGTGCTCAGCCCGGCGGCGGCGGTGAGCTGGGCGGCGGAGAGGGCGAGCGGGGCGGTGCCCGTGCCGGTGAACGCCCGGGCCATGTAGGCGAAGGCGACGGCATAGCTCGCGGCCGCGCCGAGCAGGGCGAGCGCCCCGGGGACGCTGATCCCGCCGCCCTCGCGCCAGGGGGCGAGGATCAGCAGCACTCCGGCGAAGCCGAGCAGCAGGCCGGCGAGGCGCAGCGGGTTGTACGTGGCACCGGGTTCGGTGCCGGGGGCTCGGTCGGTGCCGAGGGTGAGGCCGATCAGCAACGACCAGAGCGGAGTGGTCGCGTGCAGCACCCCGGCCGTGCCGGAGCCGACGCTGCGCTCGCCGTACGCGGTGAGCAGGAACGGCAGGGCGTTGCAGAAGAACGCGGCCACGGCGAGCCGCCGCCAGAGTGCGCCGTCGCGCGGGAGGCGTTGCCGGGCGGAGCGGGCGAGCAACAGCAGGACGGCGGCGCCGAGGGCGGCGCGCAGCACGGTGATCTGCACCGGGGTGAGCCCGTGTTGCAGCGCGATCCTTATCCAGAGGAAGCCCGAGCCCCAGAACAGGGCGAGGACGGCCATCCGCAGCACGGGGTGTCCTTCCGTCGATGGTGGATGAGGTCCGGTGGTGGACAGGGCCGGTCGTGGACAGGCCCGGTGGTGGACAGGCCCGGTGGTGGACAGGCCCGGTCGTGGACGAGTTGTCGGTCGACGATCGCGTGGAGGGATCACGTAGCACAAGCGAAGAGTCCTTCATGATGTTTAAGCTGGGCTGTATGAATGTCTCGCTCGACGTCCGCCGGATGCAGGTGCTGCGAGCTGTGGTCGACCACGGCTCGGTGAGCGCGGCCGCCGCCGCGCTCGGCTACACCCCGTCGGCCGTCAGCCAGCAGGTGACGACGTTGGAGCGGGAGACGGGGACGGCCTTGCTGGAGCGGATCGGGCGGGGCGTGCGGCCGACCGCCGCCGGGCTGCTGCTCGCCGGGCACGCGGCGACCATCGACCGGCAGGTCGCGGAGGCGGGTGCGGCGCTGGCCGACCTGCGAGCCGGGCGCAGCGGCAGCCTGACCGTCCGCTACTTCGCCACGGCAGGCGCCACCCTGGTGGCCCCGGCCGTCGCCGCCTTCCGCCGGGAGCACCCGGGCGTGCGCCTCGACCTGGGCCTGACGGAACCGACGGACCAGCTCACCGAGGTGCGGGACGGCCGGGCCGACCTGGCCGTGGTGTTCTGGTCCGACGAGGCCCCGGCCGGCCTGCGGCTGGTGCACCTGCACGACGATCCGTACCGCGCCGTACTGCCCCGGGGGCACCGGCTGGCCGCTCGTCGCGTCCTGGACCTGGCCGAGCTGGCCGACGAGCCCTGGGTGGGCGCCGAACCGCCCGGGCCCTGCCGGAGCCTCGTGCACGACGCCTGCGACGCGGCCGGGTTCCGTCCGACGGTCGCGGTGGACGGCGCGGACTATCTGACCGCGCAGGGCTTCGTCGCGGCGGGGCTGGGGGTGTCGCTCCTGCCGGAACTGGGCCTGGCCCAGCGACACCCCGGCGTCACGGTGCACCGGGTGCGCGGCCCGGAACCGGTGCGCACCCTGCACGCCGCCGTGCGGGAGGGGGCCTGGGGGCAACCAGTGCTCGGGGCCATGGTTGCGGCGCTGCGCTCGGCGGCGAAGCCGGCGGAGGCAGCGGACGCGGCAACGGTAGCTGCAGAGGCGGCGGACGCGGCGGAGTAGGGGCACGCCAGGGGTGCCGTAACCGGCTTGGCATTGCGGTGGACTTGAAACTGCCGCAGCGGCAGCTCCTACGGTCGTGACCAGGGGCCGGAGGAACCGGCCCCGGTCCGACGAACGTGCACGCCGATGGACGTGGAACCGAGCGCCGGGAAGCGAAGGATTCGAGGGAGGAGACGGCGATGGCCTGGCCGATCGCGGCGGTTGCCCGGATGTCGGGCGTGACCGCCCGGACCCTGCGGCACTACGACGAGATCGGGCTGCTGTCACCGGCCTGGACCGGCTCCAACGGCCACCGCTACTACGAGGAACGGCAGTTGCTGCAGCTGCAGCAGATCCTCGTCCTGCGGGCACTGGGCGTGGGGCTGGCCGAGATCGCCCGGATCATCGGCGACCAGGTGGACGAACTGGAGTCCCTGCGGGGCCACCACCGCCGACTGGTCGCCGAGCGCGATCGGCTCGACGCCCTGGCCACCACCGTCTCGCGCACGATCGCCGACCTGGAACGCTCCCGGAAGGATGGCACGCCCATGACCAGCATCAACCGGCCCGAGAACCTTTTCGAGGGAATCCAGCCCGCCGACGTCGACGCCAGCCTGCGCGACTTCCCCGAGCACGCTGAGGCGGCCCGGCGCGTGACCGCCGCGATGACCCCGGCCGAGATCGAGGCCGGCCAGCGCGAGCGGACCGCACGGATGGTCCGCCTGGCTGAGCTGATGGCGGCCGGCCACCCGGCCGACGCCGAGCCCACTCAGCGCATGATCGACGAGGAGTACCAGCTGCTCAGCGGACTCCGGGCGGTCCCGGTGGAGGAGTACCGCGCGATCGCGCGCTCGTGCACGGAGAACGAGCAGTGGAACGCCGCGTACGAGGCCATTGCCTCGGGGCTGGCCGCCTACCAGCGCGCCGCCATGGAGGCGTACGCGGATGCGCGGCTCTCCTGAGCCGGGCAGGAGGGGACGGGGCGCGCGGAAACGGGTGAACCCGGGGGCGCTTCCGCTGGGGCGAGGGGCCCGGCAGTAGCGCGGTAGCAACCCACCCTCCGCCCGGTCACCCGGTCACCCGGTGGTCAGTCGACCGGGTGACCGGAGCCTCTTCCCTGCCGTCCCTGCTGTTCCCGCCGTCTCTGCCGTCACTCGGTCCGTAGCGCCGTGACCGTCCGCGTGCGGGCGGCCCAGGTGGCGGGCAGCAGGGCCCCGAGCAGGGCCAGCACCAGGCCACCGAGTATCAGCGGCCCCACCACCGACGGGGCGAACACCGTGAGGTCCACGTCCGGCACTCCGATCCCGGCGGCGCTGGCCATTGCGGGCATCACCAGGTGGTGCACGGCGATCCCGATCGGGACCCCGACCAGTCCGGCCACCAGTCCGCTTCCGCAGACCGAGGTGAGCACCATGCCGATGGTCTGCCGGGGCGACATCCCGAGCGCCTTGAGCACCCCGAGGTCGTGCACCCGTTCCCTGGTGTCCAGCAGCACCGTGTTGAGCACCCCGAGCCCTGCCACCACGGAGAGCAGCAGCGTGAGAGTGCCCGCCAGGGTGTTCATCGCCAGCACCACGATGTTGATGTGCTCCTCGCCCGGGTCTGCGCTCAGCCCCATCGGCGAGACGGCCGCGTCCAGCCCGTCCGCGTAGGCCTTCACGTCGGTGCCCGAGGTGAGGTCGATGTGGAACGAGATCGCCTCGGGATGGATCGCGCCGCCGAGCGGCTCCAGCGTGGACCGGTCCAGGAACACCACGTCCTCGGTGGTGAGGACCTCGCCGATGATCTTCGCCGCAGTGTCGCGACCGTGGTCGGTGAGGGTGACGGTGTCACCGACCTCCTTCTGGTTGGCGCGCAGGAAGGCCGCGCTGACCGTCACCTCACCGGGGCCGTGGAACCAGCGACCCGAGACCAGTTGGAAGCCGCTCCAGGAGGTGTCGCCGGCGAATGCGACCATCTCGGAGCGTCCGGTGTTCCCGGCCACGGTGGCCGGGACCGGCACGCTGCTGTACCAGGCCTTGGTGCCGGGGCGGGACTCGATCGCCTTCACCACGGCCGCCTCGTCGACGTGGTCGACGGGCTTGGAGCCGTCGAACGGCGCCTGGACCACGACCTTGCCCGCGCGGTCGGCCGTCAGCCCGTCCTGGAGGGAGCCCAGTGAGAGCGTCAGACCAACGCACAGGGTGACCCCGACCGTACCGAGCACCACCGCGGCGGCCGTGGTGGCCGAGCGGCCCGGTCGGTTCAGCGGGGACGCCAGCCCGAGACTGAGCGCACGCGGCACCGGCAGCCGGCTGATCAGGTTCTGCACCCGGGACAGCAGGCCCGCTGCTCCGCCCCGGCCCGCCACTCCCCCGGCGGCCGCCCGCTTGGCGCCGGGCGCCGTCCGGCCGACCGCGAGCGCCTCCACCGTGCGCAGCCGTCCGGCCCGCAGCGCCGGCACCAGCGCCGTGCCGACCACCGCGCCCAGGGCTGCCACCGCGACCACCACGTCCACCCAGATCGGAATGCCGAGCAGACCGCCGCGCAGGGCCTTGTGAGCCATCCCGAGCACGGGCACGGACAGCAGGTTCCCTCCGAACACGCCCAGTGCGGTGCCGAGCCCGGCGGGGATCAGCGCCTGGCCGACGTAGGCGCGTGCCACCTGGGCCGGGGTGAAGCCCAGCGACTTGAGGATGCCGATCCGCCGGGTGGCGGCGCTCACCGCGCCGCTGACCACGACGCCGACGATCAGCACCGACATGGCCAGGCCGAGCAATCCGAACGCCGTGACGAACGGGACGAAGGTCGAAGCCGTCCGGTTGGCCTCCTCCCGGGCGGGCCGGTAGGTGGTCGCCTTGGTGATCGCGCCGTTCGGCACCGCGGCGGTGATCGCCGCGTGGTCGGCCTGCATCTCGGCGTCGCTGCCGGCGTGGGCGAAGCGGTAGAGGTACTGGGCGGCGGGCGGCGTGCCCGGCGCTGTCAGCCCGGCCACCTGCTCGGGGGAGACCCACCCGTCCGCGCTCCAGGAGACCGAGGCGGCCAGGCCGACGACCTTGAGCGTCGGGTGCCCGGGCAGGTCGCGGAACTCCATGCTGTCGCCGACCGCCAGCGGGGAGTGCCCGTCCAGGAACACCACCTCGCCGGGGCCCGCGATCCAGCGGCCGTTGGTGATCCGCAGGTCGTCCATCGGGCCGTTCTGGGCACGGCCGACCAGCGTCATCGGCGGCAGCAGGCTGCCTGTCGGCGGGATCTCGGTGCCCGGGCCGGAGCGCGGCTGGACGGTCACGGCCGGAAGGGGGCCGGCCGAGGCCGTCACACCGGGCGCGTGCGCGGCCGCGGCGAGCTGGGCGGGGCTCACCTTGGTCTGGTCGTACACCACGTTGAGATGCGCGCCGTGCTGGTCGGCGAAGGAGCGCTCGTACGGGCCCCGGGCGGCCACCAGCAGCCCGAGGGCGAGGATGCACGCCGTCACCGACATCATCGTGGTGAGCACCATGACCAGGGTCTGCACCCGCTTGCGGCCGACTCCGGCCCGAACCACCTTGCTCATGGCGCTCATGCGCCCACCCCGCTCCGGCCCCCGCCCGCCGACACGGCCGCCGTGTCCCGGACCAGCCTGCCGTCGAGCAGTTCGATCGTCCGGTCGGCGCAGGCCTCGGCGAGCGCCGTGTCGTGGGTGACCAACAGGATCGTCTGGCCCTCCGCGTTGAGCCCGCGGAGCAGGTCGCGGACATCGGCGGCGGAGGCGGTGTCCAGCGCCCCGGTCGGCTCGTCGGCCAGCAGCAGCGGCGGACGGTTCATCAGCGCCCGGGCCACCGCGACACGCTGGCGCTCGCCGCCGGAGAGCCGGCCGGGGAAGGCCTTGGCGTGCCGGGCCACCCCGAGCCGCTCCAGCAGCTCCCCGGCCCGGGCCCCGGCCTGGTCCCGCCGCATCCCGGCCAGTTGGGCCGGGAGCAGCACGTTGTCCTCCACGTTCAGGTCGTCCAGCAGGTTGAAGAACTGGAACACCATGCCGATCCGGGTCCGCCGGTACTCGGCCAGCGCGGCCTCGCCGAGCTCGTGGACGGCCACGCCGTCCACCTCGACGCCGCCCTCGCTCGGGTGGTCGAGGCCGGCGATCAGGTTCAGCAGGGTGGACTTGCCGCTGCCCGAGCGGCCGAGCACGGCCAGCGCCTCGCCGGCCCGCACCTCCAGGTCGAGCCCGGCCAGGGCAGGACGGGCGGTGTCGGATCGGTCGTACGTCTTGCTGACGCCGCGGATCCTGATGATCGGCGCGTTCACGGGCCCTCCATGGTTCGGGGTCCGGCGCCGGGGGAGCCGGGCCGGCTGACGGGACATCACGCTACGAATCCGCGACCGAGTGCAGACAGCCGTCTAAGCGGCGTCCCGGGGGTGTATCCAGATACACCCCGAACTGGGTGTTCAGGCCTAGAGCATCGGGCTTTCGGGCGGGGCAGACTGACCAAGCGAAAGATCGGAACCGGGGGCCGCGGGGCTCCGGGAGCAAGGCTTCGAGCCCCTGGCCGGGGCTCAGGACGGAGGAGTGGGACATGAGGGCCGGAACGATCGGCAGGGTGGCCCGGCGGGTCGGCCGGGCCTGTGTGGACGGCGTGCGCGCCTGGTACGTGGCGACGCTGGCGGTGACGGGACTGGTCTCGCTGCTGGCCGGGCCGATCCTGCTGGCCTCCGCGCTGTTCGGCCCCGACGAGTCCCGCTCGTTCTCCTCTCCCGGCGGGCCGCTGATCCTGCTCGTGCCGTTGGCGCCGGTCGCCCTCTGGGCGCTCTGCTGGGCCACCGGCGGCGGTGGCCGGGCGGTCGGGGCCGCGCTGTTCGCCCCGGGCGCGCTCGCGGTGACGGCGGCCCACCTGTACGGCGGCGCCGCGCCCGGCGACCGGTCCGTCTCGCTCTGGACGGCGCCCTCGCTGCTGGTGCTCGGACTGTTCGGAGCGCGCTGGATCGCGACCGAGAGCCGGCGGGTCGTCGACCGCTGGAGCGGGCGGCCGGTGCCGGTGCCGTACCGCCGTCCGGACGGCGATTCCAGCCCCTGGCAGCGGCTCCGCTCCGGCGGCTGGCTGACCGATCCGGCGACCTGGCGGGACCTCGCCTGGGCGCTCCTGACCGGCCTCGCCGTGCTGTTCACCGCCGCTATCGTGCTGTTGACCCCGATCGCCATGGAGATCTTCGGCCGGAACGGACTGCTCTTCCCGCTGGTCATCGTCTACGGCATGGGCCTCTGGGCGGCCCCGTTCGCCCTGCTGTGGGCCGCCCCACCCGTCCTGCGGATTCACGAGAAGGCCGCCCGGTCCCTGCTCGGGCCCTCCCGACGGGCCGAACTGGCCCGTCAGGTCAGCCACCTGGCGCGGACCAGGGCGGACACCATCGACGCCGGGGCGGCCGAACTGCGCCGGATCGAACGGGACCTCCACGACGGGGCCCAGGCCCGGCTGGTGGCGCTGGGCATGCTGCTGACCGTCGCCGAGCAGGTGAAGCACGACCCGGACGCCCTCGGGCCGTTGCTGGCGGAGGCCCGGACGTCCTCGGTGAAGGCGCTGGGCGAACTGCGGGACCTGGTCCGGGGCATCCACCCCCCGGTGCTGGCCGACCGCGGCCTGGCCGACGCGATCGAGGCGACCGCGCTGGACCTGCCGCTACCGGTCACCTTCACGGGCGGCCTGCCCGGCCGGGCCCCGGCTCCGGTGGAGTCGGCCGCCTACTTCGCGGTGAGCGAACTGCTGGCCAACGTGGTGAAACACTCCGGGGCCTCGCACGTGTGGATCGAGATAGGGCACAGTGACGGGCTGCTGCGGATATCGGTCACCGACGACGGGCGCGGAGGCGCCGAACCGTCCCGGGGAACCGGCCTCAGCGGAACCGAACGCCGACTGGCCGCCTTCGACGGGGTGCTCGCGATCAGCAGCCCGCCCGGTGGCCCGACCATCGTGAACCTGGAGATCCCGTGCGCGTTGTCATCGCCGAAGACCTCTTCCTCCTCCGGGACGGGCTGACCCGGTTGCTGGAGGCCAACGGCATGAAGGTCACCGCGGCGGTCGAGAACGGCGAGCAGCTGCTCGCCGCGGTGGCTGCCGACCGGCCCGACATCGCCGTGGTCGACGTGCGGCTGCCGCCGAGCTTCACGGACGAGGGGCTGCGCGCGGCGCTGGCGGCCCGGCAGGCCAACCCGGGCCTGCCGGTGCTGGTGCTGTCGCAGTTCGTGGAGCAGCTGTACGCCCGCGAGCTGTTGGCCGGCAGCTCCGGCGGCATCGGCTACCTGCTGAAGGACCGCGTCCTGGACGGCGCGCAGTTCCTCGACGCCGTCCGGCGGGTCGCCCAGGGCGGTACCGCGATGGATCCGGAGGTGATCACACGACTGCTCACCCACAACTCCTCGGCCGGTCCGGTTTCCACCCTGTCCCCGCGAGAGCGGCAGGTGCTGGGGCTGATGGCCGAGGGCCGCTCGAACGCGGCGATCGCCCAGCAGCTGGTGATCACCGAACGGGCGGTCGCCAAGCACACCGCGTCGATCTTCGTCCGACTCGACCTCCAGCCCTCCGATGACGACAACCGACGCGTCCTGGCCGTCCTCGCCTACCTCAACAACTCCTGAACGCCTCGACCCCGATGAACTGGACCCCCATGAAAGGGAGCCGCCGATCACGCCACACCTGCCCATGCTGCACAGCTGATGGTCCCCGGACCAGTGGGGGATGGTCCTCGGGGCAGGGGGCTCGCCCGCCGCCGAACGGGTCATTTAGGCTGGGGGGGTGCTCATCCTCGTTCGCCGCCGCCACGTGGACCTGCTCCGCGTGACGAGCATGTCCTGTCGACGCTCTGGCTGAACCTCGCGCCCACCCTCACGGCGGCCCCGGACGGCCGCCACCACCTCCCGGCTACCGGAGCACCCGCCGCATCAGGCGCGGCTCCGGCCACCCCTGGTCGACCACCGGGACCAGCCGGGACGAGACCAGCGGATGTCACACATGACGCAGCAGCACACGCCCATATCCGGAACCGACTCCACGCCGGAGGCACACCCCGAGGCCCTCCCGGTGATCGACCTCTCGCTCGCCGACGGCACCCCGGAGGACCGCCGCCGACTGCACGACGAGCTCCGCGCCGCTGCCACCGGCGTCGGCTTCTTCCAGCTCGTCGGCCACGGCGTCACCCCGGAGGAAACGGCCGCGCTCACCGGAGCCATGCGCGCCTTCTTCGCCCTCCCCGAGGCCGACCGGCTCGCCGTGAGCAACCTCAACTCCCCCCACTACCGCGGCTACACCCGTACCGGCGACGAGCGCACCGGCGGCAGCCAGGACTGGCGCGACCAGCTGGACATCGGTGCCGAGCTGCCCCCGCACGCCCCCGGCAGCGGCGAGCCCCCGTACTGGTGGCTGGAGGGCCCCAACCAGTGGCCGACCGCGCTCCCCGAGCTGCGCACCGCCGCGCTCGGCTGGATCGAGCACCTCGGCACGGTCGCCCGCCGCCTGCTGCACGAACTCCTCACCGCGATCGGCGCCCGCCCCGACTTCTACGACGACGCCTTCGCGGGCCACCCGCACCTGCGTCTCAAGCTGGTCCGCTACCCCGGCACCGCCCCGGACGGCGCGGGTCAGGGCGTCGGCGCCCACAAGGACTACGGCTTCATCACCCTGCTCCTCCAGGACACCGTCGGCGGCCTCCAGGTCGAGCGCCCGGACGGCACCTTCCTGGACGTCCCCCCGCTCGACGGCGCCTTCGTGGTCAACCTCGGCGAGCTGCTGGAAGTGGCCACCGACGGCTACCTCAAGGCCACCAGCCACCGCGTGGTCAGCCCCTCCGGAGCCCGCGAGCGCTACTCCGTCCCGTTCTTCTACAACCCGCGCCTCGACGCCCACATCGAGCCGCTCGACTTCCCCCTCGCCCACCACGCCCCCGGTGCCACCGAGGACCCGGCCAACCCGCTCTTCGCCGATTTCGGCTTCAACGAGTGGAAGGGCTACACCCGAGCCCACCCCGAGGTCACCCGCCGCCACCACGCCGCCCTCGCGTAGTCCGCCTCCCGTAGCCGGCGGCCGCCAGCCGCCGGCTACGGACTCCTGGGTGCTGCCCGCCTCCCACCGCCTGCCGCCTGCCGCCTGCCGCCTGCCGCCTGCCGGCCACTGGTAGCGCGCCGCCCGAACCGGCACGCCCCCGTCCACCGGGGATCGCGTGCCGGTTCGTTCGTTCCAGCCCCCAGCCGGGTCCGTCAGACCGCCCCTCCTCCGATGGACCTGACCGCACCGCACTGTCACACTGCTGCTGTCACAGCAGGAGTGTGCCAGCGCGGGAGGCAGCAGATGGGGGAGCACGGCGCCGGGGTGGGCGAGGTGCGGCTGACGGTGGACGAGTTGGCGGCGCGGGCCGGAGTGACGGTGCGGACCGTACGGTTCTACGGGACGAAGGGCCTGCTGCCACCACCGGAGCTGGGGCCACGGCGGGTGGGCCTGTACGGAGCCGCACACCTGGACCGCCTGGGGCTGATCGAGGAGTTGCAGCGGCAGGGGCTGACGCTGGCCGCGATCGAGCGGTACCTGGCGCGGCTGCCGGAGGACAGCACACCGCTGGGCCTGGCGATCCACCGGGCCCTGGTGGCGTCCTGGACGCCGGAGGCGCCCGAAGAGGTGGGCCGGGCGCAGCTGGAACGGCGGGCCGGTCGGGGACTGTCGGAGGAGCAGGTGGAACGCCTGGTCGCGATGGGCGCGCTGGAGCGGACGGCCGACCCGGAGGTGTTCCGGGCGGACCCGGGCCTGCTGCCGCTGGGCGTACGGATCCTGGACGTGCCGATCCCGTTGGAGACTCTGCTGACGGCCCGGGCGGTGGTCCTGGAGCACAGCCGGGCGACGGCGCGGGAGTTGCAGCGGCTGTTCCGCGAGACGGTGTGGAAGCCGTACCGGGAGAGCGAGCCGGACCCGGCGGAGCTGGCCCGGATGAAGGAGCTGACCGACCACATCCAGCCGATGGTCGCGCAGGCACTGGTCACCGCGTACCAGCGGTCGTTGCGCGAGGAGTTGGGCGAGGAACTCGGCCGGGGAAGCGGGTGACGAGAAGCCGGACGACGAAGAACCGGACGACGCGGAACCGGACGACGAAGAACCGGACGGGGTGAGGCCGCGCGGGGCACGGCCTCACCCGCTCCCCCGGGTCAGTCGGTGAAGGTCCGCCCCTCCGCCGCGATCCGCTGCAGCAGCGCCGGCGGCGCGAACCGCTCGCCGTACGCGGCGGCGAGCTCGCGGGCGCGCGCCGCGAAGCCGGCCGGGCCGCCCTGGTAGCCGTTGATGTACTGGAGGACGCCACCCGTCCAGGCCGGGAAGCCGATGCCCAGGATCGAGCCCACGTTGGCGTCGGCGACCGAGGTCAGCACGCCCTCCTCCAGGCAGCGCACCGAGTCGAGCGCCTCGCTGAACAGCATCCGCTCCTTGAGGTCCTCGAACGGCACCTCGGCCCCCGCCCCGCTCCCGGCACCGGCAGCACCGCCGTTCCCGGAGAAGTGCTCCAGCAGCCCCGGCCAGAGCCGGCCACGCTTGCCGTCCTCGCCGTACTCGTAGAAGCCCGCGCCGCCGCTGCGTCCGGGGCGGCCGAACTCGTCGACCATCCGGTCCACCACCGCGTCCGCCGGGTGCGGCGTCCAGGTGCCGCCGGCGGCCTCGACCGCGAGCCGGTACTCGTCGCGGATCTTGCGCGGCAGGGTGAGGGTGAGCTCGTCCATCAGGGAGAGCACCTTGGCGGGGTAGCCGGCCTGGGCGGCGGCCTGCTCGACGGAGGACGGGTGGATGCCCTCGCCGACCATGGCGACGCCCTCGTTGAGGAACTGCCCGATAACCCGCGAGGTGAAGAAGCCGCGCGAGTCGTTGACCACGATCGGCGTCTTGTCGATCTGCCGGACCAGGTCGAAGGCGCGGGCGAGCGCCTCGTCGCCGGTCTGCGGCCCACGGATGATCTCGACCAGGCGCATCTTGTCGACCGGTGAGAAGAAGTGCAGGCCGATGAAGTCGCCGGTGCGCCGGACGCCTTCGGCGAGCACCCCGATCGGCAGGGTGGAGGTGTTGGAGCAGAGCAGAGCGTCGGGGGCGACCACGCCCTCGATCTCCTGGAACACCTTGTGCTTGAGCTCGGTGTTCTCGAAGACGGCCTCGATCACCGCGTCGCAGTCGGCCAGGTCGGCGGCCTCGGCGGTGGGGGTGATCCGGGCGAGCAGGGCGTCACGCTTGGCCTCGGTGGAGCGGCCGCGGGCGATGGCCTTGTTCAACAGCCCCTCGGAGTAGGCCTTTCCGCGCTCGGCCGCTTCGACGCTGACGTCCTTGAGCACGACGTCGATGCCGGCCTTGGCGCAGGCGTAGGCGATCCCGGCGCCCATCATCCCGGCGCCGAGCACCGCGACCTTGCGGACCAGCCGCTTCTCGACGCCCTTGGGGCGCCCGGCGCCGGAGTTGACCGCCTGCATGTCGAAGAACAGCGCCTGGATCATGTTCTTGCTGGTCTGCCCGCAGGCCAGCTCGGTGAAGTAGCGGGCCTCGATCACCATGGCGGTGTCGACGTCGACCTGGGCGCTCTCCACCGCGGCGGCGAGCACGTTGCGCGGCGCCGGGTAGGGGGCGCCGTTCAGCTGCTTGCGCAGGTTCGCCGGGAAGGCGGGCAGGTTGGCGGCGAACGCGGGGGTGGCGGGGGTGCCGCCGGGGATCTTGTACCCCTTGACGTCCCAGGGCTGGACGGCGGTCGGGTTGGCCTCGATCCAGGCCTTCGCCCGGGCGGTCAACTCCTCGGAGGTGTCGACCAGTTCGTGGACCAGCCCGTGTTCCAGGGCCTGCGCCGGGCGGTACTGACGGCCCTGCAGCAGGTACTTCAGCAGGGCGTCGGTGATGCCGAACAGCCGGACCGTCCGGACCACACCGCCGCCGCCCGGCAGCAGACCGAGGGTGACCTCGGGCAGGCCGATCCGGCTGGCGGGGGTGTCCAGCGCGATCCGGTGGTGGCAGGCGAGGGCGATCTCCAGGCCGCCGCCGAGCGCGCTGCCGTTGACGGCGGCGACGACCGGCTTGCCGAGGGTCTCCAGCTTGCGCAGCGAGCGCTTGATCCGCATGGACTTCTCGAAGACGGCCTCGGCGTCCTCGGGCCGGGCGGCGGAGAGCATCCGCAGGTCTCCCCCGGCGAAGAAGGTCTTCTTGCCGGAGGTGACCACCACGCCGCGCAACGCGTCGCCGAGGCCGGCGAGACGCTCGACCGCGCCCTCGAAGTCGGCCGTGAACGCCTCGTTCATGGTGTTGACGGACTGGGTGGGGTCGTCGAGGACGAGGGTGACCACGCCGTCCTGGTCCTGCTCCCAGCGGATGGTGGTGGTGTCGCTCATGAGTTCAAGGTCTCCAGGTCTACCGGGGAGGGAGGGAGTCAGACGCGCTCGACGATGGTGGCGACGCCCATGCCGCCGCCCACGCACAGGGTGATCAGGCCGTAGCGCAGGTCGCGCCGCTCCAGCTCGTCGACGACGGTGCCGAGCAGCATCGCGCCGGTGGCGCCCAGCGGGTGGCCGAGGGCGATCGCGCCGCCGTTGACGTTCACCTGGTCGTGCCGGAAGCCGAGTTCACGGATGAAACGGAGCGCGACCGCCGCGAAGGCCTCGTTGATCTCGACCAGGTCGATGTCGGCGGCGGTGAGACCGGCCTTGGCGAGCGCCTTGTGGGTGGCCGGGGCGGGGCCGGTGAGCATGATGGTCGGCTCGGAGCCGGAGACGGCGGCGGAGACGATCCGGGCGCGCGGGCGCAGCCCGTACCGCTCGCCGACCTCGCGGTTGCCGATCGCGACGAGGGCGGCGCCGTCCACGATGCCGGAGGAGTTGCCCGCGTGGTGGACGTGGTCGATGGCCTCGACCCAGTGGTACTTCTGCAGGGCGACGGCGTCGAAGCCGCCGGCCTCGCCGATCGCGGCGAAGGACGGCTTGAGGCCGGCCAGGGTGTCGACGGTGGTGCCGGGGCGGATGAACTCGTCGCGCTCCAGCACGACCAGGCCGTTGCGGTCGCGCACCGGGACCACCGAGCGGTCGAACAGGCCGTCCGCCTGGGCCTTGGCGGCGCGGGCCTGGGACTCGGCGGCGAAGGCGTCCACGTCGGTGCGGGAGAGGCCCTCGATGGTGGCGATGAGGTCGGCGCCGATGCCCTGCGGGACGAAGTCGGTCTCGTACGCGGTCATCGGGTCGGCGAACCAGGCGCCGCCGTCGGAGGCCATCTTGACCCGGGACATCGACTCCACGCCGCCGGCCAGGATGAGGTCCTCCCAACCGGAACGGACCTTGGCGGCGGCCAGGTTGACGGCTTCCAGGCCGGAGGCGCAGAAGCGGTTCTCCTGGACGCCGGCCACCGTGTCGGGCAGACCGGCCGCGATGGCGGCGATCCGGGCGATGTCGGACCCCTGGTCGCCGACCGGGGAGACCACGCCGAGCACGATGTCGTCGATCGCGGCCGGGTCCAACTCCGGGAAGCGGCGGCGGACTTCGTGGATCAGGCCGACGACCAGGTCGATCGGCTTGGTGCCGTGCAGCGAGCCGTTGGCCTTGCCGCGGCCGCGCGGGGTGCGGATCGCGTCGTAGACGTACGCTTCGGTGGTCACGATGGGAATGCCTTTCGGGGCAGGGGGTCCTGAGGGGTGCCGGGGAGACCGGAAGGATCGGAGGGGGCTGTCGGAACCGTCGGGACCGTCGGGACTGTTGGGGCCGTCAGGGCCGCCAGGGCCGTCGGGTCGGAGGCTCAGTCGAGGATCGAGCGCCCGACGATCTCCTTCATGATCTCGGTGGTCCCGCCGTAGATCGTCTGGATGCGGCCGTCGGTGAACGCCCGGGCGACCGGGAACTCGCTCATGTACCCGTAGCCCCCGTGGAGTTGGAGGCAACGGTCGGCCGTGCGCTTCTGCAGTTCGGTGGCCCACCACTTGGCCATCGAGGCGTCGGCCGGTGTGAGCGCGTAGCGGTTGTGCTCGGTGATGCAGCGGTCGACGAAGGTCCGGGTGATCGCGCACTCGGTGGCCAGTTCGGCGATCTCGAAGCGGACGTGCTGGAGCTTGGCCAGCGGACGGCCGAAGGCCTCGCGCTGCTTGACGTAGTCGGTGGTGATCTCGACCAGGTACTCGGCACCGGCGATCGCCGCGGCGGCGATGGTGAGCCGCTCCTGGGCGAGGTTCTGCATCAGATGAACGAAGCCGCCGTTGAGCTCGCCGAGCAGGTTCTCCTTGGGCACCCGGACGTCCTCGAAGAACAACTCCGCGGTGTCCTGCGCCTTCTGGCCGATCTTGTCGAGGTTGCGGCCGCGCTCGAAACCGGGCGCGCCGCGCTCGACGGCCAGCAGGCTCAGCCCGCGCGCACCACCCCCGGGGGTGGTGCGGGCGACCACGATGACCAGGTCAGCCAGGATGCCGTTGGAGATGAAGGTCTTGGCGCCGTTGAGCAGGTAGTGGTCGCCCCGGTCGACCGCCTGGGTGCGGATGCCCTGGAGGTCGGAGCCGGTGCCGGGCTCGGTCATCGCGATCGCGGTGACCAGCTCACCGCTGCAGAAGCCGGGCAGCCAGCGGCGCTTCTGCTCCTCGGTGGCGAGCGAGGTGAGGTACGGGCCGATGATGTCGTTGTGCAGCCCGATCGCCAGCCCGGAGGCACCGGCCCGGGCGAATTCCTCGGCCAGCACGGCGGCGTAGCGGAAGTCCGTCGCGCCGCCACCGCCGTACTCCTCGGGCACGGCGATGCCGAGCAGGCCCTGCCGGCCGGCCGCCAGCCAGACGGAGCGGTCGACGATGCCGGCCTTCTCCCACCGGTCGTAGTGCGGCACCACCTCCTTGGCGAGGAAGGCCTTCACGGTGGCTCGGAAGTCCTCGTGCTGCTCGGTGAAGATCTCGCGCTGCAACGCTACTCTCCTTGCTCTGCTGCGGAGTCGGAAGGCTCTGCGTCGGGCGCCGCGGAGCCGAGGGACGGAACGGCCCAGTCCCGGGCCACCTCCGCGGTGTCGGCGCCCGGCCGGGCCGGCGGGCGGCGCAGTGCACCCGGGGTGGCGGAGAAGCGCGGCGCGGGGGCCGGTTGGGTCACGCCGTCCACCTCGACGTACGTCCCGCGGGCCAGCAGGTGCGACTCGCCGGCGGCCTGCCGCATCGTCAGCACCGGTTCCACGCAGGCGTCCGAGCCGGCGAAGACGGCCTCCCACTCGGCCCTGGTCCGGGTGGCGAAGCGGGCGGCGATCAGGGCGCGCAGTTCGGGCCAGCGGGCGAGCTCGTACTGGCCGGGAGCGTCCGGGCCCAGCTCCAGCAGACGGGCGAACTCCGCGTAGAACCGGCGCTCCAGGGCGCCCACCGCGAGGTGTCCGCCGTCGGCCGCCCGGTAGATCGCGTAGAACGGCGCACCGCCGTCCAGCAGGTTGACGCCGCGGCGGTCCTGCCAGTGGCCGGCCGCGAGCAGCCCCCACAGCATGCTGCCGAGGTGCGCCGCACCGTCCACGATCGCCGCGTCGACCACCTGGCCGGAGCCGGTGGCCCGGGCGTGGTGCAGCCCGGCCAGCAGGCCGACGACCAGGTAGAGCGAGCCGCCCGCGTAGTCTCCGAGCAGGTTCGCCGGGATCCCCGGCGGCGCGTCGGCGCCTCCGGGCGAGGCGACCAGCCCCAGCACCCCGGCCACCGCCGCGTAGCCGAGGTCGTGCCCGGCGGTGGCGGACCGCGGCCCCTGCTGCCCCCAACCGGTCATCCGCCCGTACACCAGCGCCGGATTGCGCGCCAGACACGCCTCGGGCCCCACCCCGAGCCGCTCCGCCACGCCCGGCCGGTAGCCCTCGATCAGCAGGTCGGCCCGCTCGACCAGGTCCAGCACCAGCCCGGGCCCCTCGGGCGACTTGAGGTCGACCAGAACCGACCGCTTGTTCCGGTTGCTGAGGTCGTACGCGGGATCCGTCCCGAGCGGCGACGGCTCGGGCCGGTCCACCCGCACCACGTCCGCCCCGAGATCGCCCAGCAGCATCGCCGCGAACGGTCCCGGCCCGATCCCCGCGAGCTCGACCACCCGCACACCCGCCAACGGCCCCGGGCCACCCGCCCCGCCCACCGGACTGCTCGTGTCACCCACTGGCCGCGAACCCTTCGGGGTTTGACAGTAAAGCTGTAACACTCGCGATGATAGGGAAGCGACCCGCCGGTAACAAGACCTCGGTCCCGGCACCGCGCCGCCGTTCCCCTCCGGCCCACCCTCGACCGACCCGGCCACAGTCGGTGCGAACGGCATGACGGAGGGCGCGTCCGTGCCCCGACGGAGGGGACCCGTACGGTCGCCATGCCGCAGAGGGTGCACCAAACCCTTTGCCGAGGCCGGGAGGAACGGCCGACAACGGCAACACCGTGCCGCCCCTCCCCCTGATGCCGCCGGGCAGACCCACCACCCAGCCGGACACCCCGTACGAGCTCACCGCCTCCGCCGCACCGGCCCGGCAGATCGCCACCGACCTCGACGGCGCCAACGCCGAGGCGGGCCCGGCGACTGTCGGCGTAATGGCCTATCGTGCATGCAGTCCATTACACATCGACATCGGGGGAAGCAGCATGACCACCGCTGAGCAGGCCGTCATCACCGGGCGCACGATCGTCGCCGTTTCCGAGCGGCTGGTGTTGACGCGGCCGCAGGAGGATGACGCGGAGGCGATGTTCGCGATCCACGGGGACCCGGAGACCAACCGGTACAACCCGTACGGACCGCAGCGGGACATCGCGCAGGCGCGGGAGCAGTTGGCGGGGTTCGTGGCGGACTGGCCCCGGGACGGGGTGGGGTACTGCGCGGTGTCCACCCGGGAGGAGCCGGAGGTGATCATCGGGGTCGCCGGGCTGTTCCTGCACAGCCTGGACGGGGAGCCGGTGTTCAACCTGTACTACCGGTTCCGGCCGTCCGCCTGGGGCAAGGGGTACGCGGCGGAGGCGTGCCGGGCGGCGATGGCGGAGGCGCTGCCGCGGTTCCCGGGGATTCCGGTGACGGCACTGATCCGGGAGGACAACCTGCCCTCGCGCCGGCTCGCCGGCCGGCTCGGCCTGGTGGCGGACCCGGACGGGCGGGTGGACCACGAGGACCGCTTGATCCACCGGATGGCGTGAACGCCACCAGTCCGGGATCCCCCTCCGGGGGGAGGGGGATCGCGCCCATGGCGGAGGCCGTGGGCCGGGGCGGGGCGGCACCGTTGGGGGCATGAGGATCGACGAGGGGCGGCTACGGGCCTGGGCCGCGTGGACCGCCGTGGCGGCGACGGGTCCGTACCTGACGCTCAAGGCGCTGTGGCTGACCGGACATCCCGTGGGGTCGGACGATCCCGGGCAGATGGACAAGCTGTGGCTGGTGAACCTGCTGACCGTCGGCATGGACGCCGTCGCCGTGGCCCTGGCGCTGGCCTTCGTCCGGCCGTGGGGACGGCGGACACCGGCCGGGCTCGTGCTGTTCCCGATGTGGGTGGCGACCGGGCTGCTCGGCACCATCCTGGTGGCGCTGCCGCTGTACCTGCTGAGCATCCTGCTGCTGGGACCGGAGCGGAGCACGGGGCACGAGAACGGCGACGGCCTCGGCGGCTGGGTCTTCCCCGTGGTGTACGGCGGCTTCACCGTCCAGGGGTTGGCACTGATCACCGCCTTCGTCCTGTACGCCCGGCAGCGCTGGACCGCACTGCTGCGGGCGAGGACCGGCGAGCTGCCGCACTCCCCCACCCTGACCGTGCAGCGAAGCCTGGCCTGCGCCGCCGCGCTGCTCGGGCTCGGTACCGCGGCGGCCCGGGCGTACTGGGCCGCGGGCGGCACGGCCGGACTGCCGGTCGCGCTGGCACAGGACCGGTCCCGGGGCGTGGCGGTGATGGACGCGGTGACGGCGGTGATGGCGGTGGCCGCCTCGGCGGGACTGCTGGTGCTGGTGTTCCGGGTCCGGCCCCGGCGACCGCTGCGCACGCCGCTGCTGATGGCCTGGACGGCCACCGGGTCACTGTTCGGCTGGGGCTCCTGGCAGTTGGTGGCCTTCGGCGCCACCGCGGCCGGGACGACCGGACCGCTGGCACTGGTGCAGGCCACCCAGGTGGTGACCGCGGTGCTGGTGCTGGCCGTCGGCGCGGTGGCGCTGGCCGAGCGGGCGGCCGCGGCGCGCGGCACTGTCGTAGAGTCACCCGGGTGGACACGGGGGGTGGCCGGGTGCGGCGGACGGGAGAGGTGCTGTTCGGGCGGCGGGCCCGACTGCGCTGGGTGCATCTAGTGCTGGGCGGCGCGCTGCTCATGCCGTACTACCTGTTGTCGGTGGTCGCGCTCGGAGCGCTGAACCCCGATCAGGGGCACGCGCGCCAAATGCTGTTGCAGTTCCTCGCGCTGTTCACCTCGCTGCCGATGGCCGCGGTCACCGCCCTGGTGCCGACCGTCCGCGGGCTGGAGGGGGCGGCCGCCCGGGCACTGTGCGCGGCGGCCCGGCCGGAGGAGCTGGCCACCGGGCCAGCCCGGTCCTGGGCGGCCCGCCGGCGCACCGCGCTCTGGTTCGTGCTGCACCTGTTCTCCGGCGGGGTGGTCGCCGGGATGACGCTGGCCGGGGTGCCGTTCGCGGTGGTGCTGCTGTTCGGCTTCGCCGGGAGCGAGGAACTCGCCCGGTACTGGACGGACCGCTTCCCCGGCTGGATGGTCACCGGCCCGGCGCTGGGCCTGGCCGTACTGCTGCTGGTCGTGGGGACCAGCGCCGCCTGCGGCGCACTGCTGGCCCGCTGGGCGCCCGTCCTGCTCGGCCCCACCCCGGAGGAGCGGCTGGCCGCCGCCGAGCGGCGGGCCACCGTGCTCGCCCAGCGCAACCGGCTGGCCCGCGAGCTGCACGACTCGGTCGGGCACGCGCTCAGCGCGGTCGGCATCCAGGCCTCGGCCGCCGCCCGGGTGCTGCGCACCGACCCGGACTTCGCCGCCGGGGCACTGCGGGCGATCGAGGAGACCGCCCGCGGGGCCGTCGCCGAACTGGACACCGTGCTCGGACTGTTGCGCGAGGAGGACGCCGCCGCCGGACGGGCCGGGCCCACCCTGGCCGGGCTGGACGACCTGCTGCGCCAACTCGCCCGCACCGGCGTGACCGTGGACGCCGAGCTGGCACCCGGGCTGGGCGCGCTGCCGGCCGAGGTCTCCCGCGAGGCGTACCGGATCGTTCAGGAGGGCCTGACCAACGTGCTGCGGCACGCCGGACCCGCCCCGGCCGGACTGCGGGTCGCGGTCGACGCCGGCCGGCTGGAGATCGAACTGACCAACCCGCTGGGTCCGGCCCGCCCGAGCCGCCCCGGCGGCGGACGCGGGCTGCGCGGGATCGGGGAACGCGCGACGGCCCTGCGCGGCGGCAGCAGCGTGGGGCCGAGCGAGGACGGAACGACGTGGCGGCTGGCCGTGTGGCTGCCGGTGGGAGGGACTGCGGCATGAACACCGAGAACGGGCGGACCGGCATCCGCGTGGTGATCGCGGACGACGAGCGGCTGGTCCGGATGGGTCTGCGGGTGGTGATCGACGCCGAGCCCGACCTCTCCGTGGTCGGCGAGGCCTCCGACGGGGCCGAGGTCGTCCCGCTGGTGCGCGAGCTGCGCCCGGACGTGGTGCTGATGGACGTCCGGATGCCTGGCATCGACGGCATCCGGGCCACCGAGCAGCTGGTCGGCGGGATGGCCGAGCCGCCGAGGATCCTCGTGGTCACCACGTTCGAGCACGACGACCACGTGTACGACGCTCTGCGCGCGGGCGCGGCCGGGTTCCTGCTGAAGCGGGCGCGGGCGGAGGAGATGGTCCAGGCGGTGCGCCTGGTGGCGCGCGGGGACTCGCTGCTGTTCCCGGCGGCCGTGCGCGAACTCGCCCTGCGGCACGGCGCGGACGGCCGACGGGAGGTCGCCGCCGACCGGGGGCCGATCCGGCGGCTGACCGAGCGGGAGGGGCAGGTGCTGCGGCTGATGGCCACCGGGCTGAACAACGGTGAGATCGCGCGGCAGCTGGTGGTGAGCCAGGAGACGGTGAAGACGCACGTCGGCAGCGTGCTGGCCAAACTGGGCGCCCGGGACCGCACCCAGGCGGTGATCGCGGCGTACGAGTCGGGGTTCGTGCTCCCCGGCTGAACCCACGCGTCGTGGACGCGCCCGCGCCGCCCGGCTACGCGGCGGGCGCGTCCCCGGGGAACGCGGCGTCGAACTCCGCCCGGTGGTCCTTCCAGAGCGCCACCGCGTGGTCCACGAACACCCGCCGCCGCTGCTCCCGCACGCTGAGGTCGTGGACGTACGCCTTGACGCTCTTGCCGTCCGCGGCGGCGGCCTCGCGGATCGCGGCGAGTTCGTGCTCCGTGTACTCGATGTTGAGCGCAGGCATGCCGCCGATGGTACTGCAGCGCACGGCAGTTGGGAGCGGAGCCGCGGATATCCACCCGCCGCCTTCCACCCCCTCCTTCCACCCGCCGTCGAAACGGTTCGCCGTCCATCCCTCCCGGGTCGGACCGAGCGGGCGCGCGGATGGGCCCCAGGAGGGCACGGCCGCGGCGCGTGGGACGACGACCGGGCGGGGTGGGCGCCCGTAGCGTCGGGAGCGCGGCGAACACCCAGGGCGTCTTCTCCGACGTGCCGATCAGGATGCTCTCGCCGGACTTCCTGGTCGCCCTGCCGAACGAGAAGTACCTCACCCGGGACGGCAGCACCTTCGGCGGCCGGGGCATCCCGCCGGACGTCCGCACTCCGGTGTTCACCCCCGACGAGTTGGCCGTGCTCAAGGACTCCGCCCCGAAGCACGGCCCGCCGGGTGCTCGACGAGAACGCCGAGGGCGCCCACCACGACGAGGGCGAACAGGGCGGGCGGAGCGGACAGGACGCCCACGGCGACCAAGGCGGCCAGAACGCCCGGGGCGACCAGGATCGGCGACAGTAGCCGCTACATCGGATCCACCGCCCTCAGGCCGCCGTCCAGCTCCAGCCACCTGGTCAGCCCCAGGCCGCGCAGGAACGGCAGGTCGTGGCTGACCACGATCAGCGCACCCCGGTAGGCGGCCAGCGCCTGGGTGAGCTGGTGGACGCTGGCGAGGTCCAGGTTGTTGGTCGGCTCGTCGAGCAGCAGCAGCTGCGGTGGCGGGTCGGCCAGCAGCAGGGCGGCCAGCGTCGCCCGGAACCGCTCGCCGCCGGACAGGGTGCGGGCCGGCTGGTCGGCCCGGCCGCCGCGGAACAGGAAGCGGGCCAGCCGGGCGCGGACGGCGTTGTCCCCGGCGCCGGGGGCGAACAGCTTGACGTTCTCCGCGACCGTCAGCTCGTCGTCCAGCAGGTCGAGCCGCTGCGGCAGGTGGCGCAGCGGCACCTGGGTGGTGACCATGCCGTCCAGCGGGGCGAGTTCGCCCGCGATGGTGCGCAGCAGCGTGGTCTTGCCGGAGCCGTTGCGCCCGACCAGGGCGATCCGCTCGGGACCGCGCAGGTCGAGGTCGACGGTGGCGCCGTCGGGCAGCCGGACCTTCTGCAGGGTGAGCACCCCGCGCCCGGCCGGCACGGCGGTCCGCGGGAGGTCGATCCGGATCTCGGCGTCGTCGCGCACCGCCTCCTCGGCGGCGGTGAGCCGCGCCTTGGCCTCCTCGAGGCGCTCGGTGTGCATGCCGGTGAGCCGGCCCGCCGTCTCCTGGCCCTTGCGTTTGAGCATCCCGGCGAAGATGTGTGGATCGTTGCGGGTGACGGAGCGCTTCCGGCCGTAGCTGGCGCTGCGCTCCAGCCTGCTGCGGGCCTCGACCAAGTCCCGCTTCTGGCGCTGGACATCGGCCTCGGCGTTGCGCAGCTGCCGCTCGGCCGTCTCCTGCTGGGCCGCGAGGGTGCGCTCGTAATCATCGAAGTCGCCTCCGTACCAGGTGACTTCGCCGTCCCGCAGGTCGGCGATCTGGTCGACGTGACGCAGCAGCTCGCGGTCGTGGCTGACGATCACCATGACGCCGTGCCAGCCGGCCACCGTCTCGTAGAGCCGCTCGCGGGCGACCCGGTCGAGGTTGTTGGTGGGCTCGTCGAGCAGCAGTACGTCAGGGCGGCGCAGCAGCAGGGCGGCCAGTCGCAACAGCACCGCCTCGCCGCCGGAGAGTTCGCCGGTGGTGCGGTCGAGGCCGAGGCGGTGCAGGCCGAGCCGGTCGAGGGTGGCGCGGGCGCGCTCCTCGACGTCCCAGTCGTCACCGACGGCGTCGAAGTGCCGCTGGTCGGTGTCGCCGGACTCGATGGCGCGCACGGCCTCGCGGGCAGCTCGGATGCCGAGCACCTCGTCGACCCGCAGGCCGGTGTCGAGCGTCAGGCCCTGGGGCAGGTAGCCGAGGTCGCCCGCGATCCGGACGGTGCCGCCGGTGGGGGTGAGTTCGCCGGCGATCAGCCGCAACAGGGTGGACTTTCCGGCGCCGTTGAGGCCGATCAGTCCGGTGCGGCCGGGGCCGATGGCCAGGTGGAAGCCGTCCAGGACGGGCTTGCCGTCGGGCCACTCGAACGCGAGGTCGGTGCAGAGGACGGCGGTGGTGGGTTGTGCCATGCAAGGCCTCCCGGGTGGTTGCTGAAGGGGTGATGAGCAACACGGGGAGACACCGCGGGTGCGGAACCGGAACGGCCGGAGGACAGGGCGGCGCCCAGGAGGCGCCGCGGGGCCGTGACTGAGGTCGCACCTTCGCACACCACGCGGCAGCGGGCCTGCGTGGCGGGGGCGGTGTCCCGGGACCTCAGTAGAGCAACGGCCTTCTCCTTGTCTGGCGGATGACGTGAACCACGCTAGGCACGCCGGGGAACGGGTGCAACCGGTTTATCCGCTCCGGCGGAGGCCCGGCCCGGCCCGGCCGCCGGAGCGAAGGCCCGGCCCATCAGCCCCGGCAATGGTCCGGTTCGTCCACCCCGGCAAAGGCCCGGTGCCGATCCCGTGCCGATCCCGTGACAGCTCCCTCCCGGCCGGGGCCGGATGTAAGGACTTCCTTATCCGCATGGCAGACTCCTCACCTGCCATACCTGCGGCCCCCGGGCCGTACCCGAGGAACGGGGCGTATGGCGGTAGTCAACAGGGGGATTTGAACTCATGTCACCGATATCCCGGCCGAGCCGTGCCGTCCTCGGCGCCTCCGTCGCCGCGCTGACCATGGTGGTCGCCACCGGTTGCGGTCCGGACAACAGTGACCCGGCCGTCGCCCAGAGCACGGCTCCGACGGTCGCCGCCTCCACCTCCGGGAAGCCGGGCGCCGCGCCGCTCAAGCTGCCGACGGTCCAGGAGCTGAAGACCTGGAAGCTGGAGGACTGGGACAAGTGGGCCCAGGCCAACGTGATCACCCCGGCGGTCAAGGGCTACTGGACCCTGCAGAAGCTGCTGGACGCCAAGCCGAAGCCGCTGCCCCAGGACCCGGCCCAGCCGACCGCCCAGCCGACCAGCGCGGCCCCGGCCCAGCCCACCGCCGCGCAGCCGCCGACCGGGCCGGACCAGCTGCCCGCGGTCGTCGCGGCGAAGCCGGTGGCGCACCCGTTCCCGAAGAACATGCACGTCAACGGCAAGATCTTCTTCAAGGACGGCAACGAGGACTACGTGTGCTCCGGCACCGTCGTCTCCGACCCGGCCAACCCGGGCAAGAGCAACCTGGTGTGGACCGCGAGCCACTGCCTGCACGGCGGCAAGGGCAACAAGTACTACACCGACATCACCTTCGCCCCCGCCTTCAACAGCAACGGCGTGCTGAGCAACGGCAACAAGCAGAAGTCCAAGCTGGAGGACGCCGAGCCGTACGGCGAGTGGGGCGCGACCGCTGGCATGGTCTCCCCGCAGTGGACGCAGGAGGCCGACCCGGAGAAGGGCGGTCCCTGGAGCCAGTACGACTTCGGCATCATCAAGGTCGCCAACCCCGACCCGAACGGCAAGTCGCTGGAGGAGACCGTCGGCGGCTCGGTGCCGCTGTGGTTCAACGCCCCGCGTGACCAGCTCGCCTCCGTCTCCAACTACGGCTTCCCGGAGGGCAAGCCCTTCGACGGCGTCGAGCTGGAGCACTGCGACGGCGGCAAGCCGGCCGCGAAGCCCGGCGTCCCGGACCGCCCGGCGATGCTGATGATCGGCTGCAACATGACCGGCGGCAGCAGCGGCGGCGGCTGGTACGCCGCCAAGGACGGCAAGCCGGCCCTGGTCAGCGACACCTCCGTCGGCAACGGAGCCAACACCTACGAGGCCGGCCCCTACCTGGAGGACGTCGCGGCGCACATGTTCGACTACTTCTCCAAGAAGGCCAAGTGACCCGCTAGGGGCCGGTCCGGGGGCCGCGGCCGTCACGGCCGCGGCCCCCGGCGCTCCCCCGGGCCCGGACCGTTCCGCGGTCCGGGCTTTTCCGGCTCGGGGCCCGCTCCTCCTACAATCGGCCCCATCATGAGCGCCACACTCGTAGTCAAGGACCTCAGCGCCGGCCACGGCGAACGCACCCTCTTCTCCGGCCTGGACCTGGTCGTCGCCCCCGGCGACGTGATCGGCCTGGTCGGCGTGAACGGCGCCGGCAAGTCGACCCTGCTGCGGCTGCTGGCCGGGCTGGACGCTCCCGAGGGCGGGTCGCTGCGGCTGAGCCCGGCGAGCGCCAACGTCGGCCACCTCCCGCAGGAGCCGGAGCGGCGGGAGGGCGAGTCGGTGCGCGACTTCCTGGCCCGGCGCACGGGCGTCGCGGCCGCCCAGGCCGCGTTGGACGAGGCCACCGAGGGCCTGGTCGAGGGCCGTCCGGGCGCCGACGACGCGTACGCGGTGAGCCTGGACCGCTGGCTGGACCTCGGCGGCGCCGACCTGGAGGAGCGGGCCGAGGAGGTGGCCGACTCGCTCGGCCTGAAGGTCTCCCTCGACCTGCCGATGACGGCCCTGTCCGGCGGCCAGGCCGCCCGGGCGGGCCTGGCCTCGCTGCTGCTCTCCCGCTACGACGTGTTCCTGCTCGACGAGCCCACCAACGACCTCGACCTGGACGGCCTGGAGCGGCTGGAGGCCTTCGTCAAGGGCCTGCGCGCCGGCACCGTGCTGATCAGCCACGACCGCGAGTTCCTGGCCCGCACGGTGACCAAGGTGCTGGAGCTGGACCTGCACCAGCAGCAGGTCAACCTGTACGGCGGCGGCTACGAGGCGTACCTGGAGGAGCGGGCGGTGGCCCGCCGGCACGCCCGCGAGGAGTACGAGGAGTACGCCGACACCAAGGCCTCGCTGGAGGCCCGGGGGCAGATGCAGCGCAACTGGATGGAGCACGGCGTCCGCAACGCCCGCCGCAAGGGCGGCGACAACGACAAGAAGGCCCGCGCCACCCGCGCCGAGTCCACCGAGAAGCAGGCCTCCAAGGCCCGGCAGACCCAGCGGATGATCGAGCGGCTGGACGTGGTCGAGGAGCCGCGCAAGGAGTGGGAGCTGCGGATGGAGATCGCCACCGCGCCGCGCTCCGGCTCGGTGGTCGCCACCCTGCGCGCGGCCGTCGCCCGGCGCGGCGACTTCGCCTTCGGCCCGGTGGACCTGCAGATCGACTGGGCCGACCGGGTCGCCATCACGGGCGCCAACGGCGCGGGCAAGTCCACCCTGCTGGCGGCCCTGCTCGGCCGGCTCGAACTCGACGGCGGCAGCGCAGTGTTGGGCTCCGGCGTGGTGGTCGGCGAGGTGGACCAGGCGCGCGGCCTGTTCCTGGGCGGGGAGCCGCTGGCGGACGCCTTCGCGGCCGCCGTACCGGAGTTCACCGAGGAGGAGGTGCGCACCGTGCTGGCCAAGTTCGGCCTCAAGGCGGCGCACGTGCTGCGCCCGGCAGGCACCCTCTCGCCCGGTGAGCGCACCCGGGCCGCGCTGGCGCTGCTGCAGGCGCGCGGGGTCAACCTGCTGGTGCTGGACGAGCCCACCAACCACCTGGACCTGCCCGCGATCGAGCAGCTGGAGTCGGCGCTCGGCTCGTACACCGGCACCCTGCTGCTGGTCACCCACGACCGGCGGATGCTGGACACCGTGGCGGTGAACCGGCGGATCGAGGTCCGGGACGGCCGGGTGCACGAGCTGTAGCCGGACCCGGCACGACCGTCGGCCGCTCCGGGAATTGGTCTCTACCTCTTCCCGGAGCGGCCGTCATGTGCTGTGCTGTCGGCCATGGTTGACAGCGCAGCGGCAGGGACGTCCCACCCGACCGTCCCGCTCACCCCCATGACGGTGCCGGCCGACCAGGCCGAGACCCGCAGCAAGGCCTTCCACGACGTGATGGCGCAGCGCCGGACCGTCCGCGACTACGACACCCGCCCCATCCCGGACGGGGTGATCGAGTGGGCGGTCCGCACCGCGAGCACCGCGCCCAGCGGCGCGCACGTGCAGCCCTGGCGGTTCGTGGTGATCACCGACCCGGAGCGCAAGCGGCTGCTGCGCGAGGCGGCCGAGGCCGAGGAGCGCGAGTTCTACGACCACCGGGCGTCCGAGGAGTGGCTGGCCGCGCTGGCGCCGATCGGCACCGACTGGCACAAGCCCTTCCTGGAGGACGCGCCGGCCCTGATCGTGGTCTTCGAGGTGCACAAGGGGCCCGACTCGCCGCGCCCCTACTACACCAAGGAGTCGGTGGGGATCGCGGTCGGGCTGCTGCTGGCCTCGCTGCACCAGGCCGGGCTGGCGACGCTGACCCACACGCCGAGCCCGATGCGCTTCCTCAACGAGGTCTGCGACCGCCCGGCGGAGGAGCGCGCGGCGTACGTGATCCCGGTCGGCTACCCGGCAGAGGGGGCGCGCGTACCGGACCTGCGGCGCAAGGAGCTCGACGAGGTGCTGGTCCGGCTCTGACGCGCCGGGGGCGCACCGCCCGCACCCCGGCCGGGGCTTCCGGTCGCGCCCCCCTTCCGGATGTGGCAGGTCCGGGCCAAGGACATAATCGCGGCCATGAGCCGAGCACAGCCGCAGTCCTGCCGGCCCTCCCGGGCGGCACCGGAGGCGACCACCGGGCGGCCGCCCGAGCTGCTGCGGCTGCCCGGGGGCCTCCGGCTGCACCGCCGTCGCAGCGCCCACGCCCCCGCGCTGAACCGGGCCGTCCGCGCCAACCTGGAGCACCTGCGGCCCTGGATGGAGTGGGCGGCCGAGGCACCCAGCCGGGCCCGGACCGCCGAGCTGACCCGGGCCGGCACCGCCGCCTGGGAGGCCGGCACGGACTTCATGTACCTGGCCGGTCTGGACGCCGCACCCGGTCTGGTGGTCGGAGCCTTCGGGCTGCACGGGCGGGTCGGCCCGGGCGCGCTGGAGATCGGCTACTGGGTCGCCGCCCGGTACGTCGGCCGCGGCATCGCCACCGCCGCGGCCGGGGCGCTGACCGAGGCCGCGCTGGCGCTGCCGGGCATCACGCGGGTGGAGATCCGCTGCGACCAGGCGAACGGCGCCAGCGCGGCCGTACCGCGCAAGCTCGGCTACCGGCTCGACCGGGTCGCCGAGGCCGCCGCCCGGGCTCCGGGCGAGACCGGACGCCAGCTGGTGTGGGTCATGGAGCGCTGGACCGGGGCTCAGTAGTAGCGCCCGCCCTCCGCGGCCGGCAGCGCGTCCAGCTCGGCCAGGTCGGCCGCCGAGAGCTCGATCCCGGCCGCGCCGGCGTTGTCCAGCAGGTAGCGCGGCGTCTTGGTCCCCGGGATCGGGAAGACGTACCGGCCCTGCGCCAGCGTCCAGGCCAGCGCGATCTGCGCGGGCGTGGCGCCGATCCGCTCGGCGACCGCCCTGACCCGCCCGACCAGCTCCAGGTTGGCCTGCAGCGCGTCCTGCTGGAAGCGCGGCAGCCGGCGGCGGAAGTCGTCCTCGGGCAGCTCGTCGAGGGAGGTGATGCCGCCGGTCAGGAACCCGCGGCCGAGCGGCGAGTACGGCATGAAGGCGATGCCCTGCTCCTCGGTGTACGGCAGCACCTCGGCCAGCGCGTCCCGGGTCCACAGCGACAGCTCGGACTGCACCGAGGCCACCGGGTGCACCGCCTGCGCCCGGTGGATCTCCTCGACGCCCACCTCGGAGAGCCCGATCAGCCGGACCTTGCCCGCCTGCACGGTCTCGGCGAGCGCACCCCAGGTCTCCTCGATCGGGACGGCCGGGTCGACCCGGTGCAACTGGTAGAGGTCGAGGTGGTCGGTACGCAGTCGGCGCAGGCTGTCGTCGATCGAGCGGCGCACGTGCTCGGGGCTGCCGTCGCGCTCACCGTTCTGGCCCACCGAGCCCGGGACCATGCCGACCTTGGTGGCCAGGAAGGCGCGCTCGCGGTAGGGGCCCTCCAGAGCGGCGCCGACCACCTCCTCGTTGGTGAACGGGCCGTAGATGTCGGCGGTGTCGATCAACGTGACGCCGAGGTCGAGCGCCTGGCGGATCACCCCGACGGACTTGTCGTCGTCCCGGTTCCCCACGTCGTAGGCGAAGGTCATCCCCATGCAGCCGAGGCCGATGACCCCGACCTCCGGGCCGTTGTTGCCGAACGGGGCGTTGCGCATGACGGTGCTCCTGTCTGGTTTCCGGCTGGACCTGCGACTGATCGACTCTCCACGATCGATCATGTCTGACGTTCGATCAAGTGCCACTGAGGTTAGACTGATTCCAGCCTCTGCCCTCCCGATACCACCGGTCGGTTCATATGGTCATCAACCCACCGTGGAGGTGCGAACGGGGCGCGCGGCTCCGGCTTCACCACCGGGCTCCCGCACCCGGCCGTCGGCACCGGGCATTCGTCCCCGCACGGTCCGCCGGGCTCCGACTGTCCACCCCCGGCAAACCGGCGCGCGGGAGCCCGCGCCCGGGCAGCCCGCACCACCGGGCGCCGCACGTCCGGCCTTGGCACGGCTCACCGGGACGGTCGACGCTCTGTTCGCGGCCGATCAACTCGGCCCGGCCACACGGAAGTGACCGAAAAGTCACGGACTCGGGGAGGAACCCATGTCGTTCTCGCGCACCCGCACCGCCGCGCTCGCCCTGACCGTCACCGCCACCACCGCCCTGACCACCACGGCGCTCGCCGCCCCGGCCCAGGCGGCCGGCCACCGCGCCTTCAGCCGCTTCGACGACGGCAGCTTCGAGTCCCCCAAGGCCCCGGCGGGCGGCTTCACCGAGTTCGCCTCCGGGCAGAGCATCGGCCCCTGGCGGGTCACCAGCGGCAGCGTCGACCTGATCGGGGCGGGCATGTGGCAGGCCGCCGAGGGCGACCAGTCGCTCGACCTCAACGGCGACGCCGCCGGCACCATCGCCCAGACCTTCACCACCGTCCCCGGCGTCACCTACTCGGTGACGTACGCGCTGGCCGGCAACCCCGGCGGCGGGCCCGCCGTCCGGACCGGCAAGGCGCTCGTCGACGGGCAGGACTTCCAGGACTTCTCCTTCGACGTCACCGGCAGGACCATGCCCGCGATGGGTTACGTCGGACGCCAGTTCAGCTTCGTCGCGCAGAACTCCAGCACCACGCTGGCCTTCGAGAGCACGGTGGGCGGCGCGTTCGGCCCGGTGCTGGACAACGTGCAGGTGAAGGAGTGCAAGCCCTGCTGCGGCTGAGAGGCCCCGCGGGAGGGCGGTCCTCGAACCCGCCCCGAAACCTGCCCCCGGACGGCTCCCGGAAGCCGGGAAGTGCTTGACGTGCACAGCTGGTCTAGTCCAGTTTGATCCTCAGCACCGCGCTCCTCCCCGCACCGGACCAGCCCCATGCTGCCGCCCGCCCCGCGTCTCCCCCTTCGCGGCGCGGGCGGCCCACGTCCCGAGAGGCACCCCCATGCCCAGTGCGCTCCAGCACGCCCCCACCCACCGCCGCCCCGCCGGCCGGACCGAACTGCTGAGCCTCGCCGCCGCCACCGTCCTCGCCGCGGGCGGGCTCGCCGCCCTCGCCGGGAACGCCGGCGCCGCCGACGCCGACCTGCTCGCCAACGGCGGCCTCGAGAGCGGCCTGCTCGACCCGTGGAGCTGTTCCGCCGGCACCGGCACCGTCGTCAACTCCGGCGCCCACGGCGGGACCTACGCACTCAAGGGGGCCGCGAGCGCGAGCGACACCGCACAGTGCGGCCAGACCGTGAGCGTCCAGCCCAACACCACGTACAGCCTCAGCGCCTGGGTGCAGGGCCGGTACGTCTACCTCGGCGCCACCGGCAGCGGCGTCACCGACCCCGCCGTGTGGACCCCGGCGGCTCCAACTGGCAGCAGCTGTCCGCGCGTTTCACCACCGGCCCGAGCACCACCAGCGTCACCGTCTACCTGCACGGCTGGTACGGGCAGGGCGCCTACCTCGCCGACGACGTGGCGCTCACCGGCCCCGGCGGCGGCAGCCCGACGGGAACGCCCACCGGCACCCCGACCGGCACGCCCACCGGCGGACCGACCACCCCGCCGCCGAACGTCGCGCTCCCGGTCGCCCCCTACATCGACATGGGCGCCTGGCCCACCCCGTCCATGCCCGACATGGCCAAGGCGGGCGGCGTCAAGGGCTACAGCATGGGCTTCGTCACCGGCGTCGGCTGCAAGGGCCAGCTGGTTCAACGCCTACGACCCGCGCACCGGCTGGGCCAAGGACCAGGTCGACGCGCTGCGCGCCGCCGGCGGCGACGTCAAGCTGTCCTTCGGTGCCGACGGCCCGCGGAGGGCGGCCGGCACCTCGTCGCGCTCCGGCCCCACTGTCCGGAAACCGCGTGCGACACCGTCCGTTCGCCCGGAAATCAACTAGCGTGCGGTGACGGCGCCAACGCGTTCAGTAGGCGCTCCCCCGTCCCGCCCCCCCGGTGCCGAACGATTGGGAGCCCCCGTGCGCCACCGGCTCGACGGTCGCCGAGTCGGTTGGCTGACGCCCGACTGCGGCTGAGCAACCGGGCCGGCGGCCGGCGGAAATTGGCATCTCATCCTCCCGGGCCGTCAACTACAGTCCCTCCCACCTGCACGGAACGAGGGGGCGGACATGACGGCCCGGGACGACCACGACCAGCTCATCACCAGCACGACCCATGGCGACGCCGCCTGCGCGGTCGAGCTCGGCGCCGCCCCGGGCGCCCACCTCGGCCCGGAGGAACTCGCCGCGTTCAGCCGCACCCTCGGCCGGCTGCGCGCACTCCCCTCCCACGACCGCACCCGGCTGCACGCCGAGCGGCAGCTCAGCTCCTTCGTGATGGAGAGCCGCAAACGCCGCCGCCAGGAGGCCAGGGAGGCGCTCCGCCAGGCCGACGCCGAGCTGCTCGCCGCCACCGCGACCGGCGCCCGGCACCGCCGCGAGGACGCACCGCTCACCCCCGCCCGCGGGCCGGTCGGCGAGCTGCGGATGCCGCGCAGGTGCTACGTCTGCAAGCAGCCGTACCGCCAGGTCGACGGCTTCTACCACATGCTCTGCCCGGACTGCGCGGCCGACAACACCGCCCGTCGTGGCCTCTCCACCGACCTGCGGGGCCGCCGGGCGCTGCTCACCGGCGGGCGGGTGAAGATCGGCTTCCAGCTCGCCCTGATGCTGCTGCGGGACGGCGCCGAGCTGATCGTCACCAGCCGCTTCCCACAGGACACCGTACGCCGCTTCCGCGCCGCCGAGGGCAGCGAGCAGTGGTGGGAGCGGCTGACCGTGGTCGGCATCGACCTCCGGGACCCGCGCCAGGTCCTGGGTCTGACCGAGCAGTTGCACGCCGACGGCGGTCCGCTGGACATCCTGGTCAACAATGCCGCGCAGACGCTGCGCCGCCCGCCCGAGTCCTACGCCCTGCTGGCGGCGGGCGAGGCCACGGCCCTGCCGGCCGCCGACCGCCGGGCCATCACCCGGGCGCCCGGATTCCGGCCGTTCGCAGACACGGCCCAACTCGCCTCCGGGGCAGGCGGCTCGCTGGACTTCGCCGACGAGGCCGGGCTGCTGCCCGACCTCGCGCCCGCCAACTCCTGGTCCGCCACGCTCGGTTCGCTCGACCCGGCCGAGCTTCTGGAGACCCAGCTGGTCAACGCCCTCGCCCCGGCCCTGCTCTGCGACCGGCTGCTGCCACTGCTGCTCGCCTCCCCGCACCCCGCCCGCTACATCGTCAACGTCACCGCGGTGGAGGGCCGGTTCGCCGTCCGCAACAAGACCTCGCGCCACCCCCACACCAACATGGCCAAGGCCGCACTCAACATGCTCACCCGCACCAGCGCGGCCGAACTCGCCCCACAGGGCGTCCACATGTGCGCCGTCGGCACCGGCTGGATCACCAACGAGAACCCGGCGCCCAAGAAGACCCGGATCGCCTCCCGGGGCTTCCGCACGCCCCTGGACGTGGTGGACGGCGCCGCCCGGGTGTACGACCCCATCGTGCGCGGCGAGGCGGGCCACCCGGTGTCGGGGGTGTTCCTCAAGGACTACCGGGTCGCGGAGTGGTGACGGCTCGGACGGACGTTCGGGCCTCCTGACGGTCAGCCCGCGCGGACGAACTCCATGTTGATCGAGTACATGAACTGGCCGACGTGCACACACTCCCAGCCGACCGCTTCGACGGACCGGACGACCAGGTCGATTTCCTTGCGGATCGCCTTCATGGGGTTCCTGACCCGGGCCATGCCTCGGGGGTCGATGTCGATGGACGCTTCGAAGGTGTCGTCCCCCTGCGCGTACGCGCGCCTGGCATCCGCGACGAGTCTCTGCATCCGGATCGCGTGCACTATTCCCACGTGCGCCTCCCGCTCTGCCGCCGAGGGCCCGCTCCTTCTCGCCGCTCCACGAGCCCGGTTCGGCCAGGAAGTCATTCCCTCATTCGGATGGCTCCATGCCGCAGGCGGCAGTCTTTGACGATCGGTCATATCCGTTGTGGCGAGCCGCGACCGCCGGCGTCCTGACGCGCGGAGCAGTGCCGCCGCCACGACGGCCCGGCCCGGGAGGGGGTCCGGGCCGGGCCGTACCGTTCCTCAGCGGCCGGTGGGGAGGTTGGCCCCGCCGGTGCAGTCGAGCACCACGCCGGTGACGAAGGTGTTGGCGGCGAACATGTGGATCACCCGGGCGACGTCCTCGGGGCGGCCGACCCGGCCGACCGGGGTGGTCGCGGCCAGGCCGTCGAAGAGGGCGGTGCGCTGCTCGGCCGGAACGCGGTCCCACCAAGGGGTGTCGATGACGCCGGGCGAGACGGCGTTGACCCGCAGCGGGGCGAGTTCGACGGCCAGCGGCGGGACCATCGCCTCCAGGGCGCCGTTGATGGCGGCCAGTCCGGCGGTGCCGGGGATGGCGGCGCGGGCCGAGGCGGCGGTGATCAGGGTGACCGAGCCGTCCTCGCGCAGGTGCGGCAGGGCCGCCCGGAGGACGCGGACCTGCGGCCAGAACTTGGCCTCGAAGCCGCGCGCGAGGTCGGCGAGGTCGAGTTCGGCGAACGGGCCGCTGCCGGCCGCACCGCTGACCGCGACGACGAGGTGGTCGACGGTGCCGGTCCCGGCGAAGAAGTCGGCCAGGGCGGCCGGGTCGGTCGCGTCCAGCCGCGTGCCGCTGGACCCGCCGCCGATCCGGGCGACGGCGGCGTCCAGCCTCTCACGGTCGCGGCCGGTGACCACGACCTCCGCGCCGTCCGCCGCGAAGGCGGCGGCGGTCGCCTCGCCGATGCCCGAGCTGCCGCCCATCACGACGACACGCTGCCCGGCGAAGACGTTCGGTGCAGATGCAGTGCTCATTGGTTCTGGCCCTTCCCGCGTGTTCACTGGCCGGTCCGCCAGCTTGTCGAGACCGGCCGTTCCGGCAATGATGGTTGCCGAGACTGATAGTCTTGTCAAGCGGGGGCAGGACGAAAGGGACCACGATGAGCGAGACCGACCCGCGGGCCGAACAGGCCCCCTCCACCCGGCCGCACACCGGCCGCCGCCGCAACGAGGCGGCCCACCGGGCGATCCTGGACGCGGCACTGCACCTGCTCGCGGACTCCGACGGCACCCCCGTCACCATCGACGCGATCGCCCGCACGGCCGGCGTCGGCAAGCAGACCGTCTACCGCTGGTGGCCCTCCAAGGGCGCCGTCCTGCTGGACGCCCTCACCGACCGCGCCGACCAGGACGTCTCCGACCAGCCGGACACCGGTGCCCTGCGCACCGACCTGCGCGCCTTCATCGAGACCACCTTCGACGCCGCCCAGCGCAGCACCACCGCCTCCGCGCTGCGCACCGTCGTCCGCGAGGCCGCCCGCGACCCGCACCTGGCCGAACTGATGCGGACCTTCACCGCCACCCGACGGGCCGCGCTGCACGAACTGCTCGCCCGGGGCCTGGAACGCGGCGAACTGGGCGGCGACGCCGACCTGGACCTGATCGTGGACCAGGTCTACGGGCTGTTCTGGTACCGCTTCCTGCTCGGTCACGCCCCGCTGGACGCGGCCGCCGCCGAGCGCCTCGCCGCCACCCTGACCGCGGGGAACGGGGTCAGCTAGGGCCCCGGCGCCGGACCAGCGGCAGGTACACCTCGTCCACGATCTCCACCAGCACGTCGTCGGGCGCACTCGGCACGCCCCGGACGACGAACTCGTTGCGCAGCAGCACCACCGCCACCGTCGCCACCCGCGGGTGCAGCACCTCCGGCGCCGACTCGCCGCGGGCGACGGCCCGGCCCAGCACGGTGAGCCAGGGGGCGGCCGCGGCGTCGCCGGACTGGTCCTGCAACTGCGCCAGGAACTCCGTCGCACCGCCCGCCGCGGCCAGCAGTTCACGCAGCACGCCGCCGAGCGGCGAACTCCAGTGCCGGTTCGCCTGGCGGAGCAACTCCAGGGCGTCACCGCGCAGTTCACCGGTATCTGGGAGCGGGGCGGCCTTGGCGAGCTGCTTGTAGGCGGCGATGCCGAGGGCGAGCCGGTTCGGCCAGCGCCGGTAGAGCGCGTTCTTGTTGGTGCCCGCGCGGGCGGCGACCTTGTCCATGGTCAGCCCGGCGTACCCGGATTCGGCGATTTCCGCGACGGCGGCCGCCAGGATCGCCTCATCCAGCGCCGCTCCGCGTCGCCGCGTCTGCCCGGCCATGCTCCCGCTCCGCCCTCGCTGCCGCCCGTACCGCCACCATGCTTACTTGCCGCCCCTGGGTCACGGCAAGTACGGTACGCGCCGTACCGTAAGTTTCCGATCCTCCACGAAGGCAGGAGACCATGCGCGCCAAGGGAATGAGTTACGACACCGGATTCGTCAGGAACGGCTCGTACTCACGCAAGCTGTTCGACCCCAAGGTCGTCGAGCGCGAGCTGCGGATCATCCGCGACGAGCTGCACTGCACCGCCATACGGATCACGGGCGGCGATCCGGACCGGATCGAGCTCGCCGCCGGGTACGCCGCCGCGCTGGGGCTGGAGGTCTGGTTCTCCCCGTACCCGCTGGAGCTGACCGCCGAGGAGATGCTGCGGCTGTTCGCCGACTGCGCCGGGCGAGCGGAGCGGCTGCGGCTGGGCGGGGCCGAGGTGGTGTTCGTGGCCGGCGCCGAACTCAGCCTGATGAACCCGGGGTTCCTGCCCGGGGACACCACGGACGATCGGATCGCGCTGCTCGCCCGGCCGGAGGCGGTGCGGGAGCACATCGGCGCGGTCAGCGGCAAGGTGAACGCCTTCCTCGGCGAGGTGGTGGCCACCGTCCGCGAGCACTTCCACGGCAGGCTCAGCTACGCCGCCGTCCCGCTGGAGCGGGTCGACTGGACGCCCTTCGACATCGTCTCCCTCGACCTCTACCGCTCCGCCGAGATCGCGGACCGCTTCGCCGACGGCGTCCGCGAGCTGACCGCCCAGGGCAAGCCGGTCGCCATCACCGAGTTCGGCTCCGCCACCTACCGCGGCGCGGGCGACCGGGGCGCACTCGGCCTGTCGGTCGTCGAGTACGGCCCCGACGGCCCGGTGCGCCTCGACGGCGCCTACGAGCGCGACGAGCCCGGCCAGGCCGCCTACCTGCGCGAGCTGCTGACGGCCTTCGACACCGGCGGGATCGACACCGCCTTCGTGTTCACCTTCGCGCTGTACGACTTCGTCCACCGCCCGGACGGCGACCCGCGCGAGGACCTCGACCTGGCCAGCTACGGCGTCGTCAAGGTCCACGAGGACCGCCCGGGGAACACCTTCCCCGGCCTCCCCTGGGACCCGAAGGAGGCCTTCGGCGCGGTCGGCGAGTACTACCGCACGCACTGAAGCGCGGTGGCGCGGGAAGTCGGCCGGTCCGCCTTCCCGCGCAGCGGCCGGGTTCAGGCGGCGGTGCGGCGGCGGTAGTACGCGATGCCGAGGGCGATGGTGGTCGGGCCCCAGAGCACGGCCGGGCTGACGCAGACCCGGTAGAGGGCCTCCCACCACCCGTTGCTGAACCCGACCTCGTCGAGCACGCCGAGCCAGGAGAGCGGCTGGAGCCCGAACAGTCCGAACAGCACCAGCCCGCCCAGCAGCGTCGCGACGAGCGGCCCGAGCGGCGGCACCCGGCGCCCCCGCAGGAACGGCACCCAGCGGGGGAACACCTCACCCCAGCCGCTGACCAGCCCGAGGGTGAGCAGCGCCAGGCCCTCGGTGACCAGGCTCAGGCCGAACACGTACGGGGTGGCCCACCAGGCGAGGGGCGGGCGGCCCGGCTCCACCGTGCCCATCGTGAAGTCGAAGGCGAACGGCAGCCGCCACAGGCAGTGCGGCAGGAGGATGAACGGCAGGGCCCTGGCGAGGCGCAGGGCCCAACGGGGGACGGGGCGTTCGGTGTCACCCACCGTGATGTTCTTCAGCATGCGTAAACCCTCGCCGCCGCCACCCGGCCCCCACCTCGACCGCGGGGCCGAACCGCCTCCCCCGGCAGAGCCAGTCAGGCATGCGCCAGCAGGCTGACGTATCCCCGCTCCGGCCGCTCCGGCCGGGCCTGGTCCAGCCGGGTGGTGACGGTGAACCCGACCCCGGCCAGCAGTTCCACCAGGCGGTCGCCCGGGACCAGGTACGAGGTGTACGACACCGGATGCCCGTACGCCGAGCCCGGCCGCGACTCCCCGTCCCCGGTGTGCCCGCCGAGCAGCAGGTGTCCGCCCGGGGCGAGCACCCGGCGGAACTCGGCGAACAGCGCGGGCAGTTCGGCGGCCGGGGTGTGGTGCACCGAGTACCAGGCCAGGATGCCGCCGAGGGAGCCGTCGGGGAGGTCGAGCGCGGCCATCTCGCCGCGCTCGAACCGGAGTCCGGGGTGGACGCGGCGGGCGAGCGCGACCATCTCCCCCGACACGTCCACCCCGAAGGCGGACAGGCCGAGCGCCGCCAGGTGGGCGGTCACCTTGCCCGGGCCACAGCCGAGATCGGCTACCGGACCGCCTCCCGACTCCCGTACCAGCTCGGCGAAGGCGGCGAGCACGGCGCGCGAGAGCGGGTCCATCCCGTCGGGCGGGACGACCAGCCGGGCGTAGTCGGCGGCGACGGTGTCGTAGGAGCTGCGAACGGCGGCGAGGTGGGCGGCTGCGGCGGCAGGGTGGGCGGCGGCAGGGCCGGCGGCTGTTGCGGGGCGGGCCGGTTCGGTCACCACCTCACCCGGCCGTCTTCGCGGCCCTGGCGGCGCGCTCGGCGAACACCTTCTCGCGGCGGTCGGCGGTCTGCTTCATCATCCGCTTGCGGTCGCGGGCGGAGAGCCGGTCGATGTAGAGGCCCCCGTCCAGGTGGTCGGCCTCGTGCTGGAGGCAGCGGGCGAAGTAGCCGGTGCCCTCGATCGTCACGGGCCCGCCGTGCTGGTCGACACCGCGCACCACTGCGCGCGCCGGGCGGGCGAGTCGGGTGTTGGCGCCGGGTACGGACAGGCAGCCCTCGACGTCCTCGATCAGGGGGCGGCCGGGCTCCTGCTCCTCGACCACCGGGTTGAGCACGTGCCCGACGTGCCGGACGCCGTCGTCGTCGGGGCAGTCGTAGACGAACAGGCGCAGGTCCACGTCCACCTGGTTGGCGGCGAGTCCGCAGCCGTCGGCGACGTACATGGTGGCGAACATGTCGTCGATCAGCCGGGCCAGGCGCTCGCTGCCGAAGTCCTCCTCGGTCGCCGCACGGCAGGTGCGGCGGAGGATCTCCTCCCCCACCTCGGTGATCCGCAGGACGGCCGGACGTACGCGCGACTCGGACACTGTCGCCCCCTCGTTCTCGATGGACTTGCTGTCGACTTTGCAAAGTAGCAGACTTTGCAAAGTGACCGAAGACATCGTCAGGACCGGAGCCCTCCCCGAGCACGCCGTCCGCACCGCACTGCTGGAGCTGCTCGCCGAACGCGGCACCCTCACCTCCACCGAGGCCGCCGCCCGGCTCGGGTACAGCTCGGGCCTGTGCTCGTTCCACCTGCGGCAGCTCGCCCGGTACGGGCTGATCGAGGAGGCCCCGGCCACCGACGGCCGGGCCCGGCCGTGGCGACTGCCCCCGGACCAGCCGCCCGCGGCCGACGGCGGGTTCGACGAGCTGGCCCGTGGCCTGGAGGACGAGAGCCACCGGCGCTGGCTCGCCCGGCGCGCCGATGCCCCGGCCGAGTGGCAGCAGGACGAGGCGTTCAGCGCCGTGGTCCACCTCACCCCCGAGGAGCTGACCGCCGTCGCGGACGCCGTGCGGCAGTTGCTCGCCCGCTACCGCGACCGGGACACCGACCCGGGAGCGCGGCCCGCCGGGACCCGTCCGGTCGCCGCCGTGACGCGCCTGTTCCCCCTGCTCGACCAGTAGTCAGGCCGCCGGGGCCTCAGGCCGTGTGCTGTGGATCTCCACCTGGTCAGCCGGGACCCACGAGGCGCCCCCTGGCCACCGCCCGGGCCACCGGCCCCACCACCAGTCCCAGCGCCGCCCCCAGCACGACCCCCTGCACACCGTCCCAGACGTCCTGCACGTCGCAGGCCCGCCCGATCGCGGGCAGCGCGTACTGCAGCGCCGACACCGCGAACGGCAGCACCGCCGTACCCAGCAGCGCCACCGCCGCCCGCCGCCGCGTCCCGGCCAGCGCGGCCGCGAAGCCCACCGGGGCGTAGGTCGCCAGCTTGAGTTCGATGTGCCGCACGTGCAGCAGCTCGTACGGCGAACGCGGCCGGGCGCCCGCCACCGCGCAGTGCCGCGCGGCCTCCGCCGCGTGCCGGATCACCGACGGCCGGAACGCCTCCGGCAGCAGCGTCGCCACGACCACCCCGCCGAGCCCGAGCAGCAGCAGGAAGCCCACCGCCCAGTGGGCCCGCAGCAGCCGCCCCACCGGCCGGTTCAGCAGGGCCGCCGGCACCAGCGAGAGCAGCAGCCCGGGCCAGAAGTTCGGCATCCCGCCGAGCACCGCACTGATCACGCCTCAACGGACGCCCCGAACACCCGGTCGGTTCTCGCGGGCGTGCGGGCGGTCCGGATGCCGAGGCCGGGCCGGCCCCCGACCCCGGCCCCCGACCTCAGTGCGGGATCGAGGAGATCAGCTCCTGCGCCCCCTGCCGCTTGAGCGCCAGGGCGACCGAGGTGCCGAGGTCCTCCGGGCTGAGCGCACCCGCCCACTCGTGGGCGTCCAGCACCCGCTTGCCGTCCGGGGTGAAGACCCGGCCGCGCAGCGAGAGCCGGCCGTCCGCCTCGGCCTTGGCGTAGCCGGAGATCGGGCTGTTGCAGTGGCCCTGCAGCACGTGCAGGAACATCCGCTCGGCCGCCGCCTCGCGCCAGGTGTCGTGGTGGCCGAGTCCGGTGACGGCCTCGATGGTCGCGGCGTCGTCCTCGCGGCACTGCAGGACGAGGATGCCGGCGCCGATCGGCGGGCACATCGCCTCGACGCCGAGGACCTCGGTGATCCGGGCCTGCTCGCCGATCCGCTCCAGACCGGAGACGGCGAGCAGCAGCGCGTCGACGTCCCCGGCTGCCAGCTTGGCGAGCCGGCTGTTGGCGTTGCCGCGGATCGGGACGCACTCCAGGTGCGGGTGGGAGGCGGCGAGTTGGGCGATGCGGCGGACGGAGGAGGTGCCGATCCGGGTGCCGGGCGGGAGTTCGGCGAGGGTCAGGCCGCCGGGGTGGACGAGCGCGTCGCGGATGTCGTCGCGGCGCAGGTAGGCGGCGAAGACGGTGCCGGCGGGCAGCGGGCGGTCGGCGGGCACGTCCTTGAGGCAGTGCACGGCGACGTCGGCCTCCCCGGCGAGCAGCGCGGCGTCGACCTCCTTGGTGAACGCCCCCTTGCCGCCCAGCTGGGCGAGGTCCCCGGTCCAGCGGTCGCCCGAGGTGGTGACCGGCACCACCTCGGTGCGCAACCCCAGGTGCAGCTCGGCGAGTTCGGCGCGGACCCGGTCGACCTGGGCGAGCGCCATGGGCGAGGAGCGGGAGACGATTCGGATCAGCTCAGCGGTGGCCATGGCGCGATGATAGGGGCTCTCACACGTGCCGTTGATGGTGCATCACCCCAACGCGCCGGACGGCCGGGCAGCGAGGCCGCCCGGCCGTCCGTGATGGCGAAGCACCTCACTCGTTGTGCAGCACCTCCGCGATCGGCAGCCGGGCCGCCGAGCGGGCCGGGACGAGCGCGCCGAGGACGGCGATCACGACGCCCGCGAGGGCGAGGCCGGTGAGCAGCGGGGCGCTCCAGATGTTGATGCTGTCCTCCCTGAACTCGATGGTCCCGACGTTCTCGATGAGCAGCCGGTGCGCCAGGACCCCGGCCGGGATGCCGATCACCGCGCTGACCACGCCCTGCCAGGCCACCGAGGTGACCGTCATCGCGACGACCTGCCGGGGCGTCATCCCGATCGACTTCAGCATGCCAAGGTCGCGGCGGCGCTCGCGGATGGTGAGCAGCAGGGTGTTGAAGACGCCCAGCGCAGCGACCACCGACAGCAGCACCGAGAAGGTCGTGCTGAAGCTGACGATCGCGACGACCGACCCGGGCGTGTCGGGCGCGAACACCGAGGGCGAGAGGCTCGGATCGGCATCCGTGACCGCCTTCTGGTACGCGGCGGCGTCGGCACCCTTGGCGAGCTTTACGTCGTACTCGACCACGTGCGGGTCGTCGGTGAGCGCGGCCCTGGTGGCGTCGTTGGAGGCGAACGCCTGGGCGTTGCCCTCGTCCTCCTTGCCGACGATGGTGACGGTCAGCTTCCGGCCGTCCAGGTCCAGGGTGAGCCGGTCGCCGACCTTGAGCCCGTGCTGCTTGAGGAACGACGGCCCGGCCTCGATCTCGTTCGGTCCGGTCGCCACCCGGCCCTCCACCGCCTGGAGCCGCTTGACGTTGGCGATGTCGTCGCCGCCGTAGAAGTCGGCGAACACGGGCTGGGTGTAGCCGACCAGCCCGACCCGGACCAGCCCGCGCGTACTGACCCGCTCGGCGCCGGGGGTGGCGCGCAGCATCGCCTCGGTCTGGGCCGGGGTGAGCTTGGGCTCGATCTTGCTGCCCGAGAAGCTGGCGGTCAGGACGTCGATGTGGGTGTGGCCGTCACGGTGGTCCATCGACTTGCTCAGGGTGCTGCTCAGACCGGTCGTCACCGTCACGGTGACCACGCCGAGCACGATCGCCGCCATGGTCAGCGCGGTGCGGCCCGGGCGGGCGAAGGGCTGGCCGAGGCCGAGGCTGACGGCGCGCGGCAGCCGGGTGCCGCTCAGCCAGCGCTGGACCCGCAGCCCGCGTCCGTCGCGCGGCGCGCTGCCGGCCGAGATGGCCTGTGCGGCGGAGAGCCGGTGGGCGCGCGACGCCGGGACCAGCGCGGCGAGGGCGACCAGCAGCGGGACGCCGAGCAGGGTGGCGACGGGCAGCCAGCCGGCCGGCTCGATCACCGCGGTGCCGGTCGTGATGCCGGAGAACGCACCCAGCAGGATCGGGTAGGAAGCGAACCAGCCGGCCACCGTGCCGAGGACCGTGCCGACGACGGCGGGCACCGAGACCATGGTCAGGTAGACCGTGACCACCTGGCGCGGGGTGAAGCCGATCGACTTCAGCACGCCGATGTGCCGGTAGCCGGAGACCACCGCGCCGCTCACCACGTTGCCGACGATCAGCGCGGAGACGATCAGGCCGAGCGCACCGAAGACCGTCATCAGCGGCGTGTAGGCGTCCGCGCCCGCCGAGAAGGCCTGCTTGAGCGTCAGGTACGACTGGGCGCTGGCGAGCGCGTCCTTGGGCAGGCCCTCGGTGGCCGTGCCCATCGCGGAGGTGAGCTCCTGGTCGCTGGAGGCGTCGTCGAAGCGGTAGAGCATCTGTCGGCCGGCGGGGTGCAGGGCGGCCGCCTGCTCGGGGGTGACCCAGCCGCCGGCGGTCTGGCTCATGCTGTCGACGAAGCCGACGATGGTGAGACTCCGGCCGCCGCCGATGGGGAGCGGGGAATTCAGGAAACGCTCCGACGCAGCCCCGAACGGATTGTTGATCACCACCTCGCCGGGCTTGGTGGCCCAGCGGCCCGCCAGCAGCGGCAGCCGGTCCACCGGCCCGGCCGGGTCGGAGCGGCCGACCAGGGTCAGCGGTCCGGGCGGGCGGCCGACCCATTCGGTGGGGATCTCCACCACGGCCTGGTCGAACGGCCCGGCGGCCGCCTCGACGCCCGGCTGGTGGGCGGTGGCGGCCAACTGCTCCGCCGAGGCCTTGGCCGGGTCGAAGGCCGCCACAACGTGGGCGCCGTGCTGCTGCTCGAAGGCCTTGTCGAAGGGGGCCCGGGCGGCGCTGATCACCGCGAGGGCGAGCAGCACGGTAGTGGTGGCGCAGAAAACCACCAGGCCGATCACGATGGTCTGCACCCGGCGGCGCTTCACCGCCGCCCGCGAGGCCCGCCAGACAGCTCCACTCACTTCGTGGTCTCCAGCATCCGCTCGCGCGCCACCTTGCCGTCCGCGACCTCGACCAGCCGACTGGCGCAGCGGGTGGCCAGGTTGGGGTCGTGGGTGACGATCAGCAGGGTCTGCCCGATCTGGTTGAGGTCGATCAGCAGGTCCATCACCTGCTCGCCCGAGCGGCTGTCCAGCGCGCCGGTCGGCTCGTCGGCGAGCAGCAGCGCCGGGCGGTTCATCAGGGCGCGGGCCACCGCGACGCGCTGGCGCTCGCCGCCGCTGAGCGCGGCCGGGTAGACGTCCTTTCGGTGCGCGACGCCGAGTTCGTCCAGCAGTTCCAGGGCCCGGCGCCGGGCCTGCCTGGCCGTGGTGCCGGTCAGCTGGGCGGCCAGGGCGACGTTGTCGAGGGCCGGGAGGTCGTCGATCAGGTTGAAGAACTGGAAGATCATGCCGACGTTGCGGCGGCGGAAGAGCGCCAGCCCGTTCTCGTTCAGCCCGCCGAGGTCCTGCCCCTGCACCCGGACGGTGCCGGAGCTGGGCCGGTCCAACCCGGCCACCATGTTCAGCAGGGTGGACTTGCCGCACCCCGAGGGGCCCATCACGGCGACCGCCTCGCCCGCCCTGATCCGCAGGTCGACGCCGTCGAGGGCCTTGGCGTCGCCGAACTCCTTGTGCACCCCGGACAGCTCGACGACGAAGGGCGCGTCGTCGGGCCGGGTGGTCCCGTCGTGGTCGTTGCTCATGGTCGACGACGGTAGGCGCGGCGGCCGGGGCCGGTCGTCCCACCCCGGGTGTAACCGCAGGTCGCCGTAGTACCGGGGATGTACGGGGGCGGCACCCCCGGATGATGTCGATCAAGCCCTCACCTGGGAAGCTGGCGCCGTGTGGGGAACAGGGACGGACTGGATCGCGGCGTCGGTGGCGGGCACGGCCTGCGCGGGCGCCGGCTGGCTGGGCGTCGCGCTGGTCCGGGCGCGCCGGCTGTACCGGACGGCCATCGGCGAGCGCGGCTGGCTGCTGGAACGGGAGCGGCAGAGCGCCGCGAGCGCCGCTGTGGACGCCGAACGGGCGCGGATCGCCTCGGAGTTGCACGACATCGTGAGCCACAACGTGAGCCTGATGGTGGTGCAGGCCGGGGCCGCGCGCGAGGTGCTGGCCACCATGCCGGAGGAGGCGGCGGCCGCGATGGGCGCGGTAGAGGCGGCCGGGCGGGACGCGATGACCGAACTGCGGCACCTGCTGGGCCTGCTGGCCCCGGCGGCGGACGGCGGCGAGGAGCCGGAGCCGGAGGGCTTCGCCCCCCAGCCGAGCCTGAGCCGGCTGGGTTCGCTGGTCGACCGCTTCGCCTTCGCCGGGCTGCCGGTGGAGGTGCGGGTCTCCGGCGAGCCGCGGCCGCTGCCCGGCGGCGTCGACGTGACGGCGTACCGGATCGTCCAGGAGGCGCTGACCAACGCGCTCAAGCACGGGGACGGGGTGACGGCGGAGGTGACGGTGCGGTACGCGGACCACTCCCTGCGGGTGGAGGTGCTGAACAGCGGCCCGAGCGTGCTCTCCGGGGGGTCCGTCCCCACCGGCAGGCCGGAGGCGGACGGCGCCGGGCGCGGGCTGCTCGGCCTGCGCGAGCGGGTCGCCGTGTACGGCGGGGACTTCGACGCCCGGCGCCGGCTCGGCGGCGGCTACCGGGTGCGCGCCCGCATCCCGCTGGACCGGCCGTGACAGTGGTGGAGGACGAGGAGCAGATGGAACAGGACGAGCCGCGCCGCCCCCGGGTGATGATCGCCGACGACCAGGAGCTGGTCCGCACCGGCTTCCGGATGATCCTCACGGCGCGCGGCATCGACGTGGTCGCCGAGGCCCCGGACGGCGCCGAGGCGGTGGCCGCCGCCGTCCGGCACCGGCCCGACGTGGCCCTGCTGGACATCCGGATGCCGACCATGGACGGCCTGGAGGCCGCCCGCCGGATCCTGGCCCAGGTGCCCGGCTGCCGGGTGATCATGCTGACCACCTTCGACCTGGACCACTACGTCTACGCGGCGCTGTCCGCGGGGGCCAGCGGCTTCCTGCTCAAGGACGTCACCTCGGCCCATCTCGCCGCCGCGGTGCGGTTGGTGGACACCGGCGACGCCCTGCTCGCCCCGTCGATCACCCGTCGGCTGGTCGAGCGCTTCGCGACCGGCGCCCCGCACCCGGCGGCCCGCGGCACCGGCTCGCCGCGGCCGCACCGCGACCTCGCGCCGCTCACCCCGCGCGAGGTGGAGGTGCTCGGACTGCTCGGACGCGGGCTGTCCAACGCCGAGTTGGCGGTCGAGCTGACCCTCAGCGAGTCGACGGTGAAGACCCATGTGGCCCGGATCTTCGCCAAGTTGAACCTGCGCGACCGGGCCCAGGCCGTGGTGCTCGCCTATGAGACCGGGCTGGTCGCACCTGGCTCGACCGGCTGACACCCAACTCCCGTTCGCTGCCGAGAATTCAGCTGACAATCGGCTATCTCACTCGTTAGGGGGAACAACTCTCGGGAATCACATCTTTGCCAGTTCATGGGGAAGCATCCGGATGTCCGCGCCCGAACCTCCCGGAACCGATTCGGGCGGCGCCACCCCGCATGACGAAGACCATTGGACAGGCCCGTGACCACCACCGCCCCCGTGTGGGACTGCCCCTTCCACCACACCGACGGCCTGGAGTTCGACCCCCTCCTCAAGCGGTTGCTCACGGAGGCCCCGATCGCCAGAATCCGACTGCCGCACGGCGAGGGCGAGGCCTGGCTGGCCACCCGCTACGAGGACGTCAAGGTGGTCACCACCGACCGCCGGTTCAGCCGCGCCGCCGGCATCGGCCGCGACCTGCCCCGGATGACGCCCGCCACCATCGCCCAGGCCGAATCGATCAACCTGATGGACCCGCCGGAGCACAACCGGCTGCGCCGCCTGGTCGCCCAGGGCTTCACCCACCGCCAGGTCGAACGGATGCGCCCGGCCACCCAGCGGATCGTCGACGGCTACTTCGACGAGATGGAGGAGCACGGCGCCCCGGCCGACCTGGCGCACTTCCTCTCCGCCCGGCTCCCGCTCACCACCATCTGCGAGGTGCTGGAGATCCCCGCGCAGGACCGCGACCGGCTGCGCGGCTGGGCCGTCGCGATGATGCGGATGGGCCCCGGCAGCCGCGAAGGCCAGGAGGAGGCCAAGGCCGGGCTGCGCGCCTACTTCACCACGCTCACCGCCGAGCGCCGCGCCCACCCCGGCGAGGACCTGATCAGCGCGCTCGCCGCCGCCCGCGACGGCGACGACCTGCTGGCCGCGGACGAGCTCGCCGTGATGGCGATGGTCCTGCTGGTCACCGGCCACGACACCAGCACCTACCAGCTCAGCAACATCACCTACACCCTGCTCACCCACCCCGACCAGCTCGCCGAGCTGCGCGCCCGGCCGGACACCCTGCCGCACGCCCTGGAAGAGCTGCTGCGCTTCATCCCGTTCCGCCAGGGCCCCGGCATCGCCCGGGTCGCCACCGAGGACGTCGAACTGGGCGGGGTGCTGATCCGGGCCGGCGAGGCCGTGCACGTCTCCTACCTGACCGCCAACCGGGACCCAGCGGTGTACGAGCGCCCCGACGAGCTGGACTTCGACCGCGGCGCCGGGCCCGTCAACATGGCCTTCGGCCACGGCCAGCACCGCTGCCTCGGCTCGCACCTCGCGCTGATGGAGCTCCAGGTCGCCATCGGCACCCTGCTGCGGCGCTTCCCCGGGCTGCGGCTGGCCGTCGACCCGTCCGAACTCGACTGGAACTCCGGCTCGATCTGGCGCTTCCCGCGCACCCTCCCGGTCGCCTGGTAGCACTCCTCCCCCTTGACACAACGTTCCCGCACCGGGGAGACCCCACCATGGCCACACTCTGCCGCCCCGCCATCGCCGTGCCCGAGCACGTCATCACCCTCGACGAGACCCTGGACCTGGCCCGCACCCTGCACGCCGGGCACCCCCAACTCGGCCTGGCCCTGCGGCTGATCGAGAACACCGGGGTGCGGACACGACACCTCGTCCAGCCGATCGAGCAGACCCTCACCCACCCGGGCTTCACCGTCCGCAACCAGGTGTACGAGCGGGAGGCCAAGCGCCGCGTCCCGGAGGTGGTCGAACGCGCCCTCCGTCACGCCGAGCTGGGCTCCCAGGACATCGACCTGATCATCTACGTGTCCTGCACCGGCTTCATGATGCCGTCGATGACCGCCTGGCTGATCAACAGCATGGGCTTCCGCTCCGACACCCGCCAGGTGCCGATCGCCCAGCTCGGCTGCGCGGCCGGCGGCGCCGCCGTCAACCGCGCCCACGACTTCTGCCGCGCCTACCCGGGCGCCAACGTGCTCATCGTGGCCTGCGAGTTCTGCTCCCTCTGCTACCAGCCGACCGACCTCGAAGTCGGCTCGCTGCTCTCCAACGGCCTCTTCGGCGACGCCGTCGCCGCCGTGGTGATGCGCGGGCACGGCGGCAGCGGGGTGCACATCGAGCGCAACGGCTCCCACCTCGTCCCGGACACCGAGAACTGGATCTCGTACGGGGTCAAGGACACCGGCTTCCACTTCCAGCTGGACAAACGGGTGCCCGGCACCATGGAGATGCTCGCCCCCGCGCTGCGCACCATGGCCGGGCAGCACGGCTGGGACGTCTCCGGCCTGGGTTTCTACATCGTGCACGCCGGCGGCCCGCGCATCCTGGACGACCTCTGCCGCTTCCTCAACCTTGAGCCGGAGAAGTTCCGCTACAGCCGGGCCACCCTGACCGAGCGCGGCAACATCGCCAGCGCCGTCGTCTTCGACGCCCTCGCCCGGCTGTTCGCCGACGGTGGCGCCCCCGAGGGCACCCCGGGCCTGATCGCCGGCTTCGGACCGGGTATCACCGCCGAGATGTCCCTGGGCAGTTGGGTCGGCGCCACGACCGAACCGGCGCACTCCCGCCCGCGCGCCATCTCCACCTCCGACATCGCCCTCGTCCACCCGGGCGTCCACCGCCGTTTCACGGCCGGCACTACGATCACCGATTGACTCCCTCCCCTCCCGAAGGACGGGGGATTCCCCTCAGCCTCGCGGCTGAGCCGCTGCGCGTGAGCGCGGCGGCGGGACTTCCTGCTTCACCGACGACCGCCCGCACGGAGTGCTCCGTTGAGGTCTCACACCGTCCCCACAGGCCGCAACCGCCGGCGTCCGAGACGGCCCGGGACAACTTGCCGCTCCTGAGCATGTTGCGGGCCGTCGAATCCTCGCTCACGACCGTTCGGTCCTCACGGACGAGTCGAGCGGTGAGCTTGTGCAGGAAGTCCCGGCGGCGGTCGGCGGTCCTCGCATGAACGCGGGCAACCCCGCGCCGGGCCTTCCCCCGGGTGACCGAACCCCTGGCCTTGCGCGCAGGCCCCCGCCGGGCGACTCGAACCGCGGGTGTCCCGCCCGTCGCGCGAAGAAGTTCGTGAGGGCCCCTTGGAGATGCCGAGCGTCTGCTGCAACGGCACGGACGAGGCCTCAGACAGGTAGGACGATTCGCCGGTCTCCTTCCACGCCGTCAGCATCACCGAGGCGGCGTTGCGGGTGATCCGCTCACCCCGGAGCGACCGGGCCCCGGTACGCGCTTGCAACGCCATGTTGCAAACCTTCCGCACGCACCCGAACGTGCGCGACGGCTCAGCCGCCTGCTCACTGGTCGGATGAAAACGGAACTTGTAGGCCCGCTTCACAGCGGAGCTCGCCATGATTTACGGGACACATCGTCAGATCGTGAAAGGAGTCATCATGACCGACACCACGAACCACACCGGCACCTCCGCCAGAGCCGCCGAATTCACCGCCCTCTTCCCGGCGTTGCACGCGCCGCAGTACTGGGCCTGGGGCCGTTACGACGCCCAGTTCTCCACCGAACTGCCACCGGACGAGCTGGTCACCAACATCCACCTGATCGGATTCGCGGACGGCAACGTGGTGCTGTGCCGCGACGACCGGGACCACTGGTTCCTGCCCGGCGGCACCCGGGAGCGGGACGAATCCGTCGCGGACTGCCTGGAACGCGAGCTGCGCGAGGAGGCCGGTGCCCGGCTGCTCGGCGAGCCCGGCTGGCTGGGCGCGCACCGCTGCCACACCGAGGACCCGGTGCCGTACCGGCCGTGGCAGCCGCACCCGGACAAGGCCTGGCTGTGGGGCTGGGGCGAGGTCGAGCTGGACTCGACGCCGACCAACCCGGCGGACGGCGAGCAGGTGGTCGAGGTCCGGGCCGTCCCGGCCGCCGAGGCGCAGCGGCTGCTGCTCACCGGGCATGACGCCTGGTGGGGCGAGCTGATCGGGCTGGCGGTGGAGCTGCGGCGGCGGACCGGGCGGGGCTGGAACATTCCCAGTCCGCCAGAAGGCCACCTGAACGGCTGAGCCCCGAAGAGCGGTGTCCGTTTTATGGTGGTAACACGTAATTATGGATACCAAGCTACTGGCCGTGGACTACCCGGTCCTCAACATCTTCTGGACGATGCTGGAGCTGTTCCTCTGGATCCTCTGGTTCTTCCTCCTGTTCAAGATCATTTCGGACATCTTCCGTAGTCACGACCTGAGCGGCTGGGGCAAGGCCGGCTGGCTGATCCTGGTGATCTTCCTGCCGCTGATCGGCATCCTCGTCTACCTCATCGCTCGCGGCCAGAGCATGGGGATGCGGGACATCGAACAGGCCCAGCAGGCCGACGCGGCGGTCCGGGCCTACATCCGGGACGCGGCCGGGACGCAGGCCGTAACGCCTGCCGCGGGCGCGGCCGGGACACAGGCCGGAACGCCGGCCGCAGCCACAGCCCCGCCCGCGGCAGGCGGCGGCCGCAGCCACGTCGAGGACCTGGCGAGACTGGCGGACCTGCGGGACCGGGGCGCCATCTCCGACGAGGAGTACCGGAGGGCCAAGGACAAGCTGCTGATGTGACCGGACAGAACGGCCGGGGGGGGGGGGGGGGGCGGCCCCCCCCCCCCCCCCCCCCCCCGGGGGGGCCCCCCCCCCCGCGCGGCCCCCCCACAGCGCCCGGGCCCCCCCCCCAACCCACCCCAGCCACCCCCCCCCACCCAC